>JAJSZR010000015.1 GCA_030262715.1 Deltaproteobacteria bacterium
AAATTAAAAAAAGTATGCGAAATCGCCGCACGTTTAGATTCTACATTAGTACCAATGCTCGCAATGAGCGCTGTTACGCAGGTTCCGATATTGCAGCCCAGGATCAGGGGGATCGCTTCTTTCAAATCACCCACCATGCCCTGGGACGCAAGCATGACCAGAATGCTCACGGTAATGCTGCTGCTCTGGACAATTGCTGTGGTAACTGTCCCTACTGTTAAACCTATCAGAATTCCCTTCAGGCTGCCGCTGCTCAACAAAAAGAGATCCTTAATAATTTGGTGCGACTCAGCAGGGATCGCCTTTTTCATAAGAACAAGGCCCAGAAACAGTATTCCAAAACCAAGCAGGATCAATCCGCTAGTCTTGACCCTGGCGTTCTTAAAGAACAGATGCAGGACCATGCCCAGCCCTATGGCCGGAAGGGCCCATTGTTCAGGGTTAAAGGCAACAAGTTGGGCTGTTACCGTGGTCCCTATATTCGCCCCAAGGATTACTCCTATGGACTGGAAAAAATTCATAAGTCCCGCATTGATGAGACCAACAACCATGACAGTGGTGGCGCTGCTGCTCTGGATAATTCCGGTTACGATAGTGCCAAGGAGTAAACCATAAACAGGACGTCTCGTAATGGTCCCCAGCCCCCTTTTCATCCTGTCACCAACCACCCTCTGGAGGCTGTCGCTCATGAGGTGAAGGCCGAAAAGAAAGAGCCCGAGTCCTCCAAAGACCTGCAACAGGATGGCCTTCATGGGGATTCACCTCTCCGGAGGGACTCAAAGAAAATTTCAACCTTTTGATCTGTTCTGGCCCGGGGGAAAGGAGTTTTGAAAAGCAGTACCGGAAAGGCCGTCAAGGCAAAGATAGACACTCAAATATTACCTTTTTTGGCATACTTCATATCCTCTCGCGAATCACAAGGACATAAAGACGATCAGCCGCATCTTCTATCACGTCCGAGATTTCAGCAACCCTTCGGAAGAATAGATCCATCTGGATCTTGTTGGCAAGAGGAAGATCGGAGTGGAAAATGGTCATCAACAGGGCCTCCTCCTTTTTGTCGATCTCTGATTCCATAACGCTAATGGCTCTTATCTTTTCCTTAATGGCAGCAAGGACGTCATGTGCCTGCAAAGAGTCATAGGGTTCATAGAGCCTCACAGCATCTTGAAAAATACAAAACATCTTCATTATGGTCTCAATAATCTCGCGGAGGGTCTTCACGTAGGCCTCCGGGACCTCCGGGCTTTGATATATCACCACATCACAGGCTGTTTCGGCCTTGTTGGCAATCTCATCCACACAATCGGTCATCATATAGATATCTTTTCGCTCAATAGGGAGGAAGGCCCCTGAGAAAAGGTGGTCGCCAATCTCTCTGCGCTGCACATCGGCTTCGGTCTCAGTATGGTCGCAGTTGTCATGAATCTTTCGGGCTTTAGCAAACTCCTCTAGAAAATAGGCCTCAAAACAACTCTCAAAACAGCCCAGGCATTCCCCTACCTTTTTAACGTGTTCATCTATGAGTTTTTTTACCTCTCTCTCCTTTTCTGTTTCTGTGAACATTTCAACCTCCGCTGACTGGAAATTATTTCCAGGCAATTAGGAAAAATAATGTGGCACAAGGAAATGCCTACTCCTTTTAATAGTACATCACGGTTTCGGCAGAATTTGAATCAGTCATTCAAATGGCAATGCCTTACCCAAATGGCAAGGTTTTCTATTAGAATAAACAGTTTGTGGCCGAAGCTGTCAAGAATGATTGGAAGAGGCTCGGTTGTAAAGCATTAACAAAGGTAACGGTTCAGGGGTTCAAGGTTTACCGAAAATCTAATGTTGATTAAATGGGTGGGTGAGTGCATTGCTGACAGTCTTTTTCAGCAATTCATCGTTAATAGGAGGAAGAGGTCCAGGCGGGGCCGCAGGGTCAGGACATGCAGCCAACCCATGCTCTTTTCAGATCAAGAGGGCATGGGTTAACCGAATATTTACATTTTCAGATATTTCTATTTCTCAAGGTCGTCCAAACGCATCATCGCTCTGAGGGCAGCCATGGGTTCACCACTGGCAAGAGTTTCTAATTCCTTCATCCGCTTCTGGTCGTGCGGAAATTTTTTCTTAAGTCTAGTCTCATAAGCATCTTTGAGCACTCCCAGGAGCTTTTCTAAATCATAGGGCTTTTCCAGATAGCCAAAAGCGCCCAGTTTGGTGCATTCAACTGCGGATTCTACAGAGGGATAGCCTGTAAGCATTATGATCTCTAAAAACTTGTGTTTTTCCTTCAGTATCTTGAGGAGTTCCTGACCATCCATCCCGGGCATTTTCAAGTCCAGGATGGCCACGTCGAAGCCGCCTGTTTTGGCTTCCTGAATGGCCTGATTTCCGTTTGAGGCAGTGGTGCATTGGAAATCCCTCGATTCAAGCCGTTGCGAGAGGGTGTTGAGGAAGTCTACTTCATCATCAACGACAAGAAGTTTGATCTGTGAAGGAGTTGATTGAGCGTTCGTCATGACTTGATCTCCTTGAGTTTTTTTGGTTATAAGCCTTTAAATAAGACAATATTATTATATTATATCAATTGTATTATATCAAACCGGCAATGAGATGCTTATTGTCCCTGCCTGAGTATCAACAGTGATATCACCCTGGATCGCAGAAAGCAATGCTTCCACCCGTTTGCCAGGGAATGTCTCTAGCGGCATTACCACTAGATTGCCCAGTTGGGAAAATGTAATCTGAGCGCTGTTGTCTATTTCCTTGGCAAGCAGTCGGACCGTTTTTTCCGGCCCAACTGCATCCATGGCGAATTCAAGGCACAGCCATATGAGATTTTCCAGGAAAAAGGGATTTGCCTTGATCTTCACTGGTCCCTCAGAAGGCATTTTTTCCAGAGTGATCTCCCGCATGGTGGCGAATCTATTAGCAAGGTTTGTCACGACATCCAGGATATCATCTAGACTTTCCATCTTTACTAGTTGGTCTGTGCTATGGGCAAATTTGCTCATGTTTCTCATGATGGTGTCTGCCCTTCGGACCTGCTTCGTGATCATCTGGGACACACTTTTCAGTTGCTCCGGATCGATAGGAATTCCCCTCTCATGCATTGAAATATAATCCTGTATAAGTCCTGCGTTTTCGTTAACAACAGCCAAGACGTTTTTGATCTCGTGGGAGATGGAGGCTGACATCTTTCCAAAAAATTGCAGCGCCTCTTCACCAAGAATATCCCATTGATAGCTCATACCAACCCCGTTTATTCCTCTATGACCTCAGCAGGACCATGGCCTGTCATAAAAAATGAATTTCATTTTTAAAAGTGAACATATCCTTAATGAGTCCGGCCTTTTCGTTGATAATGGCAAGGGAGTTATTGATTTCATGAGCTACTCACAGCCGTCCTATGGACGGCAAGTTGATACCACTAAACCATTTATGTGTCAAGGGCGAGGGCCTCATTTATCTTACTGACAAGGGCCTCGATACCAATCGGTTTCACCAGGTAGTAAGCATTGGCGGAACCGGCCCTGAAATCATCTTCTGACCCATGCCCGGTCATAAAGATAAATTTCATGTCAGGATATTTTGCCTCCAGCATACCCTTCAGTTTAATGCCGCTGATCCTGGGCATCTTGACATCCAGTACGGCAAGGTCATAGGTCTCGGTCTCTGCCTTTTTAAGTGCATCCTCTCCGCTGATAACCCAGTCCGCATCGATTCCCCTGAAGGAAAGACGCTCCGCCAGGGTTGAGACCAATTCTCTCTCGTCATCCACCAATAATATGCGCATAAGTCTTACTTCCCCTCTTTCTTTCGTTTTAGCGGCAAGGTAATGACAAAACTCGTTCCCTTTCCCACCTCGCTATGTACGTCGATATCGCCACCGATTTCCTGGACAAGACCGCATGTAATGGACAGGCCGAGACCTGTCCCGCCCTTTTTCGTCTTTGTGGAGAAAAATGGACAGAAGATACGTTCAAAGTCCGCCTTCGGGATTCCGCAGCCTGTATCACTTACAGTGGCCCAAATAGAGTCCTCATCTTTGCGTCTGACTTTTATATCCAGACGTCCGCCTTCTTCCATGGCTGCAAAGGCATTGTTGACCAGGTTGAGAAAAATCTGCTGCAGCTTGCCCCGGTCACTTTCGAATTGGGGGATATCGTCAGGCACATCCACTGAGACCGTGATGGACCTGTATTCGGCCTCCTTTTCCAGGAAGCCCAGGACCTCGTGAATGACCTCTCCCAGGTTGACGGGCTGGATACTGACGTCCATGTGCCGCGCAAATCCCAAAAGCCTCTTTGTAATAGTCCCGCACCGATTTACTGAAGAGATGATCGAGTCCACAAGGCCGATCAGCTTCTTATCTTCTGAATACATCTCTTTATAGGTGAACATATCCTTAATGAGTCCAGCCTTCTCGTTGATAATGGCCAGGGGATTGTTGATCTCATGGGCCACGCCTGCGGCCAACCGCCCAATGGAGGCCAACCTGTTGGAGTACTCCATATGATGCAGGCTCATGGCACGCTCCTGGTCCGCCACATATATTCTGTTTACCAGGTAGGTGACTACGCCCAAGGTCACAAGCAGTATAACTGTGATACTGATCACCAGAAACCAGATGAGCTCCATGCGTATTTTGTACCAGGGCTTCAGGAGTTCACCCTTCTTCTGGACAATCATCAGGATGAAGGGGGTGTCGGATATATAGGCATAGCCGACAATAAGCGGTTCTCCCTTGGGGTCTTTGTCATCGAGTACTTGCGCTTTTGAGGAATACACCGGGACAGATAGAGAGATCTTGTTGAGGACCTCGCCGTGATAGCGGGACGGGGTCTGGAGTATTCCCTCCTTGTTAATGATGAATGCATCGCCAAACCCGCTCAATTCGAGCCGGTAAAGCGCGTTGTTAACCGTATCGATATCCAGGGTAGCCCTAAGTACATAGAAGGAGCCGCCTGTCAGGCCGTACTTGCCCGCAATGACAATATGCGGTATGTTCCGGAGTCCCAGAAACAAGTCGCTGGTGTACACGCCGCTTTCCATGACTTCCTTAAACCACTTCTGGTCGCTGTAGTCTACATTCGTAAGTTTATATGGCCCTGCATAAGATGTCTGTCTGCCCGAGGAATTGACAACCCCGAGGTCCACGAGGCCACCAAGTCTCCTTTTCAGGTTTTTCAGAATTGCGGAGAGATGAGATGGATCGTTCAATTCCTCAAAGGTGGTGTCCTGGGCTATTAAGTCCAGCACTGTCCTACGTTCACCCAGAAAATACGAAACGGTCCCCCAGGTATTACGCACAAGTCTGTATGTGTGATTATGTATTTCAGACTCGATGGCATTCTGCGTTACCTGGTAGTGGATAACAGTCATGATAGTCAGAGGTAAGAGGGCGACTCCGGCCGTAAGAAGGACCGCAAGATTCCAGATGCGCCGGAAGTTGAACTGGTCCTTGGACTTAGGGATATCCCGGGGAACATGGTTCCAAAATTTCGGTCTTAGTTTTTCTAATATCGACATAGCCAAATCCAAATGACTGCTATTACAGTTGAGGATCGAACAAAAAAATTTGCAAGGGGGAATTATACTGTGAACATTTTTATATTCAAGTACTGCGCCGATACAACATAAATATATTGCAGGAATCACTCCTGGAGTGCCGCCTGCGGTAGTTTGATGTTAAATTTATGAAGAAAGGCTATTTTCTGACAAAAACTAGCTCATTGCAGCCTTTTTCTGACGAATCTTCTCGTTGGCCTTCTTGAGCGATTCACTCAGTAGATCGATATCCACCGGCTTGTGCAGATAGGCAAATGCGCCGAGGTCCATGCATACCTTCCTGTCGGCCTCAGAACCGTGTCCGGTGAGGATGATGACCTCGATCTCCGGTCGGGTCTCCTTTACACGTCGCAGGACCTCAATGCCGTCAATACCCGGCATCTTGAGGTCCAGGATCATGACCTCCGGCTCGTCCTTGCTCACCAATTTAAGAGCAGATTCTCCGTCGTAGGTTACGGCCGAGCCCATTTCTCGCATGATCAGCCGCTCGGACAGGGTCTGGACAAACTCGCGCTCGTCATCCACGAGCAGTACCTTTGACGGCGCCTCAAGGTCTACTTTCCGGTATACGTCTGCCTTGTGAAAGCCTCTGCCCACTTTCGTGTCTACGGACTTGACGCCAGGCACCCTGCTGACGATGGATTTGAGTTCTTCCTCAAGCCTGCTCAACATCAGGACGTGCTTGTTGATGGTCAGGGTGACCGAACCATCCTTGACATTTACTCCCGCTGTGTGTCCCTCTTTGACCAGGGCCACTTCGGTATTGGCTGCAAGAATGAAATCCTCAACCGCCTTTCTCGAACTCTCCGTTGTTTTGACCACGTCGCTATCCAGATTCTTTACGATAAGCGCCGCCGCTTCCGCTACGTCTTTCTTGTCCATGGGAATGACTATGTCATAGAGTGAAGCGGCCCAGGGATCTTTGTTGCCGAACAATGCATTGACCCATGCGGCCCGGTCATTGTCTTCGTTGTGTATGAGCTTGACAGCGTCTTTTTCAGACAGTCCCTGTTCTTCAGCAGCCACTTTGGTCCTGAACTTCAGGTCTGCAATAAGGCAGACCCGGAGCACGTGACTTACCTCTTTGGGTATGAGCTGACCGGCGAACCCTTGGATAAAAAGATCGTCGTCTGAGAGCGTCTCTGCCAGAGCGAGCCTGAGATAGGCAATCGCGCGTTCCTTTTCGTGGGTGAACTTGTTGAATACCGATGTCGTGGCTGAGAAGGCCCGTTCTATCTTGCCTTCGCCCATGCCGGAAAGCCTGCTCGCATCGCTTATAAGAACCTTGTCGGTGACAAGCTTATAGCCTGTGCTGCTGGTTACTTCCAGGACTACCGGGTCTTCTTTGCAAAAATTACCACTAAATACTGTGATGACAGACATATCTAACTCCCTTTTTTAGCTATGCATGGGTTAGTCTGCAAACATCTGTAAGCGGACAGGTTTTGTCCACGTCGTCCACATGCTCATGAGGGTGGATAGCGCGGATGGCTATTTCCAAAGTCGAGTAAATGTGGTCTTCGCCGATCTTTTCCAGCAAGTATGTGCGCTCCAATACCTTTATGACCGACTCATTAACACCGCTGAAAGAGATGTCTATGCCCGCAGCCCTGACCCTGTCTACCAGTAATGATAAGGTCTCTTCACCCGATGCGTCAATATCATTAATGCCGTTAGATACTATAATGATATGCCTGAGGTATTTCATGCTCTGCCTACGCTCCATGATCTGATCTTCCAGATAGCTGGCATTGGCAAAGAAGAGCGGGCCGTCAAAGCGGATTACAGCAATATACTTGCATTGCTTTAGACCGAAGACCATGGCATCGCGCAGGGATTTGTCCTCGTGTTTGGCCAGGGATGCCACAGTAGGCCGCATACTCTTATATATAAAGACCATAAGCGAGAGGGCCACGCCAAGCTCGATGCCTTTCTCCAGATGTGGCGCCAGGGCGAGTGTGACGACAAAGCTTAATATTGAAATAACACCATCATACCACTGGGCCTTCCAGGCGTGAATAAAACCGGAGACATTTATCAGGCCGAGGACCGCCATCATTATGACCGCGGCCAGCACGGATTGGGGCAGGTGATAAAGAAGCGGCGTGAAAAATAGGAGCGTGATAACCACGGCCGCGCTGGTAAACACGGCGGACAGACCTGAGATCGCTCCGGCCTGAAAGTTGACCGCAGACCTCGAGAAAGAGCCGGAAACAGGATAACTGCTGCCGACAGCACCTAAGATGTTACCCAGCCCCTGGCCGATGAGTTCCTGGTTGGGATCGAGACGCTGGCCTGTCTTGCCGGCAATGGCCTTGGCAATTGCAATGGCCTCCATGAAGCCCAGAAGCGAAATGATGACTGCAAAGGGCATGAGTTGAAACAAGATCTTCATGTCCAGTTTCGGCACTGTGAAAGAAGGCAGCCCCTCAGGTATTACTCCAACCACTTTGCCGCCCCCCATCATGACCAGCTTGTCGGTCTTTAGCAGCTTGTTGCCCACCTTGATGCGCCATGTGCGGCCGTCACTCTGGACACCGTCAGGAGTTTCCTCCTTCGGATAGAACCTCAGCGAACCGTCGGGTTGCTCCACACCGCTGAACAGATATTGCCTAAGCTCCGTCCTGTAGACGTGGCTTTCCTCTTTGATCTCCTCCATCTTGACTGCTATGACACTTGCGTCACGCTCTGCGTCAAGAATGCCTATAGTGTTGTGGGCGCTCTTGGCCTCATCCAGGGCCTTGGCGATTTTGGTTCGCTCTTCGGCCAGTGGCGTCATGCTGTTTACAGCCTCATTAAAACTCTGAACAAGTTCATGTACCCTGGGGCACTCGATGGCCAAAATGTCAACATTTGCGTTGTGCTGAAACCCAATGGCCCAGGAGATGACCGTTGTTATTGCCACGGCTACGAGCACATTTGGGATCTTGGGTGCAATTCGCCTGAGTCCGTACATGATGGCAAAGGCAAGTGCGCCAAGAAACAATGTGGGCCAATGGGTATAGTGGATTGCTTCCTGGACGACCCTGATGATCGTACCATAATGGTGTTCGGCCTTATCCACATAGACACCAAACAGCTTGGACAACTGTGATGTGGCAATGACAATGGATGCAGCATTTGTAAACCCGTTGACCACTGGGTGTGAGAGGAGATTGACCACAAGTCCGAGCCTGAGTACGCCAAGAATGAACTGAAACAGGCCAACCATGAGGGCCAGCAAGAGGGCATAGGCAATGTAGCCCTCTGTGCCTGTCGTGGCCAACGGTTCAAGGGATGCGGCGGTCATCAGCGATACAACCGCCACAGGGCCTGTGGCCAACTGACGACTCGAGCCGAACAGGGACGCAATCATGGGCGGCAGGAATGCGGCATAAAGCCCGTAGTATGGCGGCAGCCCTGCTAACTGCGCATAGGCCATGGATTGGGGAATAAGCACCATTGCAACAGTAAGGCCCGAGAGGGCGTCATCTCTGAAACTGCCAAAATCGTAGCCGATAAACCAGCCGATAAATGGAAAGATTTTTGTCAGCATTGGAAACACCTGCTCCTGAATCTATTTTTTCTGTAACATCCTGCGGCACAACTCAATAAATTCCTTGTGGAGGGCGCCTGCATCGTAAAGGTTATAGGTCTTGAACCGCACCAGGCCGTCCACCATAGAAAAGATGATCAGCGAGGTCTTTTTTGAAGACATTTTCCTTATGGACCCATCCTTTTGCCCGAGGAGAATGGCCTGTTCGAAACCATTTACAAAACAATTATAAATGGCCTCGAGATGTTCCCTGCACACGGGATTAACCTCGGCGAGTTCATGCGGATGGCGACGGTGCAGAAGAAGAAACTGTTCTTCCATCATTCCGGCCAGATAGAAGTAAAAGGAGGTAGCGCCCTCTATCATGTCCAGACCGCTATCAAACTTTCCTTCTTTTAGATACCGCTCAAACTCCTCTATGACTCTATTTCTGGTGTCCTCAAGGATGGAGAGAAAAATGTCTTCCTTATTTTTAAAATGATAAAAGATCGTCCCCTCAGCAGCGCCTGTCGTCTTGGAGAGCTCAGCAATGGATGTCTCTTTGAACCCTTTTTCCGAAAAGAGCCTTGTCGCGGCCTGCAATATCGTATCTTTTTTGGACATATTATTTATCTAAATTAAGCTATTAGCCTTTAGCGGTTAGCTATTAATTTAATGATTACAGGATGTTTTGCTATTACAAACCTTCACCTATTAGGTGTTATTTCTAATTAACGTAATACCCTGATTTTTCAAAGCTAAACGCTAATGGCTAACAGCTAATCGCTCAGCTTTTGCCAGACCTTCTAAATTAGACTGAGTATTCAACCGGTTTTTAATATATCCAAATAATGACGTCAAGGAAAAAATTCCCGGCAAGGCAAAAAACTTTGTTGTATATGCTTATCAGGCGGTACGAGTCGTGTATCTCGGAGGACTTTTCATTCAGGCGCTAACTATTTAAATCGATCTTGTTATATCCATCTGCAAGGCTGGTATTTACATACACTACCCCTTTATTAAGATGCTTAAGGGGATAGTCGTCGGTAACCACTGGCAGGTTGTCAGCGTCCTTTTGAGTTTTCAGCACTGTTCCTGCAGGCACATAGCGTCCATCTGCAACAGTAACTGCCATAACGATGCATCCGGGTTCGATTACGCTGTTATTTCCCACTTTTGCCCTGAATACCAGTGTCTTCATCCCGACAAATGTATCATCCCCTATATACGCAGGGCCATGAATCTGAACCTGATGAGCCAGGGAGACCCTCTTGCCTACGTAAACCGAATACTTTTCCCCCTCGGCCTCAACTAGATTTTCCTCAATTGGATGGCCATTGTGCTCTGTTTCCAATGCATGGAGGATCACCCCATCTTGCACATTTGAATCATCCCCGACAAAGATCGGCTGGCCTTCATCACCTCGCACTGAGGCAAAAGGTGCAACCATAACTCTTTTACCTATAAATACATGACCAATTACGGCCGCAACCGGATGGATGCAGGCGGATGAATCGACTTCAGGAAAATATTCCTTCTGACAGAAATCGGTAATAACATTTTGATGTATCATATTATTGCTCCATTAATGTAATTTGCACATATTATACGAATCCATTCCAGATTAACAATTGGAACCATCTGATATCAAAACTGTAATATAATATTCTCAAAAGATGGTGGAGGCAGAGGGAATTGAACCTGCATCCGAAAGCATTTCACTCAATTCCGGCTACTGATTCCATGGGCGTCAATCTTTGCAAGGACGCAAAGATTGCCTGCATTCATGATTCGATAGACGCGATGACGGTTTGGGTCGATTCCCGCAGCAGAAAGGGCCTGATCCACACTCGTGGCTTTGGTTATGCCTAGTGCGACTGTGTCGGCCTGCGAGAGGCCCTTGCTGACCGCAAATACCTTTACGGCCCGGCAATTAGGATCGGTCAGCATTCGCATCCCAATGGCCTTGTGGTCGCCCAGCCTGTATCCGCGGCGGCTGACTATGTCCTTTGCTGCCGCGGCGGTGGGTGCCTTAATAAGCAGTTTTACAAAGTGGTCCTGTCCGATACCGTTCTCGCAAGGGGCCACCAGGATGATCACGCCGCCGTTACGGACAGCCCATTGGTTGTTCATTATGGCCTTGTCTGCCTGGTATAAGCTTTGTCCAAGCGGGCCGGCGGCTTCTACGATGATTGCGTCGGCAGGGACGTCAATTTGCTGAATAAAGACATCCTGAGCGGTCGATGTGAGGGCTTCAAGGACCTCTAGCGGTATGCCCCCTGCGGCAGCAATGATCGTGCTGCCGACCTGGACAAGGTTTACACCTGCCAGACGCTGCGAGACGGCCAGGTCCTCCAGCATCTGTAAAATGCCTTCAAAGACGGGATTGCCTGCGAGGCGGCCGGGGCAGCAGCCGGGAAGAAGGGTATTTGCGTGATTGGATTCCACGTCCTCATAAGAAGCACAGCCGATGGTAAGTGTCTTGTGCACGCCTGTGAATCCGGCAAAGTAATGCGGCTCAACGCTTCCGATGCCCAGTACAGGCCTGTCTTCAATAAGCCATGGGTGTGCTCTCCATCCGTTCGGCCTGACTGGGACCAGTTCATCGCTTCGACTATTGTGCCATTGAATCTCCTTAATTGACAGACCCCGGACCAGTTTAAGCTCAAAACCGCGCATTTTCTGTGAAGAATAGCGGTGCGTACCGGTGGCAACCAGGATTCGAATGCAAGCCGGATCAATTAAATGGCTAAGGACCTTAAGTACCCTTAGACTGTCAGTCTGGCGTTGGGGATCATTGACGACCACGGTGAGGGCTTGCGGTTTTTCAAGGCACTCCAGTGCATTGCTGACAGCCTTTTTCAGCAATCCCTCGTCAATAGGAGCAAAGAGGTCCAGGCAGGGCCGCAAAGTTGTGATGTGGTTTTCTTGTCCGGCCTGCACTTAAAATGATTTGTTCAGGCAGTCTCCACCGATGGGACTTCAAGGCTTCGCTCCCTTTCACAAATGGCTTGATATTCATCTTCGTAGAAGAATTTCTCAGCACCGAATGCCGGGCGGAGATGATTCAGCCAGGTGGCTTCAGGATCAAAGCGTGCAAAAAATGGACGCTGTATCCAGTCCGGATTACGGCCCTGGATAAAACGCAGCACAAAGACCTTTTCATTGTTGATTTCCGCAATACCCTGGATCTCTATCTTGCCAGGCCCGGCGCTCATGGAGGGTCCGCGGACCGTGCGTCCCAATCCTGATACCTTTAGAAGGGCATTGTGATATATCTCATAGGCCTTGGCTAAAGGCACTTCGAAGTAATTACAGGCACCGGTATTGCGTACTATGAACATATAGTAAGGGACAATTCCAAGGCGTACCTGCGTGCGCCACATGCGCGCCCAGACTTCAGGGTCATCGTTTATGTATGCTACTACGGGACTCTGACTTCGTATGATTGCTCCGGTGTCACATATCCGTCGGATGGCTTTCCGGGCTATAGGTGTTTCCATTTCCTGCCAGTGGTTGTAATGGGCCATGATAGCCACGTGTTTGCCACCCCTTATCATACGCTCCATCAGTCTCAAAAGATCGTCAGCATCGCCATCACTTACGTAGCGATATGGCCAGTAGGTCAGGGACTTGGTTCCTATGCGGATGGTATGTATGTGCTCGAATTGGGGCTGCAATAATGGTTTTATATATTCCTTGAGGAGGTTGGTTTTCATGACCATAGGGTCACCACCGGTAAGCAGAAAGTCAGTAACATCCTTGTTATTGGCCAGATAACGGTGCAGGTCGCGGGTCTCGCTGGCAGAGAAACGCAGCTCCTCAATCCCAACGAACTGTGGCCATCGAAAACAGAAGGTACAATAGGTATGGCAGGTCTGGCCCTGGCGGGGGAAAAACAGTACGGTTTCACGGTACTTGTGTTGCATCCCCTTAAGGGGTCGACCATCCAGAACAGGGATATTCAGGATTTGCTGACCGGCGGGATGTGGATTGAGCTCTGCGCGTATTTCATTGGCCAGGGTCCGTATCTCTTTGTCGTCAGCACCACTGCGGAGGAGATTTGCCATGCGGTCAAAGTGTTCAGGGGACAACATGTCCTGCTGTGGGAATGTGAGTCGAAAAATCGGATCATCCGGTACATTCTCCCAGTTTATGAGATGTCTAATCACATACTGATTAACACGGAACGGAAGTACCTTGGTTACCACCCGCATGGCAAAACGTATCTCATTGGGCAATTTTGCAATTTGCGGAATCTGGTCAAGTTGACGCGCAGAAAAAAAACGAAAATGGAAAGGTGGTCTATTCGGAAGAGAAAGGGTTCGGGAAGTTTGCTTAAGCTTCGGAACGTAATACATAATGCCTATCCCCTTGAGTGACTCCGGTCTTGACACCTATGAGGTAGATTTTGCCAACTGGTCAATTTAAAGATCCGCAACCAGATGACTACCATCAGAGAGCATTCCCGGTTTGTCCACAACGAACTAAAGACGGCTCAGCTCAAATAACCACCCTGCTGAACAGTTATACAGTTATAATGTGTGGACAAACCAGAAATGCTCTCTACCATCAGATGATAGGTGCTCGTTTGCCATCAAAAAAACGATTAGGGCTTATAGCCTGCTAAAATTGGTTGTTTATAATATTTTTTATATACCATTTCCTGCAAATGATTTCAATCCGCATTTGGAGTAAACATGCCCGGTTCGTCCGCACTTGTTACACGAAACCTGCCCTAAAGCACATACAGCCCATAACCGTTCGCGGGCAGGGGGTGTTTCTTTTCACTGCCACACTTCAGCCCCTTATTTTCTGAGGCTTTTGCCCTGGGGGATTCCTACCCCCTCCGCATTCGCCTCCGTTGCACTACGGCGATGCGGTTTCCCCCAAAGCAAAAGCCAAGAAAACTACGGGGCTTCCATTAAGCTGTTCAAAGAAACACCCCCTGCCCGCGAACGGTTACCGCACCTTTTTATAGCCTTGCTGAAAAATTATTGCGGCCGAGTATCTTGAACTGACAGTCATTGTCGATTAAACGTAACCGATCACAGGATACACGGGCACCGAATGTAAAGGGGGATGCCGGTCTTTGTTTCGATTTTCCAACCCATGCGACGTACGATAAGTACGTCTCATTCCTGGAAAATCTTGCGCCTTGCATCTCGGGCTTTTTGAACTGTGAATCATTGAACCTGTAAACGCCTATAACAGGAGCCGGAATGCCTATAAGAGCTGTTCGCGGATTTAAGGACGTATTACCTGATGAGATCGAGCTCTGGTACCGTGTTGAATCCCTTGCCCGTGACGTTTTCAATGCCTTCGGTCTGAAAGAGATACGGATTCCCTTATTGGAAAAGACCGAGGTTTTTGCTCGGAGTATTGGCGAACTTACTGATATCGTTGAAAAGGAGATGTACACATTCATCGACAGGAGCGGTGATTCTCTGACCCTCAGGCCCGAGGCAACTGCAGGTCTTTTAAGGGCCGTAAACGAACATAAGCTCTTTGCACGGTCTCCGGTGTTGAAGCTGTTTACAACAGGGCCTATGTTCAGGCACGAACGGCCCCAAAAAGGCAGGCTCCGTCAATTTCATCAGATAAATGTAGAGGTGATGGGAACAAAGGCCCCTTTTTCAGATACCGAGGTCATCTGGATGGCATGGGACATTCTGGAGCAGCTTGGACCCAAGGATCTGCGCCTGGAAATCAATTCCCTGGGTTGTCCGGTGTGCAGACCCAGATATAGGGATAATCTTAAGTTGTATCTTGAAGGTGTATTTCAGGATCTCTGCCCTGACTGCCAGAGAAGGAGCAAGATAAATCCCTTACGGGTCTTTGACTGCAAGCACGAAGCCTGCAAGAAAATCATGGCCGGGGCACCCCTAAACAAGGAGCATCTATGTCCTGAGTGTGCGGACCATCTAGACAAGGTCTTGGCCTTTCTTAAGACCTTGGACATCCCATTTATCATAAATCCCTATCTGGTCAGGGGACTTGATTACTATGTGATGACCACCTTTGAGATAGTCTCTCCTGATCTGGGTGCACAGAGCACAGTGGCTGCAGGAGGCAGATATGACGGCCTTTTAAAGGCACTGGGCGGACCTGATCTTCCCGGAGTCGGGATGGCAATCGGGGTTGACCGGTTGTTATTACTCCTTGAAAAGGATAAGAAGGGACCATCTATTGATATATTTATAGCAGCTCTAGGTCCGGAGGCCAGAAGAGAGGTTATGTCCTGGATAAGACATTGGCGCCGTCAAGGGTTGGCTGTGCAGATATCTTACGAGGACAGAGGTCTTAAGGCCCAAATGAAGCAGGCCAATAGGGTAGGGGCCCGTTATGTGCTCATAGTGGGAGAAAATGAGCTTGATAAAAAACAGGTGGCAGTCAGAGATATGATAACCCGCGATCAGCACGAGGTACCCGTTGATGATGTGATTTCAGCAGTGGAGACCCTGGTTAGGTAGTTACGGGTTGCGGGTTACGGGTTACGGGTTGCGGGTTGGTGGAGATTCTAGTCGAAGATGAGGTAATCTGAATGGATTTGATGGAGGGGCTGAAGCGCACCCATGATTGTTATAGTCTTACAGAGACGGCTCTGGACCAGGAAGTGGTCTTGATGGGATGGGTGCTCAGACGGCGGGATCACGGAGGGCTTATTTTTGTGGACCTTCGAGATCGTAAAGGGATCACTCAGGTGGTATTTGCCCCTGAAGTAGACGCAGATTCACACCAAAAGGCCCACAACCTCAGGAGTGAGTATGTAATTGCAGTAAAAGGCTTGGTCCGCAGAAGGCCCGAGGGCATGGAGAATCCAAAGATAAAGACCGGCATGATAGAAGTTGCATGCCGTGATCTGCGCATTCTGAATACCTCAAAGACCCCTGCGTTTTCTCTTGATGAGGAAGGGGAAATATCTGAGAACCTGAGGCTGAAATACCGTTATCTCGACCTCAGGAGACCCCACATGGTTGAGGGCCTGATCCTGCGGCACAGAGTCTGTCAGGCCATGAGGTCCTATTTGAACAGCCAGGACTTCCTTGAGATCGAGACCCCGATGTTGACAAGGAGTACCCCTGAGGGTGCCAGGGACTATCTTGTGCCGAGCAGGGTTAACCCAGGTCGCTTTTATGCCATGCCACAGTCTCCCCAGCTCTATAAACAAATCCTTATGATCTCCGGTCTTGAGCGTTATTACCAGATAGTCAAGTGTTTCAGGGACGAGGACCTGAGGGCTGATCGTCAGCCTGAGTTTACGCAGCTCGACATGGAGATGTCCTTTGTAGATGAAGATGACATCATTGCAATGATAGAGGATCTGATGTCATTCCTGTTCAGGGAGACCGTGGGCAAGGATATCAAGACACCGTTTCAGAGGTTTATCTTTCAGGAGGCAATGGACCGCTTCGGGACCGATCGCCCCGACACACGTTTTGGCCTGGAGCTCCGCGACATATCGGACATTGCCGCCGGATGCGGGCTGAAGGTCTTTCAGAAGGCGGTTTCTGCAGGAGGTGTGGTAAAGGCCTTAAATGCAAAAGGCATGGATGATCTTACCAGGAAGGACCTGGATGATCTTACCGTGTTTGCTATAGGGCTTGGGGCCAAGGGGCTTGCCTGGGTAAAAATAAAGGAAGATGGCTCCTGGCAGTCACCTATAGCAAAGTTCTTTTCTGAGAAAGAGAAAAGGATAATAGTACGGCAGTTGGATGCAGTCCCGGGAGATATAATGTTCTTCGGGGCGGATCAGAAGGCCACGGTATGCAGGGTCCTGGGAGAGCTCAGGATGGAGCTCGCCAGGCGTAGGAATCTCATTCCTGAAGGAAAATTTAATTTTGTCTGGATTATTGATTTCCCTCTGGTAGAATATGATGAAGATGAGGGCAGGTTTGTGGCCCTGCACCATCCGTTTACTTCACCCAGGGACGAGGATGTGGAATTATTATCCAGTGATCCTGCAAACGTGAAGTCCAGGGCCTATGACCTGGTACTTAACGGGGTCGAGATAGGTGGAGGCAGTATTCGTATTCACCAGACTTCTGTTCAGGAAGCCGTCTTTAGAGCCTTATCAATCTCCAAAGAAGAGGCCATGGATAAATTCGGCTTTCTTCTTGAGGCCCTGGAATATGGGGCGCCACCTCACGGAGGTATTGCTTTTGGACTTGACCGTCTGGTAATGCTTATGGCAGGAAAAGATACTATAAGGGATGTCATGGCCTTTCCGAAGACCCAGAAGGCCCAGTGTCTCTTGACTCATGCCCCTGCAAATGTAAGTATGGCTCAGTTGGCCGAGCTCTATTTGAAACCCGGCTGGAAGAGTTGAGTAAGGAGTATTTATGGCAAAGTGGAATCCTGGACGCAGATTATTGGATCGCCAAGGTGGCGAATACTGGAATTTCAATCTTCAGGATGTCTCCCAGGCTAATCTTATGAGAGATATCTATCCATACAATGAGGTCTGTAAAATTGATTTTGACCACAAGCACATGATGCCTTCTCCATGCGCAGACATGCTCATAACTGATACTACCTTCAGGGATGGCCAGCAGGCACGATCTCCATACACTGTGAAACAGATTAGCGATATTTTCGATTTTATACACTGTATGGGAGGCCCGAAGGGCATAATACGCCAGTCTGAATTTTTTCTGTACACCTCCAAGGACAAGGAAGCCGTGGATAAGTGCAGGGAGAAGGGATATGACTTTCCCCAGATTACAGGGTGGATAAGGGCAAGGGCCGAAGACCTCAAGCTCGTAAAGGAAATGGGCTTGAAGGAGACCGGTATACTCACCTCTGCCTCTGATTATCATATATATTTAAAGCTTAAAAGGACCAGGGCCCAGGCCATGGAAGCATATCTGGCCATAGTTAAGGCGGCCCTGGATCTGGGGATAGTTCCCCGTTGCCACTTTGAGGATATTACCAGGGCAGACATATACGGCTTTTGTGTGCCTTTTGCAATAGAGCTCATGAAGCTGATCGATGAGAGCGGGATAGATATAAAGATCAGGCTGTGTGATACACTTGGTTATGGCGTTACATATCCTGGTGCAGCTCTTCCAAGGAGTGTTCCGAGGCTGGTAAGGGCAATGATAGATGACGCGGGTGTACCAGGAGAATCCCTTGAATGGCACGGCCACAACGACTTTCACAAGACAGTGATTAACGCCACCACATCATGGCTTTATGGGTGTGGCGCTGTAAACGGTACTCTGCTTGGGTTTGGCGAGCGCACAGGTAATACTCCCATAGAGGCGGTATTAATAGAGCGCATGGCCCTGAGGGGAACCGATGATGGTATAGACACAAGGGCCATTACAGAGATGGCCAGATATTTTGAGAGGGAGCTCGAAGTACATATTCCCAAGAACTATCCCCTGGTCGGTGAGAGTTTCAACTCCACCAGTGCGGGCATACATGCAGACGGTCTGCTCAAAAACGAGGAAATTTACAACATATTCGACACAAAAAAGATCCTCGGCAGGCCTGTAGGTGTTATCATTTCTGACAAGTCCGGAACAGCAGGCATCGCACACTGGATAAATGCGCACCGGGAACTGGATGGTGAACAAAGGATTGATAAACGTCATCCCGGAGTTGTGCGGGTATACAAGCAGGTTATGAGAGAGTATGAGCAGGGCAGGATTACCTCCATGTCAAATGAAGAGATGCATATCCTTGCCAGAAGGCACCTACCCGAGCTCTTTATCTCCGAGTTTGACAAACTGAAGCTCAAGGCGCATGAGCTGGCCTTCCACCTCGTGGAGCACCTGATAGATCATAAAGAGATACGCTCCATGGATCCTGAACTTGCAAAGCCCGTTTTTGTCCAAATCCTTGACGATAATCCTTTTATTCAGTTTCTTTACGTGGTGAATGCAGACGGACGCAAGATCACCCAGAACTTCACACATATTGAAGATAGGGCTAAGTATGCAAACTACCAGTTGGATAGCGACTTCTCCGCCCGCCCCTGGTTTATAGAGCCCATAAAGGATGGAAATATCCATGTCAGTGAATTTTATACATCCAGGATCACTGGCGCCCTCTGTATTACAGTATCAGGCCCGATCCGCAATGATGAAGATGAGATCGTCGGTATCCTGGGGATAGATCTACGATTTGAAGATCTCGCCAAGATGGAGCAGGAATTCGAGGAATGAGAAGGGCTCTATTCGGAAGAAGTGGGCCGGTCGTATCTCCATTGCCCTGATCTTCCCTGATGCCTATTCTGTAGGCATGTCCAATCTCGGCCTCCAGTCAGTCTACGCCAGGCTTAATGCCGAAGACCGATTGGTGGCCGAGAGGTTCTTTGTGCCCAATCACCTCTGGTTTTCTGAGGAGTCTAACAGACCTCTGAGGGACTTTGATTTTATACTTTTCTCGGTTAGCTTTGAGTCCAATTATCAAAATATGGTAAAGGCCCTGGAAGCAGCAGGGCTGTCTCTTAGGTCTGAAGATCGTCAAGACCGGGAACCAATTGTGCTGGCAGGGGGGATTGCCGTACAGATTAATCCTGAACCCATAGCCCCTTTTGTAGATGCCTTTCTCCTTGGTGATTTCGAGTCCATTTCAGATGCCTTTGTCTCATGTCTGCCTGAACTCAATGACCATAGCCTTTCAAGAATTGAACGATTAAAACGGCTTGCGGACAATATTTCCGGTGTCTATGTCCCAAGAGCTTACAGACCACTCTATAATGCCTCAGGGGATCTGGTCGAGTGGGAATATGAGCAAGGCTTTCCTTTTCCTGTTGTTCCAGCCATCTTTTTCCCCGATTCCCAATTTCAAATTCCTCCGGTTCCGCACACCGGGATACTCAGCCCGGATTCTGTTTTTTCCAATATGTTTTTAATAGAGCTTGCAAGAGGTTGCGGGAAAGGCTGCAGGTTTTGTGCTGCTGGATTCGTATATCGACCTCCAAGACACTGGTCTATTGAGGCTCTCAATGCAGCCCTTCAAGAACGCAAGGATACTGACCGGGTGGGACTGGTCGGCCTTGAGTTTCTCGGGAGGGAGGAGATCGGACAGCTTTGCAAAAAGCTCCTGGATGAAGGCCTAAAGCTCGCCTTTTCATCACTCAGGGCCGATGAGATCACTCAGGACCTTGTGCGTCTCCTCAAGGTCTCGGATGCCAAGTTGGCAACTATTGCACCAGAGGCAGGGTCGCAGCGGCTAAGACAGGTCATCAACAAGAATCTCAATGAAGATGTAATATTAGGGGCGGCAGAGACACTTGTATCAGGCGGGATTCCGAACTTGAAACTCTACTTCATGCTGGGCTTGCCTTTCGAGACCGATGAAGACGTCCAGGGTATCGTAGAGCTGGTTGACAAAATCCGGCGAACTGTCAGACCAGCCGGCCGTTCAAGGGGTCATATGGGCTCTGTAACAGTGTCAATCAGCACTTTTGTGCCAAAGGCATGGACTCCAATGCAGTGGGCCGGGGCTGTAAAAAAGCCCGTACTTGAGCGTAGAAGACGAATACTGCAAAAAGGTCTGAATAGCCTGCCAAATGTGAAGTTGCAACTGGACTCCGTGCGCGAAGCCCATTTTCAGACCATACTGAGCAGAGGGGACAGAAGGCTTGCACCTGTTCTGGAGGCAGTAGCGCTCAGGGGAGTCACGTGGAGCAAGGCCATGAGAGAAGCTGGTCTTTCAGTAGATATGTATTGCAGAGCCCTGGGTGCAGACATGCCTTTTCCATGGGAGATCGTAGACCACAGGGTGCGCAGAGAATATTTGCGGGAAGAGTGGAACAGGGCATCAAAGGGCAAGGAAACCGCTTTTTGTATTCCCGAAATCTGTGATAGGTGTGGGGCCTGCGGCCGCTCCGACCATCCTACCTTACGAGGTCTTGAACGCCCTTCTTGTGGCTGAAAGAATGGGGCGTACTGCCAAAATCGTGATGCTTCCCTGGTTTATCCAAGCTCACAAGGAGTATAGGAATGGTTTTGTTTCAAGCATAAACAAGGCTTGTGCTATTGTGTGGCGGTGTTTTTATTCAAAATGATTTTTACCATGTTTTGTAGCTTGAAGATATTGAATGGTTTCCTGATACAGGCTGTGGCCCCGCTTTTTAAGAGCTCGTGTACAGGTCCATAGCCAGTGACTATAAGAATTGGAGTAAAAGGATATTTTGATCTTATCTGTCGTGTTAATTCAAGCCCATTCATTTTTGGCATCATGTAATCCGTGATAACCAAATCATACGAGATCCTGCCAATATACCTTATTGCCTCAACCCCATCTTCTACAACATCTATTTTGTAATTATGAAGTTTAAGGGCCTCAGCCAGTAAAATCCTTATAACTTCTTCGTCATCTGCAATAAGGATTTTCTTCTTTTTCATCTATTCCTCCCTTAATCAAAATACAACCAAGAGGATAGAAATGTCAACCAAAAAATACTACTGCCAGTTGTTAGACATTCCTGATTCTTATGTGATAGGAATTGTTGATATTGGAAAATTCGGGATGTGTTGATTGAAAGGGAAAACGATTGCTCGACAAAAAGATTGGACAAAAGATCAAACAGATAAGGAAGAGCTGGGGACTTTCTCAGATTGAATTGGCCGAGAAAATAGGTATCTCTTTTCAGCAAATACAAAAATATGAGAAGGGCTCAACCAGGATTTCTGTTGTGCGTTTGCAACAGATCGCAGAGGCCCTTGGCGTTAACATTTCTAACTTTTTTGAGGAAGGAAAAAGGGCTCCTCAAGTTTCAGACCACGCTTTAAGATACATTCCTGGAGGAGATCCCTTTGAAACCATTCAACCCCTCAACAAGGAAGAAATGACTCTCTTGAAACTTTTTCGAAAGACAAGAAATAGAAAGATAAGAGAGGGAATCATAAAGCAATTGCGAGGGATTATTGAACTGGAAAGTCGGAGATAGGGGCTTACCAGATCTCGGAACGTCAGATGATGCCAGAGAAAAAAACCTAAATAGCTTTGAAGCATATTAAAGAAATTCCCGATTTTGATAGACCACGAGAGAAACTGGCTGCTAAAGGGCCGGAAGCCCTTTCGGACTCAGAACTTCTCGCTATCCTCCTTGGACGCGGAGTCAAAGGGAAAGATGTCTTTCAGGTAGCTCGTGCCGTTCTACGAAAGCTTGATAAAGATAAGGAAAAGATAGGTGTAAAGACTCTTGTCTCGATAGAGGGTGTTGGCTTTGCCAAGGCATGCCAGATCCTGGCCTCTTTCGAATTTGCAAGGAGGAGATTATTAAAGGAAAGCCTCGTTATTCAAAAGGCAGAAGATGTTTTGCCGCTTATTTCATATATTGCCGACAAAAAGCAGGAATATTTCCTTTGTATATCTTTGAATGGAGCAAATGAGGTCATCGGAAATAGGATAGTGACTGTTGGTCTTCTTAACACAAACCAGGTTCACCCGCGAGAAGTGTTTGTGGATGCAATCTCCGATCGGGCAGCATCCATAATCCTCGCTCATAACCACCCATCAGGTGTACTCAAACCAAGCCCCGATGATATAGCTACCACAAGACAGCTAGTGGATGCTGGCAAAATCCTTGGAATACCTGTCTTGGACCACATAATTATTACAAAGAAAGGTTATCTATCATTTAAGGAAAAAGGTTTTATGTGATTCTGTCCATCTGATTATTCAATCTCAAAAAGTTGTCTGGGACTTTTAGTCAAGACTTATGGCCAGGGGCGAGTAATTTTCAGGTCCCCATTTCCCACGAAGACAGATACTTTTTCTGCTCCTGAGTAAGTGTGTCTATCCGGATGCCCATGCTGGACAATTTCAGCCTTGCAATCTCACGGTCTATCTCTTCCGGTACGCCATAGACCTTTTTCTCCAGCCCGAAATCCTTTTTTAACATATATTCCGAGCACAGGGACTGATTGGCAAAGCTCATATCCATAACGCTTGAAGGATGCCCTTCAGCGGCAGCCAGGTTAATAAGCCTTCCCTCACCCAGGACATATATACGCCTTTTATTTATCAAGGTGTATTCTTCTACGTAGTCACGGATTGTACGATTTTCTTTAGTTATCTTTTCCAGGGACTCGAGATCGATTTCCACGTTAAAGTGACCTGAGTTGGCTACAATGGCGCCATCTTTCATATTGAGAAAATGCTCTTCACGGATGACGTTAATATCTCCGGTGACAGTACAGAAGAAATCACCCTGGGGAGCTGCCTCCGCCATAGGCATGACTTCATATCCGTCCATGACGGCCTCAAGGGCCTCCAGTGGCTCTATTTCCGTAACAATCACCCTGGCACCCATGCCTTTGGCCCTCATGGATAGGCCTTTGCCACACCAGCCATAACCAGCCACTACGAAAACACTGCCTGCTACAAGCCTGTTAGTGGCCCTGAGAAAGCCATCCAGGGTAGACTGTCCTGTCCCGTAACGGTTATCAAACAGATGTTTGGTATTTGCGTCATTGACTGCTACAATCGGGTAGTTGAGCACTCCATCCGAGGCCATTGCCCGAAGCCTGATCACCCCGGTAGTGGTCTCCTCTGTTCCGCCAATCACATTACCCAGTAGTTCCTTTCGCTCTGTATGGAGGGTGGAGACCAGATCCGCCCCATCATCCATGGTGATCTGCGGTCTTGCGTCAAGGACCGCCCTCAAGTGGCTATAGTAGGTATCATTGTCTTCGCCTTTAATAGCAAATACCGGGATACCATCGTTCTTGACCAGGGAAGCCGTTACATCGTCCTGGGTGCTGAGGGGATTTGAGGCACATAAATACACTTCAGCACCCCCTGCCTTCAGGGTCTGGACAAGGGATGCAGTCTCAGTTGTGACATGCAGGCATGCCCCGATTCGAACACCTTCAAGGGGCCTATCCTTCAGAAAACGCTCCTTTATCAGATTCAATACAGGCATGCTCTTGGCCGCCCACTCAATGCGCAGAAGCCCGGCCTCTGCCAGGCTTTCATCCTTAATGTGATAGTTCATGTCCTTATCCCCCTTACAGTCCCGCCTGTTCCTTAAGAGTTTCCACCATATCAAGACGCTCCCAGGTGAACTCCGGCTCAGGTCTGCCGAAATGTCCATATGCAGCCGTCTTTTTAAAGATCGGCCGTCTCATATCCAGGTAATCGATGATGTCCTTTGGTTTAAAACTGAAGTTCTGTTCTATGAGTTCCACGATCCGCTCACGGGGAATGGCCTCAGTACCAAAGGTGCGTACATTTATGGCCAGGGGCCGGGTAACACCAATGGCGTAAGACACCTGGACCTCGCATTCCCTTGCGACCCCGGCGGCTACCAGATTCTTGGCTACGTAACGGGCCATATACGAGGGGGAACGGTCAACCTTTGTCGGATCCTTTCCGGAAAAGGCCCCGCCACCGTGATGACCTCGGCCTCCGTAAGTATCCACAATAATCTTTCTCCCGGTAATTCCGCAGTCTGCCAGAGGACCGCCTACCACAAAACGCCCCGTGCTGTTTATAAAAAACTCTGTCTCTCCGTTTAAGTGCTCAGGTGCAACGACCTTCTTGACAACTTCCTCAATCACTGCCTCTTTCACTTCCTTATTGCTGACTCCAGGGTCATGCTGGGCAGCTATTACGATGGAATGGGCCGAGACAGGTCTCCTGTCCTCATACTGGATCGTAACCTGTGATTTGCCGTCAGGTCTCAGAAACGGCAAAATCCCTTTCTTCCTCACCTCTGCCAGACGAAATGCAAGACGGTGGGCATACCATATGGGCATGGGCATATAGTCAGGAGTCTCATCGCAGGCATAACCAAACATCAGACCCTGATCTCCAGCCCCAAGGTCACCTTCACGATCCACACCAATGGCAATATCCGGCGACTGCTTGTCAATGCTGGAAACAACTGCACAGGTCTGCCAGTCAAAACCCATGGACGAATTGGAATAACCAATCTCTTTTATAGTACCACGAACTACCTGGGGCATATCTACATAGCAATCTGTGGTTATCTCTCCGGCAATCAAGGCCAGCCCGGTAGTTACTAAAGTTTCACAGGCAACCCGGGCATAAGGGTCTTTGTCTAAGATGGCATCCAGAATAGCGTCTGAGATCTGATCCGCCACCTTGTCGGGATGACCTTCGGTTACTGACTCCGACGTGAAAAGAAAATTCCGCATCATGATTAGATATACCTCCTAAAAATACCGGTTTCCACCGGCAAACCTGAGAAATTAATTCTGTAACTATTCACGGGCAGGGGCGCTTCTTTTCACTTCCACACTTCAGCCCTTATTTTCTAAGGCTTTTGCCCTGGTGGATTCCTGCCCCCTCCGCATTCGCCTGCGCTGCGCTCCGGCGATGCGGTTTCCCCCGGAGCAAAAGCCAAGAAAACTACGGGGCTTCCGTTAAGCTGTTCAAATAAACACCCCTGCCCGTGAATAATCACTTAATTCTTTGGCGGAGAGGGTGGGATTCGAACCCACGGTACACCTTTCAGCATACACTCACTTAGCAGGCGAGCACCTTCGGCCTCTCGGTCACCTCTCCTTTTTGATATATTCTTGGCGGAGGGAGTAGGATTCGAACCCACGGTACCTCTCAGTACAGCGGTTTTCAAGACCGCCGCCTTCAACCACTCGGCCATCCCTCCGGGTAGAGATCAGCCATTGGTAATTGTTAAGCGAATATGTAACCGTTCACGGGATTACAACGCCCATTTTACCGCAACCCACCGAACTGTAAGCGTTTACAGGGTGCTGCAGATGCGAGGCGGAGGGTACGCAGACGTACTCCCTGTACTTCAAGTGCCCGACAACAAAGCAGATGCGGTGCCCTGTAAACGCTTACGCGAATATAAATTACTGATGGCAGTAAACACTGTCAAGAAACGGCCCGAAGACTATACATATAACCTGCCGGGAATACAATCTTTAAAAAATATGTAAACATTTTTTCTTGACAAAAAGAGAATTAATGGAATAACTGAATGAACGTACATTCATTAAAATCCATATTGTACCTGCCCATGAAAACCGCGGACAAACATGATAAAATAGTAAAGGCCGCCATTCGGGTGTTTGCCCGTAACGGTTTTTTCGATTCTCGCATAGCAGAAATAGCCAAAGAAGCTGATGTGGCTGATGGTACTATTTATCTTTATTTCAACAATAAGTACGATATCCTCATCACTATATTTGAAGAAGAAATGGGCAAAATCATTGCCAGGGTGAAGCAAGAAATCACTTCCTTTGATGACCCGCGGGAAAAGTTGGAGCGCTTCGCCTATCTCCACTTGATCCTGGTGCAAGAAAATAGAGACCTGGCAGAAGTAATACAGGTAGAGCTGCGTCAAAGCAGTAAGTTTATGAAGGAATATCGCAACAAGAAATTTGCCGAATATGTCAATATCATCTCACACATAGTACGCCAGGGTCAGGCCGAGAAAATCTTTCTATCAGAAGTGATGCCCGGGATATTCAAGAGGGCCTTTTTCGGGGCACTGGATGAAATGTCCCGGTTCTGGGTCCTTTCTTACAAGAAAAAATACAGTGTCGCTACAGCCGCAAAGCAAATAAGTGATTATTTCCTCCAAGGGATCCTTGTCGAGAAGGCCCGCGAGGCAACGCCTCCTCAGAATAGTCGAGCAAGACGTCCTGGCACGCGCAGGAAAACTTGACATCTAACCTGATTCACCCTATTTTTAAGTAGTTAAAAAGCGAACCGTATCAGTAAAAGTAAACGCTGCGGAGATTCTCAAGAAGGATCTCCGCTTTATTTTTTTACAGTGGAGAAACTTATGGAAGTCGTATCAGATGCCTCCAGTCCGCAAGATTGCACAGCCTTTATTTTCGAGTGCAGTGGGCAGAAGGTTGAACCTAAGATAGCCGCAGAGCTGTGGCCCAAAATAATGCAACATAAATGGGTGCTTTCTGAAAAACTGGGCCGGGATGTGGGAATGAAGGTGGCCTGCCTGGATTTCATCGATAATGTCGAGCCCATGCATCAAGAACTTCACGATGCACAAAGGATTCAGCTTCTCAGGGCGCTGGGGGCCCAGATGATCGACCGATCAATCTGGGACACCATATCTGAGACTCAGCCGCCAAAACAGATTGTGAATAGAAGAATCATACTTCCCCTGACGGCGATAGAACTCGCACGCAAACACGCGGTCATTCCGCCCCGCACCATCATCTTTTTCGGACCACCTGGTACAGGCAAAACCCACTTTGTCCGGGCCATAGCAGGTATACTTCAGTGGTGGTATATCGAGGTCAGCCCCAGCATCTTGATGGCCGATGGAGAAGATCGCCTCGGTGCGAACCTGAAAACATTGATAGAAAAGGCTGGCAATCTAGATGAAGTGGTCCTGTTCATAGACGAATTTGAGGAAATAGCAGGAAGCCGGGATCACGCCTCCCGCATCGACAAATCAATTACAAATGAGTTCCTCAAACAGGTACCCCTGGTGAAAAGACAGGAGAGAAAGAACCTCCTGGTATGTGCGACCAACTATATCCGGCAACTGGACACAGCCTTATTACGACCTGGTCGTTTTGATTGCATCATTCCGGTTGGAGGATTGGATGATCAAGGCCGTAGAACTATTTTCGAGCATTATTTGCACGATACCAATCGGGGCAATGTGGATGTGGACAAAATCATCTCCATGATTGCGCTCTTCACCCCTGCGGATATCGAGTACCTTTTTCAGAAAGTCAGACAACTTGCCTTTGAGAGAGAATACGTCAAAGGAGAAGATTACCGCGTGACAACGGAGACGTTCCTGGAAATGATTCCTAATATTCCGCCTACACTCACTGATGAAATCATCGAGGATTTCAAACAGGACTATGTAGACTATACCAGGTATTGATTCCCGTCACTTGAACCATTTATCCAGATGAAAAGTAACTTTTTACTGTCAAGGTGCGTAATCCTATCAATAGCTCTGGTGAACAAAGGAATAGAACAGGGGATTGGACACGTAAGCCCTGGAGAGATGGTGCCGGTAAAATATGTTAATGCTGGTCGGTCTCCACACCCTTTTGTTCCATAAAAGAGGTGTACAGCTTGGCAAGATCGGCAGGAATTTGAATCACAGTGAGGTTATTATGCTTTCTATTTATCACGCCCGAATGAATGATATCCGGCTAGAAATAGCGTAACATGGGAAGAAATCCGTTGTTATGCCTTCAATCAAAAATAATCCGCTTGACATATTATGTCTGGCGTAATCATATACACATATGATAAAATCATTTGCCTGTCGAGACACTGAAAAGCTGTTCAACGATCAACGAGTCCGCCGCTTCCAATCTTTTGAACGGCAGGCGAGAAAAAGGCTTATGGTTCTTCATGCTGCTCCAAGCCTGGAAGCTTTAATGCTTAATCCAGGGAATAAATTTCATTCTCTAAAAGGAAATAGGAAGGGACAATTCTCTATCAGCATTAACAAACAGTGGCGTGTTTGTTTTGAGTGGCTTGAAAGCAATGCATTTAATGTTGAAATTGTAGATTATCATTGAGGTATTGATATGAGTGCTAACAAACTTCTTGACCCGATTACACCAGGTGAGATCCTGCGTGAAGATTTTATGGAACCCTTGGGCATTAGTATAAATCAGCTTTCGCGTGACCTTTCTGTCCCTCCCAATAGGATTAGCGAGATTGTCAACGGGAAAAGATCCATTACTGCTGATACCGCGTTGAGGTTACATCGCTATTTTGGTGTTGAAGCTCAATTTTGGCTGAATTTACAGACTGAATATGATTTGCGAAAGATAAAGCGAAAAATTTGGTCTGATATCGAACGGCGAATTATCCCGGTTAAGACAACGGAAACAGGGATTGAGCATAGTGCAGAGGCATAATATCCGCCTAGACCAGACGGCAAGAAAATCGCGGTTTAACGTAAAAGTCTTTAGAACTCCGGTACAAGAAAGGGCCGCTGGTCAGGCGTGGCGTTCAGCAACTATCTAATCTGAATATTCACTTTGAATTGATATCACAATTTGCTGGATTCTATCAATCAGCCAATTCGGCTTAAACCACCCTTGCCTCATTCCCAAAAGAAAGGACCGTCCTGCAGGAAGGGTAGTTGGTGTATGTCTTGTAGCCTGTAAATCGCTTAGAGCGCAAATGCGCCTAAGTTTCTAATCGCCTTTCCTTTTTCATATGAGCATGTAATACACGGACAATTTCAATGCCGTTGTCTATCTCTCGATAATAGACTACATAGTTAGGATATTGTGTGAGTGGGGAAAACCGTAAACCATGCAGTTTTGCCCGCTTGGACCGATATGCGGTGCCAATGCCAGGCATATCGGCGATAGCTTCAAAGGTTTTCTCTGCGGACTGATGAACTCGATCGGCCGCGGCGGGATTATCTCGAGCAATATACCTCCACAGATTTATTAAATCGTCTTCCGCTGCTGGAGTTTTAAAAATCACGGGTATTATTGGTTTGATCTATTTTTAGTAATGCTTGTGCCTTCTCTCGCAGGGCAGACATATTAAGTGGGGTTGATTTTCCACTTTCAAATCCTTCCATCAACAATTGATCTATTTCGTCCCTATCGTGCCGTATTAAGTCTCGCAAGTAATCACTGGCGCTCTGATACTCCCCTGTATTTACACGGGCTGCGATAAATTCCCGCATTTCATTGGGCATAGATATGTTGAGCGTTGCCATAGTGTGGTCTCCTTATCGTTTTATTTACTTATTATAATACATATGGCAAAGTTTGCCAATAGGTAGCACAAAAGCTTCAATGCTCATCATAACTGACCCATCTGTGCTCATTGAACTTAGCCGCCTTCGGCAGGACTTCTCTGACAGGATGAACAGGATTTACCTGTCTGCGTGCAACACACAGGCAGGCATGATTTTTATTTTATCCTGTTGATCCTATCAAAAAAAGGAAATTCCTATACTATCCAGTTACGTTAGTTCACTTGCCGGAGAACTTGGTGTGAGTCCCCAAACCGTTTATGCGGCTTTTTCTCGAGTGGAACGGAACGAGGGATTGGACACGGAGGCCCTGGGAAGATGATGCCGGAAAAATATATTGAAATATCCCCTATTATAACGCATGTACGGTTCTGGGGGGGGCTTGGGGCTGGCAACAGCCTCCGGATGCTGCTTTAAAAATTGGCACTTTTATCCTTGACATTGTTAACATCCACGTTAACATTATTTATATGATGAGAGAAATAATTTTCTATCGGACTTCAACCGGTTATTGCCCAGTTGAAAAGTTTTTGGATTTGTTACCATCCAAGCATTCTAAAAAAGTATCTTGGGTCCTAAGTCTGATAGAAGATCTTCCCACGGTGCCAAAACAATATTTCAAAAAACTCGTCAATACGGATGATATTTGGGAAATTCGAGTTAAATCCAGAGGCGAAGCATACCGTTTGTTGGGCTTTCTTGATGGCTCTAATTTAGTGGTCCTTGATTATGCTTTTCAAAAGAAGACTCAAAAAACCACTCAAAACGCAATCAAGACTGCTGAAAGACGAAAAAGAGACTATTTCAAAAGGAGGACAGGAAATGAGTGATCTACAAAAGTATATTGCAAAACGTAAAGTTCGCGACCAAGACTTTGCCAAAGATTATGATAAGGGCTATAAGGATTTCAAGATTGGAGTAATGCTCAAAATTGCCAGAGAAGAATCCGGTCTTACACAGGAGCAGCTTGCAAAAAAGTTGAAAACGAAAAAATCAGCGATTTCACGCATTGAAAATCATGCTGAGGATATCAAATTATCAACTTTAGATAGATTTGCGCAAGCATTAGGGAAGACGCTTCTTGTCGAAGTAGCATAAGGGAGATAGATAAGGAAAGAAAAAGAACTAAAGGTATGAAGAAAAACAAAAAAAGAAATCTTTAATCTCTTTTAAAAGTAATTGATTAACTCATCGAAACACGTTACATAATTTAACTCGGGACATAATGACTCCTGCCTGCTCATCACACAGGTTGCCCTGCATGACGCTGGATATGATTACCCTGCAAAAAGTCGGAGTCGATCTAAAGCTATAACATAAACATATTCGTAATATATAAGTTACGTATACGAAACTTATATAGCTATTTCGAGGCGGTGGCTCAAAAAGGACTTTTTTCAGTGTAATCGGATATCTCTTTCCTTGTCTGCTTTTCTTGGCTTCATATCTCATCTTCCGGCAAAAGCCCTTCCAGAAGATGCCGGGACCTTTGGGGGCAGTTGCCCCCTCCGGTAATTTC
>JAJSZR010000016.1 GCA_030262715.1 Deltaproteobacteria bacterium
GTGGCATCACCTCCCACACTAAGAGGACTATCTGTCTTGTGGATAGAAATGTCCTGGATTTTTCCTTGATGTTTCATGATGTGAAATCTCCTACCCGCCCTACACTAATTTTTCAAGGGGTAGGTGTCTCACCTACATTGACACAGAGGGCGGGAGTCGAATGTGGTACGGATGCGATCTAGTACGTTCTGGTTTGACTCTGTGAATTCCTTTAATTGCTTTGACATCCTCTCAAGTTGTGTCTGCTGGACCTTGCCCATTCCTTCCAATGTCTTGGAAAGTGTGTCGTTGGTCGACTTTAGGCCGACTGACACTTCTTCGCGGAGTTCTTTTCCGGCCCCACGAGCTTCTTCACGGCTAGCACGGAGTTCGTCTCGCATTTCCTTCCCGGCGCTCTGAAAAACCTGTGAGGTGCGAACCAGCAAGGCAATCGCCAAAATCGCAGTCAAAGTGGCAACCGCTAGAATTATCCATATAAGACTCTCGATCATTATTTCCTCCAAACCACACCGGGTAGGTCAGGGGTGTTACCGCCCCTTTCCCCCCTGAGAACCGTGCGTGATAGTTTCCCATCACACGGCTCAAGCACCTCAAAGGTTCCCCTTGGTGGGGTTCCCGCAATAATAATTGCTTCACGATACTGACAGACCGTCAATGTAGCCAAAGCCTAAAGGTGCGCCAGCTCAAGGCCGTCTTTCGCTTTCCCTTATTCTACTGATTCATTCTGTTTTCTCGTGAAGACGCACCAGCTAGATTTCAGCCTCCTTACGGAGCCGGGAATTTTCACCCGGTATCCACACCATTACAGTGAGGCATTCGCTTCTTAAAGCCTCTCGATCCAGACCTCCAACAGCATGCCTTACGGTTAGCCTGCCCAATGGGCGAAGGACCTGGGGTGCCACGTTCCACGTTTTTACCTTAACGGACAACTTAGGCGGCACTTGAACGCCGGAAGGAAATATGGGTCTCGTGCAAGTACGTTAGTCCCCTGCAACCTCTCCTTCACGCGTAAACACTGGGAAACGCGTCTTCAACCTAATAATCCCAGTAGGTTGGTCGCTTGCCTGACGGCGCGTAATGTATGAGTTCACTTGCCGCAAGGGGAAGGAAAGAGTTTGAGAGTCTTCCGGTGCGTTTTAACGGAAAAGGATTTCAAAGGCCCGCACCCCTTGCGGTCAAGTGAAACGATTTGTTCGGTGATATCCAATAAAATTAAATAGATATACTTTATTACGGCGTTATTTTTCAAATATTTTTAAAAAAGCATTGACCTGATCATGTTGTTTAATGTATAAGGTTTTTGTGTAATGTTGTTTAATGTTTTGCAAACTTTTAAACCTTGGTAAAGAGCTATGGAAAATTACCTTACAATCTGCCAGGCCGCCAAAAAAATTGGGGTAAGCTCTGAAACTTTAAGAAGATGGGATAAAGCAGGCAAGTTTCCTTCACAGAGACACCCTATCAATAATTATCGCATTTATAGCGAAGATCAGATTGAATTTGCAATTAAAGAGTCAGAGCAGCTGTATATAACTGATTATGCCAACTCTTTTCAATACCAAATTGAACCGTTTTTCAAAACAGACCTAGGCAAATTGTTTAGTGATGATGTTATAACTTTCTTTAAAACGTTAAAAACTTCCTCTGTTCAGCTTGTTTTTGCTGATCCCCCTTATAACATTAAAAAGGCTGAATGGGATACTTTTGAATCCCAAAAAGAATACGTAGATTGGAGCATAGAATGGATTAGAGAGGCTCATCGAGTACTTGCTCCTAATGGCAGCCTATATATTTGCGGGTTTTCTGAGATATTAGCTGACCTAAAATGGGCCGCAAGCAGTCTTTTCAAAGGATGTAAGTGGCTAGTTTGGTACTACCGTAACAAGGCTAATCTTGCTAATGACTGGGGACGGTCGCATGAAAGCTTATTGCATTTTAGGAAAAGCAATAAAATAATTTTTAATGTTGATGAAGTAAGGGTTCCGTATAATGCCCACACGCTTAGATACCCGCACCACCCACAAGCAAAAAGTTCTCAATATGGTAATGGTAAGGAATATGTGTGGACCCCTCACCCAAAAGGCGCAAAGCCAAAAGATGTTTTTGAAATACCAACTTTAACCAACAACTCATGGGAAAGAGAAAAGCACCCGACTCAAAAACCGATAGAGTTGGTGAGAAAGTGCATACTTGCATCTTCAAACCCTGAGGGCTTGGTAGTTGATCCTTTCGGTGGTTCAGGTACAACTTATGCTGTGGCCGAGGCATACCACCGCAAATGGCTCGGGACGGAAACCAACCTAGAATACTGCAAGACAATCAGAAAGAGACTTCAAGACCGTGACCATATAAAAAGAATTTCCGATAATGGGGAAGAAGCAGAGGTTGTTGAGCGTCGAAGAAAGTTAAGGGGATAATAATTTCCAAATATCTTCAGTAACAAACTTAGAAAAAGGAAAAATGTGTTGATTGTATGGTGTTTTCTTTGTGATAGGTGGCGGATCAATGAAATAGACGCCTTCAAGTTCAGTAAGGAATTTTGTGTATACCATGAACAATCCAGATACGAACGTATAGCTTATTTGTTTTGTTTCTTTTCTTTGGACATCATTTAGGAAAATGCCGATGACTTTTACTGAATGCCCTGCAAATTTTTGCATAAGGAGTTTGTCGAGAAATATTTTCCCCATCCTGTCTTTAGATGTTGTTTTGAGTGAAACAACAACTTCTTTATCATCTATCGATTTTGTTTCAGATTTTACAGAATTGTGTGGAGAAAGAATAATATCTGTTTCACATGAATACAGTTTTTCGCCCTGTTCTGATGGATAAGGGATTTTAAAAACGACTTTGTCATTTTTAACGCCTAATTCTGTAACAATGAGGCGAACTAATTCTTCAAACCTGTTGCCAACATGTTTTCTTGAACTGTTTGGGTTGCACAGGAAATCCATCCCGACTCCCATTGCCTGCTGTATGGTATAAACAACCGAATCAATGGTTTTATATTCTTTTTTTGTGATAGCTTTTTTAGCTTTAATTTTTCCGATGACCGAGAGGAATTTTTTGTACTCAGTGTCGAAAGCACTGCCGTCAAAGATGAATAAATTATTGTTGATTGGGCGGGCATACTTTGATGTCCCGGCTACTACAGAAGATAAAATGATATAATCTCTGGCAGTTACTCTTTCAGAGACAATATCAGGCAAGTGTCCCAAAACCCTTTTGGTAACTTCGCAAAAATCATCAAGGCTTTTCTTGGGTATCTGTAAATCTTTTGGTAATGGTTTCATAGGCTTAATATTTTTTGAAGCAGTAAATTTTGCTCATTATAAACAAACATTGACGTTATAGCAACACCGATATCTTCATTGGCAATCTGACACCGAACATAATATTCTACAAATTCATATCATAACAAGTCCGGGCTATTGTAAAGAAAATTCCAACAAGGAAACTCCCTCAATTTCGAACTTGGCTTAGGAAATATGTTGGATAGTATATTTATTAGGTATGAATAATAACCAACATGTAACAGAAGGCCAGCCTTCCAAATTCGTCCATACTGTTTTTGTTATTCGCTAATCTTTTGTATAGATTTTGAGGGGATGGATTGTCAAATTAAAACGTGATGTCGAGCAGAGGGAAAATTGATTGTCCTTGGGTGAGGTGCTTGTGGCTGGTGGTGAGGGCTAACTCTTGGCAACCCTGGAGTCTGCTGGAACACCCTCAGAGTTCCAGACCCTTTTCTCCCAGATTTGGCAGAATAAAACGGCACTACTCTCAGAATGCCACCCAGAAACCACAAATCTGATGGGGAATTATGATTGTCGTCAGTGGGGGAAAGTAATTGTCGTTGCGCAGCCGTTCATCCCGATCCCGCCGCATAGTGCTTGCAGATTTATGAAAAATGCATTATGTAGAATTATGCAGGCTATAAGGAGGTTCGTTATGCCATCTTTACAGGTGAGAGATCTGCCGGAACAGATTTTTCTAAGATTACGGCGCGATGCTGAAAAAGAACACCGGAGTTTCTCACAACAGGCAATTGTAGTGTTGTCCAGAGGGCTTGGTATCGATTTAAATCCGCAGCAACGCCGGCGAGAGCTCATTGAAAAAATCGTCAGCGAACGGCTTTCATTCGATACCTCAAGTCTCCCTGCCCCGGAAACGCTCATCAGACAGGACCGGCAAAGATGATAATAGTGCTTGATGCCAGCGCCGCCATTGAATTGGTCCTGCAGAGGGAAAAGGCGCCGGAACTGGGACGAATGATGGCTGATGCCGACTGGGTTATAGCCCCAGCCTTGATGATCCCGGAAGTTGCGAATGTCTTTTGGAAATACTTTCAGTTCAATGACATGCCTGTGGATCAATGTGAACAGGCTATCGACCGCGTCCTGGCCCTGCCGGATGAATATGTTTACGAGATAGAAATCTGCAAAGAGGCGTTTACGATGAGCTGTATCACAGGCAAACCGGTCTATGATATGTTTTATTTGGTTCTTGCCAGGCGTCACAGCGGTTATCTGCTGACCATGGATAACCAATTGAAAGAAATCGCCGTCAAACACTCTGTCCGCGTCCTGTAACCTGTAATTGGATGCCATCACCAGCCGGTATGGTAACTGGGAGTCCTTGGTGGGTGCGACCAGGCGGGCTTCCTGAAGGCGACCCCTAAAGGCTGACGGCCCAGGTACCCTTGGAGTGTGCGGACTGGTTCACCGAACTGACCTTCAACTATCACAAATGCCGGCAAGAGCTGTATGGAAATCCTCCGGAAGACGAGTAAGACTGCCAGATCTATCCGTTGCTGCGTGAACCGTACAACCCTTAACCAATAAGCGCTGGTCATTGAGTCGATGTATTAGATAATGAAAACGAATGGAGAATTTAGAAAAATTTTCCAGTGAAGTTGATATCTCAAGTAGGTCGTCATAATAGGCTGGGGCCTTATAACGGCAGTAGGCCTCGCTCACAGGAAGTATAAGCCCTTTACGCTCAAGATCGCGATAAGATATCTTGAGCATGGACCGCAAAAACTCAGTTCGCCCCATCTCAAAGATTCTCAAATAGTTTCCATAGTAAACCACACCACCGGTATCAGTATCACCGTAAATTACCCTATAGAAGAGGCGGTGTATTGGTTCCCTGAGCTCAATCGGGCTGGGTGCTTCTTTGTTCAATTGGCTTCTTTTTCGGATTTAGTTCTACTTCTCTAGGTGTCACGCCTATGAACCTCTGCATCAATTTGTAGCCCTCTTTGATCATTATAGGGCTTTGCTCGGCCGCAGGCTCGTTAAAGGTGGCATCTGAATTATCTTTCGGACTCAAACTGTCATAAATAACATAGGGTACCGGTCCCGGGCCGTGGGTCCTAAGACTCACAGGCGTATAGTGATCCGGGGCAACCAGTATCTTGTAAGATCCTCCCATATCTCTCAGTCCATCCATGACAGGTCCCACCACTTCTTTATCAAAGCGCTCTATGGCCCGGATCTTTTCGCGAACGTCACCCATATGACCTGCCTCGTCAGGGGCCTCAACATGCACAAGCACGAGGGTCTTTTCCTTTAATGCCCTTAGGGCTGCATCTGCCTTTGCCCTGTAGTTTGTGTCCAGATAACCAGTAGCCCCAGGAACCTTGATAACTTCCATACCCGCCCAGACACCAAGACCCTTTATGAGATCAACCGCGGCCACAACCGCACTTTCTATGTCATAAAGCTGGGAAAGCGTGGCAAATAGCGGCCTTCGGCCCTGACCCCATGGCCATAGCGCGTTTGCAGGCAGTTTTCCCTCGGCCCGCCTCTTTTTGTTGACAGAGTGACGATGAAAAAAGGTGATGGCCTTGGCAAGAAGTTCATATAGAAGCGGCTCCTCCTCGTAAATATGCCAGGCTTCAGTAACATCCATTCCTGTGAAATCATGAGGTGGTACGGTGGAAATACCCTCAGGACCACCGCGCCAAAGTAACAGATGGCGGTAACTTACGCCTGCAAAAAGCCCAAAAGAACGACTGGACACCAGAGGAGCTAAGTCGTTAATAAGTATGTGAGCTTCCTCAGTACTTATGTGACCGGCGCTGTAGTCTTCCATATAGACCCTGCCTTCTCTGAATCTCAGGGTAACCAGATTGCACCTGAAGGCCACATCCTCGGGATTCATCTGGACACCCATGGCAGCGGCCTCCAAAGGTCCTCGGCCGGTATAAAACTTTTCAGGTGAGTAACCCATGAGTGACATATTGGCCACATCGCTCCCCAATGGGAAACCCTCTGGAATGGTAAGCACTCTGCCCAGCTCTCCAAACTTGGCCAGGTGGTCCATGGCAGGCGTCCTTGCCGCCTCTAAAACAGTCTTACCCCCCAGATCGTCGATTGGGAAATCAGCCATACCATCTCCGATCAGTATCACATACTTCGAAGCCGGAAGTTCCATCCTGGGTAAATCCTGAGCCAAGTCAGTTGATTCGGCAACATTTATTGTGTTAACGTCGATCACAGCAGAACTCCTTTTTAAATTTCTTTTTCAAGGGTCTTAAGATCTTCGATGCGGATGACCATGGTCTCGCCTGAAATCACATCAAGTGAGTCAATCTGCTTCAATGCTTCCCGCACCTTGGCCTCATGGGCCTCATGGGTGAGCATCACTACAGAAACCGATGACTCTCTACCACGTCCTTTCTGTACAACCGAGGCTATACTGATACCCAGATCCCCCAGGATTCCAGATATTTTGGCAAGGACTTTCGGCCTGTCCACAACCGAAAACCGAAAATAATAGCACCCTTTTAAAGAATCCATCGGGCTCTTTTTCAGAGGCTTAAACATATCATATGGGAGTCCTAAGGATGCTACCCTTCCAACAGCTCCCCGGGCCAGATTCCTGGCTACATCCGCTACATCAGCCACCACTGCACTGCCTGTGGGCATTTGTCCGGCTCCCAGACCATATAGCAATACCTTTCCTACCGAGTCACCAATGAAGTAAAAGGCATTGTAGACCCCTCCAACTTGTGCCAAAAGGTGCTCTGACGGGATCATGGTCGGGTGGACTCTCAGCTCAAGCCCATCACTGCCATTTCTCGCAATGGCGAGAAGCTTGATCCTGTATCCAAATTCCTTTGCAAAGGAAATATCCAAAGGCGAAAGTTTGGATATACCTTCGATGTAGATATCTGAAAGCTCAACCGGGGTACCAAAAGCCAGCATGGCCATGATGACAAGCTTATGGGCTGTATCAATACCCTCAACATCATGGGCAGGATCCGCCTCAGCATAGCCGAGGCGCTGCGCATCTGCCAGCACATCTTGAAAGGCCATGCCCTCTTCGGTCATCCGCGTAAGGATATAGTTGGCAGTACCATTCATTATACCCATGACCGTATGAAGACGATTTGCCACAAGGCCCTCTTTCACTGCCTTAACAACAGGTATTCCGCCGCCCACACTGGCCTCAAACCCCAACTCAACGCCATGTCTCGCTGCTGCCTTAAAAATCTCGTGGCCATGAGCTGCAAGCAGGGCCTTGTTTGCTGTAATAACATGCTTTCCTTTTTGAATAGCCTCAAGCACAAAGGTCCGGGCTGGCTCAAGACCGCCTATGAGCTCAATAAATATGTCTAACTCCGGGTCATCAAGAAGGGATCTTATGTCATCAGTAAGGATCTCGGAGGGTACCGGAAAACCCCTGGAAGTAGTAATGTCCAGGTCACAGATCCGCGCAAGCCTTATACTTGTACCAATGCGTTGCTCTAGAAGTTCCGGATGTTCCAGCAGGATCCTGGCCGTACCGCTTCCAACAGTCCCAAGACCCAGCAGACCTACGTTTATAGTCTTACCCACAGGATTATACTCTCTATGCTATACGATACCTGCCTTGAACTTAACGCCCTTCGGGCGGGCTTTTAGCTATTGAGCTGTTCAAGTGCTCAATTTATAGCTTAACAGCTTAATAGCTATGTTAGCAACCAAGGTCACAAAAGAAAATAAACTGCACTTGCTCACAAAGTACCATCGGATTAACTTGGGCCGGCGATGAAACCAACAGATCTCCTGCCTTTAATAAGAAGACCAAGCCGTTATCTTGGCAATGAAATTAATGCCTGCCACAAGGACTGGAGCGAAGCAGGTCTCCGAATCGCCCTTATCTTTCCTGATCTCTATGAAATTGGGATGTCTCATCTTGGGCTTCATATACTGTATCACATAATCAACGAAATACCCTGGGCCTTGGCAGACAGGGCCTACTGCCCTGATATTGACCTTGAAAAACTCCTGAGATCTGAAAAAGTGCGTATCTGGGGTCTTGAGAGCCGGCGACCCTTAAGCGACTTTGATGTCCTGGCCATAACCCTCCCATACGAACTCTGCTACACTAATATCCTGACTATCCTGGACCTTGCAGGCATACCTATCCGGGCAGAGAAAAGAAATGATCCTAAGTGGCCCATAATCCTTGGAGGAGGAAGCTGCTCGGTTAATCCTGAACCTGTCGCTGATTTGTTTGATGCCATCCTGGTAGGAGACGGAGAGGAGGCCCTACCTGAAATCGCAAACCTTATAAGGGATTGGCGAGAAACAGAGAACGACAAAAATGAGATTCTGGTCGCCCTTTCCCGTATAGACGGCGTCTATGTACCGGAATTTTACAGGCCCAGATATAAGAAGGACGGCTCCTTTGCCGCTCTTGAGCCCAAGAGGCCTGAAGCAGGTCTTGTAAAACGCAGAATAATATCTGATCTCGAAAAAGCCACTTTTTCCTCTCACCCTCTTGTACCGTATACGCAAATAGTCCATGATCGTATGGGAATCGAGATAGCAAGGGGCTGTACCCGTGGTTGCCGGTTTTGTCAGGCAGGCATTACCTATAGACCCGTACGTGAACGCTCCCCTCAAAAGGTCCTTTCCCTGCTGGAACAGGCCTTGGCCACATCCGGATGGGAGGAACTCTCACTGCTCTCCCTGAGTACGGGTGACTACGGATGTCTCTTGCCCCTTTTAAGTACATTGATGGATCGCTATATGCCGGAAAATATTGCGGTCTCTCTCCCTTCTCTTCGAGTAGGAACCCTTAATCCGGAAATTATGAAACAGATACAAAGGGTGAGAAAGACCGGGTTTACTCTGGCCCCGGAGGCAGGGAGCGAGAGACTGCGAAGAGTAATAAACAAGGAAATTACAGAGCATGACCTCATTGACACGGCCGCCCAGGCCTATAGGCTCGGCTGGAGCAACATAAAACTTTATTTCATGACAGGCCTTCCGACAGAGACCGTGGCCGATGTATCGGAAATAGCCAAGCTCGCGAAGAGGGTACTTGCAAGTAGCAGGAAAAGGGGCAGAAAAGTCACTGTCAGTGTGGGTACCTTTGTGCCAAAATCCCACACCCCCTTTCAGTGGGAGCGCCAACTGAATGTACAGGAATCCAGAGACCGTCTTGAGTTGCTGAGATCCAACCTGAAGGGCCGGGACATCCATTATAAATGGCATGACCCGCTTCAGAGCTTCGTGGAAGGTGTTTTCTCCAGAGGGGACCGCCGGCTTACAAGAGTCCTTTACAGGGCATGGGAAATGGGGGCACGTCTTGATGCCTGGAATGACTATTTGATGCCGGACCTGTATAGAAAAGCTGCTTTTGAAGAGGATATCGAACTTGAAAAATATATAAAGGCAATTGACACAAAGGCACCTCTTCCCTGGGGTCACATCTTAACCGGTGTGAGCAATGAGTATCTACTGGATGAAAGAGAGAAGTCCCGGAAAGAGACTTACACACCGGATTGCAGGCACGGTGAATGCCAGACCTGTGGAGTATGTGATTTCAAGCATATCCGTCCCGTAATCTACGAGGAGGAAAAAGTTCACACTTCATTCCTTACAAAATCACAAAATCACAAAATCACAAAATCACAAAATCACAAAATTTCTTACCACCTGACCTTCAGCAAACTTGGAGAGGCGCGATTTCTGGGACATCTTGAACTGGTCCACGCCTTTCATCGGGCAGCAAGGAGGGCGCATATCCCAGTTGCTTATTCTCAGGGCTTTCATCCCAAACCCCGCTTTTCTTTTGGACAGCCCATCCCCCTGGGTACCGAAAGCATGGCAGAACGATTTGCCATTAGACTGACAGAACATATGAAACCGGATCGTCTGAAAAATTCATTTGGTGGAGAGATGTCTCAAGGAATCACAATAAGCTCTGTAGAGCTCGTGGGCCCGAAAACTTCTTTAAATGTACCGGAATTAGTGAAATATCTCGTATATGTCCCTGGTGTTACAGCATCTCAGATAGAAGACTCAATTAAAGAGCTGAATTCAACCCCCAAATGGCCTGTGAGGAGGATACGTAAGGGAAAGGAGATCACAACAGACCTCAAGCAGGTAGTCGAATCTCTTCAGCCAATAACAAGAAAGGATATGGGAGACAGGCATATGACATCCTGCCACTGGCCTGAGGATGTAAAAGATGAGGAAACCTTGTATTTTTACCTGACGCTCAGGTCAATTGCCCGTTTCAACCTCAGGCCAGCCGAGGTAATAGGGTCGATCCTGGGGTTTTCCGAGGAGATGATGAAGATGTTGCGAATCCTCAAACTGGCCTTCAGTAAGTAAAATATATGAGCCACAGCATCGTGAGTGAATTTACTCAATACACTGAGTATTTTCCCAGCCTTTATTCAAGAATTCTTATATCTTTATGTGATTGATGATTTTCCACTAATATCAGGGTTTTTGCACGAAAATACGAAGACACGAAGGCCTGAATGTGGTTTTATTTCGTGCTTTCGTGATCGATTTATCGATTTCCGATTCCAAGCAGATATTTCTGTTTGCAATTTCCTTTTGCAGAGAAAGCGATAATGGATTAGATTAATTCATACTAGCTCCTTTCTTTTGTATTTTTAGTAGGTTATAGAAAAGCTTCAGCCTGAAATTTTCATATAAACAAACTCACGGAGCAACTTAATGATTTCGAGGGGAAAGATGAAATTGACAACTAAAACTTTCGAAAGGCCATTTGAGGAACTCCTGGAGGAATCTGCCCGGCTCCATGGGCATCTGTGTGCTGGTCAGGTCCTTGGCGTTCGGCTTGCTGTCTTGGGATTGCGCCTGCTGGGTATAGATGATCCAAAGGGTAATGATCGCAAGTCTTTCATGGTCTATGTGGAAATAGACCGGTGTGCCAGCGATGCCATACAGTCTGTTACCGGATGTTCCCTTGGCAAACGCTCTTTAAGATGGGTGGACTATGGGATAATGGCAGCGACTTTTGTGCATTTGAAGACCGGTAATGCTTACAGGATAGTTGCGAGAGAGGAGTCAAGAGAGCTTTCACGGAAGTACTGCCCGGAAATAGAGGACAAGTACAGGCGTCAATTAAAGGCCTATAAGCTGATGAGTGATGATGAACTCTTCAAGGTGCAGGAGGTCAGAGTAGAAGTGCCTGCCAGTGACCTGCCCGGAAGACCTATCAGGAGGGTACAGTGTGAGTCCTGTGGTGACTATGTGCAGGACTGCAGGGAAGTGCAGAAAGACGGTAAGATATTGTGTCGAGCCTGTGCGCACGGTGCCTACTATAAAGTTTTGTAAGCAGTTTGAAGGTGTTCAAATGGCCCTAAAGATGGTTCCAGTGACTAAGGCAGTAGGGATGGTCCTTCCCCATGATATGACCGAAATAATCCCCGGGGAGAAAAAGGGTCCTACCTTCAAGAAAGGTTATGTGATTAAGGACAGCGACATACCCCATTTGCAGCGCATGGGGAAAAATCACATATACGTGCTGGAGCTTTCAGGGAATGAACTACATGAAGATGATGCAGCGCTTATCATGGCCCAGGCCATAGCCGGCACTGGCATTGAATATGACAGCCAGCCATCTGAAGGCAAGGTGGGTTTTCGCGCAGAGACAGAAGGCCTGCTGCAGATAGACCGTCAGCACTTGTTGGCCTTTAACCTCCTTGGGGAGGTAATGCTGGCCACTTGGCATGACAACACAGTGGTCAAAAAGGGCGATCTTGTGGCCGCAGGCAGGGCGATACCGCTTGTGATACCCAAATCGGTGGTGGATGAGGCAGTGTCCATTGCCTCAAATGCCGGCGGTCTTATCCGGGTCATGCCCTGGAAGATCAGAAGGGGAGCCATTTTAGTTATCGGGCAAGAGGTATTTGAGGGTAGAATAAAGGACGCCTTTGGCCCAATAATGAAGGAAAAACTTAAGGACTACGGTGTCGATGTGTTATCTGTTTCTTTGGTTCCGGACGATGCGGGAATGATCCTGGAAGAGATAAAAAAAGCCCTTGGGCTGGGGGCTGAGTTGATTTTATGTACAGGCGGGATGTCAGTTGACCCGGATGACATGACCCGTATAGCAATCAGGGAGGCCGGTGCAACGAACATCGTATACGGAAGTCCGGTTTTACCCGGGGCAATGTTTCTGGCAAGCTATATCAGGGATGTGCCTGTCTTGGGGATTCCGGCCTGTGCCATGTATTTCCGCACCACCGTATTGGATATGGTGCTTCCCAGGATATTGGCAGGAGAATACATAGATCGGGAAAAGATTGCGGCCCTGGGCCATGGTGGACTATGTCTTAACTGTAAGACGTGTAATTATCCAATATGTCCTTTTGGCAAAGGCTGAAAAAATAATTATCAGTATTGATTACACTGCAAAAAGTCTGAAACAGGATTCCGCTCAAAATGCTCCAGATGCAAGGCGCGAGATTTTCGAGGAACGAGGCGTACTTAGCGTACGTCGCAGTAACGAGGAAATCGTAGCAACGCAGCAGATGGGGTATTTTCAGCGGAATCAGTATTTAATTAGGGGAATAAATTGTACGATAACTCTAATAGAAAGCTAATAAAGCCATTTAGGCCTGAAAGAGCAAAAGATGTCTTCAGCAGAATAGTCTCTAATTCATAAATCTGTTTGCAAAACTCAAGATTTTGCAAGTGGCCTTAAAGGATATCAGTATGTTTATACTAAGCAATTTCATTGGTTCTCTTGCCACGGTGGTCGATATTGTTCTTAATCTCTACATATGGATATTGATTGCCAGGGCCATCTTGTCCTGGGTCAACCCTGATCCCTATAATCCCATAGTAAGATTTTTGTATAACATAACCGAACCTTTAATGTACCGGGTTCGACGCATACTCCCTTTACAGTTTGGAGGAATAGATTTAACTCCTATGGTGATCATTATTGCAATAATCTTTTTACGCAGTTTTATCGTACCGACACTTCATCAGTTGGCCTACCAGATTTCTTAGAGGTATAATATGAGTCTCTCCCCGAACGAAATAATTGAGAAGGAATTCCGTGTCAGATTCCGTGGTTACGATCCCGAAGAAGTAGACTCCTTTCTTGAGGAAGTAAGTGAGATCATAACATCTCTGATTAAAGAGAAGAATGCCCTGAAGGACCAGCTAGTTGGCTATAAGGCCCGTTTGGCAGATCTGAAAAAGAGGGAAGAAGAAGAGAAGAATGCCCTGAAGGACCAGCTAGTCAGCTATAAGGCCCGTTTGGCAGATCTGAAAAAGAGGGAAGAAGAGTTCAGGGAGGTCCTGACCTCGGCTCACAAGTTATCAGAGAAAATGAAGTCACAGACCGAAAAAGATGCAGAACTCATGCTTGAGAGGGCAAAACTGGATGCAGAGCGTATAGTTGCTGATGCTCATCAGGAGGCTGTTCAATTGGAGGAGCGAATAATGGGACTCAGACGTGTTCACAGGGAAACCGCATATAAAATACGTTCTGTTCTCGAGGGTTATTTGCGGGTTATAGACGAGGAGGCCCTGCCACCGGAGGAAGTTGATCAGACAATAAACCTTGCGGCAACTGAAATAAGAACTATTCAGGAGGTCCTGGGTGATCTGTCTGAAGGGACGAATGCTGCTATCAATAATGGGGAGGAGATAAGCAGAGTAAACAGGCCTTTTTTACCTGATATTCTGGAGGAATCTGTCAATGAAGGAGGGCATGAGAATGATTCCCGGGAGGAGAGACCAGGTTAGGGTTTTTGCAGTGTAATCAGATGTGGCCCTCAAAATCAGGTGAGCCTGAGCTTATCGCTGTAGTCAACAAGGTTTCGTAAAAACGTCTGAGCAACTCCTTTACTTCATCAAACGATTTAGTGTCATTCAGGGATTTTCTGAATAGCGCACTCCCGTGAAGGCCTTTGGGATACCAGACCAAGTGCTTTCGGGAAAGCAACAAGCCCACAGGGAGTCCATAAAAATCGATAATGTGCTCAAAATGTCTTTTTGCTACGGAATATTGCTCTTCAAGACCCAGAGGTTTCTTGTACTCGCCTGTTTTCAGGAAATGGAGTATCTGATCGAATAACCAGGGTCTGCCAAGGGCACCCCTTCCTATCATGATCCCGTCTGCCCCGGAGACCTTAAGGCAAAGGCTTGCATCCCTCGGGCTTTGGATATCACCGTTTGCAATTACAGGAATAGATACAGCCTCCTTTACTGCTCTGATCGCTGACCAGTCAGCTTTCCCTAAGAACATCTGGCTACGGGTCCTGCCATGGACCGTAATAAGGGATGCGCCGGAATCCTGGGCGATTTTGGCGATTCTGATTGCATTTATGCTTTTGTGATCCCAGCCAAGGCGCATCTTGACAGTGACCGGTATACTCACCGCTTCCACAATTGCCTCTATAACCATTGCCGCCAGGACCTCATCACGCATGAGGCTTGCACCAGCCCCGGTCTTTACAATTTTACGCTGCGGACACCCCATATTTATGTCAATTATTGCTGCGCCGAGGGATTCGTTAATCCGGGCGGCTTTCGCCATAACAACAGGGTCTGATCCTGAGATCTGCACTACCAGGGGAAATTCCTCTTCGGCAGTGCCAGCCATGCGGACAGATCGGACGCTGTTACGTATAAGGGCTTGGGAAGCTATCATTTCACTTACTACCAATCCCGCTCCAAAGGATCTGGCAAGGCACCTAAAAGGATAGTCCGTAATTCCTGCCATCGGAGCAAGGAACAAGGGGTTGGGTAAAACTACCGAGCCTATTTTTATGGTTTGAGGGCAATGATTTCTGACCATATGCTGAGGTCGTTTTGGAACAGCTATTCTAAAGAGCCCCAAAACCGTCATGCCGGACTTGATCCGGCATCCAGAACATATCTAAATTACTGGATTCCGGCTTTCGCCGGAATGACGTCTTCAAAAAAGCGCAATTTGTGACCGTGTAGAATATAAATTGATTTTTTAGCTTATATAAACCTACAATAAGGATCATATCATGGCAAATCAAAAGGTCCCCGTGATAGACGATGAAGAAGATATCCTGGAGTTACTGAAATTCAATTTTTGAAAAAAGGAAAGTCGGGCCATGACCTTGTGCAGATCCCTGTCAGTTTGACTCATGCTTCAGTGCTATGCTATTCTTGATATACTATGGTCATGGCACTATTTTATTGATAATCATAATATTGAGCTTTATTCTTTTAAGGCCTAAGAGGCTGTGGTGGTATTATGCAGATAAGGTACTTCGAACCTGATCATGTGAAGATCCTGGACGAAGCAATATTTATCTCAGAGGATGTAATAAGCGATTACTTTTCCCTTTCCTGCAGCCACTGGGTCAGGAATCCCTATGAGGTCAGGACGCTCAGGGAAGTCAGCTCCTGGGAATACCCAGGCGAGGCCTTTGCGCATCTTCTCCGTTATGGAAAAAACATTGCAGAGAAACTGAGTGGCCGGGACAGCCGGAAATTCTATAGGATTTGCCTCCATGATCACAATATCCTGGATCAGACATCCGGTGGGAAGAGAGAGAGACTGCTCCCTTTTCTAATATATGTGATTACCCACGAATTTGTTCACATAATGAGGTTTAGTCGTTATTATTGTCACCCTGAATTTGATAACCGTAATAAGGAAGAACAGAAGGTCCATCTATCGACCCGTGACATATTGGCACCTATAGGTGTGAGGGGTTTGGATGCAGTCCTTGATCGATTTCTTCCACATTCACAGTTGAATAAAAACTGAATATTGATTATATATTCAGTTTGATTATTGGCTTGGGCCCATCCGGAAATGACGTTGAGCAAGCAGGGTATCTGATTAGAATTATTGGAGGTTAGTTTATGCCTATTTATGAGTATGAGTGTGAATTTTGCGGAGAAGTTATAGAAAACTGGCAGAAGTTTTCTGATGCACCACTTACTACATGCAAATCCTGTGGCGGAAAGCTGCACAAGCTCATTTCCCATTCCTCCTTTCATTTGAAGGGTAGTGGGTGGTATGTAACCGACTATGCAGGGAAAAAGAGCGGGATTACGGATTCAAAAAAGTCTGAGTCAAGCCCTGATAAAAAAAGCAAAAAGGATACCAGTTCTTCTTCCAGCTCATCATCCGGTGATTCCTCCGGTACTATTCCCTGATCAATGTATATATAAGGTGGCGGCCCTGAACTCTGCCGCCTTTCTTTTTTCCCATTATGTACAAGATTTTCCCAAACCTCATTTTCAATCCAAATTACACCAAAAACCCTGAAACACGATTCCGCTCAAAAAGTCCGAGACCTGCCTGCCGGCAGGCAGGTGCAAGGCGCGAGATTTTCCAGGAATGAGACGTATCCCTAAATTCTCCTGGTCTTGTCAAAGCATTTGCCTTATGTTAAGCATCACCTGCTTTTTGAGGCGGCGTAGCCAAGTGGCTAAGGCGACGGTCTGCAAAACCGTTATTCCCCGGTTCAAGTCCGGGCGCCGCCTCCAATACTCGCCATCCATTGGAAACCACTAAAGAACGTAGCGGTATAACATGCGTGTAGTCGTCATTGGAGCTGGTGAAGTAGGTCGCCACATCTGCCAGCAGCTCTCCGTAGAAAACCACGAGGTCATTCTTATAGATAGAGATGCCGATCGTCTAAAGCGCGCGAAGCGGGATCTTAATATACTTGCCATTGAGGGAAACGGGGCCTCTGCCCAAATCCTGGAACAGGCGAATATCACAAAGGCCGATCTTTTTATCGCTGTCACTGATATAGACGAGGTCAACCTGATTGCCTGTATCATGGCAAAGGAGTATGGCGTATTACGCCGTGTGGCCAGGGTCAGAAACGTGGAATATTTTTCCGGCGCTTCTCCACTGAATGAGCATCGGCTGGGCATAGATCTCCTGATCAACCCGGACCAGGTCATGGCCCAGGAGATACTCAGGATCAGTGAGATGTCAGAGGCCTTTGAGGTGGTTGATTTTGCCCACGGAGAGGTGGTCCTGGTTGGGTACCAGATAAAGGAAGGCAATCCTGTCTGTGGTATAACCCTGGCTGACCAGAAGGATTTGAGGGGACTTTATGATTTTGTAATAGTAGCCATTGTCCGGGATGAGGAGACCATCATTCCCGGGGGGAGTGATCTCATCCGGGCTGAGGACCGGATTTACCTGGTTGTGAGGCGCAGGGACATGGCAGCAGTAGAAGAACTCTTCAATTTGTGGAGCATGGCTCCTAAAAAGGTCTTTATAATTGGCGGTGGGCAAGTTGGCTTTCGTGTAGCCAAGGCCCTGGAACAACGAAAGGTAGACGTGGCCCTTGTGGAGACCGATTCGATAAGATGCGAGCATCTTGCCGAGCATTTGAGTAGTGCTGTAGTACTTAACTTTGACGGTCTGGACGCCCATGATTTGCTGTCAGAGGGAATAGATACAGCAGATCTCGTGGTGGCTGTCACAGATGGAGACACCACAAATATCCTTTCGAGCCTTCTTGCAAAGTATCACGGTGCAAAGAAGTGCATAACCCGCATAAGCCGCCCGGATTTCATCCCGCTCCTTGGAAAGCTGGGAATAGACGTTGCCCTCAGCCCAAGGCTTGTAGCGGCCAATATGATTTTACGTTTTGTGAGACGGGGAGCGATCCTCTCTGTTGCCACATTACTCGGGAGTGATGCAGAGGTGGTGGAGCTTGTGGTCTCTGAGCGTTGGGCGCATGTAGATAAGCCATTAAGATCTATAGGCTTTCCCGCGGACACCAACCTTGGGGCAGTGGTCAGGCAAGGAAAGGTGATCATTCCCTCAGGAGATACAGTGCTGAAGGCCGGGGATCGACTGATAATCTTCAGCATGAAGAAGGCGATTCCCACGGTGGAACAGCTCCTCACCTCATGAGACTGGGTACGGGTACTATCGGGGCCTTGTTGGGTTGGCTCCTTATTTTCCTTTCAGTTGCCCTTCTGATCCCCATCGCATTCAGTATATATTACGACGATGGGAACTGGCGATTCTTTGTCATCTCCAGCGCAATTGGTTTTGTGCTTGGAGGAGGGCTTTCCTGGTCTTGTGTCTCAGAGCCTGAAATAGGTCATAGGGAAGGATTTGCCATTGTGGGCTTTAGCTGGCTTGCTGCTGCTGCCCTGGGGGCATTGCCATATTATCTCTCCGGGGCAATCCCAAGCTATCTCAATGCCTATTTCGAGTCCATGTCCGGCTTTACTACCACGGGTGCCACTATATTGGAAAGGGTTGAGGCCTTGGGGCCCAGCCTGCTCTTCTGGAGGGCCTTTACCCAGTGGCTGGGGGGTATGGGGTTCATAGTCCTCTCCCTGGCAATTCTGCCCATACTTGGAATTGGGGGCATGCAGCTCTTCCGGGCAGAGATGCCCGGCCCTACAAAGGACCGTCTTGCGCCCAGGATCCAGGATACGGCCCGGATCTTGTGGAGCGTGTATGTGCTCTTTACGGCAGTTGAGACCGGGTTGCTTATGCTAGCCGGCATGAGCTTTTTTGATGCCATCTGCCATGCCTTTTGTACTCTGGCTACCGGTGGCTTTTCCCCCAGGACCGATAGTATAGCCGCATTTCAAAACCCGTGGATCGATCTCATTATAATCGTGTTTATTATCCTTGCCGGAATAAACTTCTCCCTCCATTACCGCCTGCTTACAGGTAACTGGAAGGCATTCGGCCGGAGCGAAGAGCTCCGTTTTTACCTTGGTATAGGCATTGTTACCACTATATTCGTCATGCTTGCAAATATTCACTTTGCAACCTATGACTCGTGGTTAGATAGTCTGAGATATAGTACTTTTCAAGTATGGACCATACTCACCGGCACAGGCTTCCACACAGCGGATTTTGATCAGTGGGCACCTGCGTGCAAGATCACCCTGGTCACCCTTATGTTTTTGGGAGGAATGGCAGGTTCTACTACTGGCGGTATTAAGCAGGCACGAATACTTATGTTCTGGAAGTTTACGAGAATACAGATAAGAAAACTGATTCACCCAAGGGCAGTGGTATCCATCAAACTTGACAATCGTAAGGTCCCGGCAGAAGTGATCCAATCCATACTGGGGTATCTCTCTTTATATGCGGTTGTATTTGTATTTGCGACTCTGATTGTAACCGGACAGGGAGTGGACATAGTTACCGGCACTGTTTCGGTCATTGCCACTTTAAACAATATAGGTCCAGGGCTGGCTGGCGTCGGTCCATGCCAGAATTACGCCGGGCTCCCTGATCTTTCAAAGGCTGTTCTCATCATGTGTATGGTGGTAGGACGGCTAGAACTCTATACCATTATTATACTCTTTGTACCTTCGTATTGGAAGGATGTTCGCTGTCCCAGGTGGCGGTGGAGTAAAACCTGATCAAAGGAGATATTGTCATGGCACTAATGGATATAAACGTCTCTCCTCTTGGAACTGGATCCACAAGTGTGGGAGAATTTGTAGTAAACATGCAGAGGTTGCTTGCAGAGCAGGGACTTCCATATGAGCTTACCGACATGGGGACGATAATTGAAGGGGATATTGATCAACTCCTTGCTGTAACAAAGGCCTTGCATGAAAGCACTTTTTCTCATGGGGCGAAACGGGTATACACGGTTATAAAGATAGATGACCGCCGTGACAAAGAAGTCCATCTGGGCCAGAAGACCGGATCGGTCAAAGAAAGGCTTTGATGAGGCGATATCTTCCTCTTTTTGTGACAATTGCCTTTATTGTACTCCTGGCACTGGGAATTTGGTCCGGCGAGGTGCCTGTAGTCTGGCATAAGGCCATTACTATATGCCTTAGCTGTATCGGAATCGGCTAATGGAACGTCTGCGCAGAAAAAGCCAGTACATCTTCACATTGCTGGCTAATGCTTACTGGCTTTTCCCGTGGAGAAGTCCCATATATCAAGGGCCTCTTAAAAAAATCTGTTTCCCAGGGCTCAATTGTCATTCTTGTCCTGCTGCTACCATGTCATGTCCCATTGGCGCCCTTCAGAATCTTCTGGCAACTCTGCGCCCGAGTCTACAGATGGGACAGATACACTTTGGGGCATACGTTTTAGGAAGTCTTGGTCTGATAGGTTCTATTGGGGGCCGGATGCCCTGTGGCTGGATTTGCCCCTTTGGTCTGTTACAGAAGTGGCTGTTTCTCCTTCCGGTTCCCAAGCTTTCATTCTGGAGGCCCTTCAGAATGGGGCCCTACCTCTTCCTTGTTGTCTTTGTAGTCTTGCTCCCTATACTTGTGGTGGATCCATTAGGCTACGGCTCCACTTGGTTCTGTAAGTATGTCTGTCCGGCAGGGACGCTTGAGGCCGGCATTCCATTACTTAGCCTGGATCAGGGCCTACGTTGTGCTGCAGGCTGGCTGTTTGCTTACAAGTTTATCGTATTGATACTCCTATTGATCTGGTGCACTGTCACATCCCGTCCCTTCTGCCGGGCCATCTGTCCTCTTGGGGCTATATACGGACTTTTTAACAGGATAAGCTGGCTGCGTTTGCGTTTTCATCCTGACCGGTGTGTGCAATGCAAGGCATGTCTGACCATATGTCCTACTGGTATATCCTTTTACAACGGTCTGGATGACCTGAATTCGGCTGCCTGTATCAGATGCCTCAGATGTCTTTCCATCTGCCCAGCCAATGCCGTATCCCTGGAGTTTGGCCCGGTGCAGGAGGATATCGGTAAAGCGGTTAATACCATAGAGAGTTAGGTTATATGAAAAGAAAATTGATTCTCGCCACCCGCAACAAAGGCAAGCTGAAGGAAATCCGGGCGCTTCTTTCCGATCTTGATATTAACATCATGTCTCTGGATGAAGCAGAAAACGCACCACATGTGGTAGAAGACGGCAAGACCTTCATGGAGAATGCTTTTAAGAAGGCTAAAGTCATTGCAGAGGCCACGGGGATAATAGCCCTTGCCGATGATTCCGGACTCGAGGTAGATGCCCTTGGTGGGGCCCCGGGTGTTTACTCTGCCCGCTACTCAGGGGAAAATGCCTCTGATGCCTCAAACAACGAAAAGCTTCTGGCTGATCTCGAAGGAGTATCTTCAGGCAAGAGAAACGCTCACTTCAGTTGTGTGATCATAGTCTATCATCCATCCGGCCGGTGGATAAGCACTGAGAGTAAATGCGAAGGTGAGATTACCAAAAAATCTATAGGAGATAGGGGTTTTGGATATGATCCTGTTTTCTATCTCCCTTCTCTCAATCGCACAATGGCCCAGCTTTCACCAGAGGAAAAAAACAGCTTGAGTCACAGGGGCAAGGCCCTTAAGAAGCTAAAGTCAGAGTTACCTGGTTTTTTGGATTCACTTGAATCTAGATCTTAAAGAAAGGGCTCAGAGGTAATTAATAATGACACTTGAAACTTACGCCAAAGAAGAATGCCTGCGTCAGGCAGTTGAGATAACCAAGACATATGCACAATCAGGGGAGAACAAACACGGCCCGGTGACCGAGTTCCTGGAGCTAGTTTATCAGAAGCTTTTGGAACTCCGTGCTGATGTCGGTAAAAATGACTAGCTGCTGAAGCTCATGTCGGCGATTTTTACCGCCTACTTGAGGATATTACTGGTCTCCAGCTATTTTTACTCCTTTCAAGGATAATGAGAGAACTTGGTACAAGGCCTGAATGATCCCTCTTGCGGGGTTTAAAAACACCCATGACCCCATAATATCTTTGACCAAGACCCTCAAGGGCCTGGCGCAGGTCACTATGCGTAGCAGTGCTTGACGTCCTGAGCCCCATTGCTGTGAGGTGGAGCGCATCCCAGGCCGCACCTGCCGCCAGCAATTCCTCAATAGAAAACCCCCTTACTTCTTTTTTCCCCATGGCCTTCATAAATCTATTTACTTTAAATGCACAGGGATGCGATAATGGAATATCATTGCCTAAGAGTAGCGGAGGTGCTGCTGTCCACAGCCTAAAAGAACCAGTGTATTTTTTTAGCATATCTGATGAAAGAAGCTGCACCGGAACCGCCACATGTATACCTATTCTTTTTGCAGAACCTGACAGTACAGGCCCGCAACTACTTGGACCCCAGGCCATTATCACCTGTGCTCCTTCTTCCTTGAATTGCTGCAACTGTGAAACCATATCAGTATCATGTAGCCCAAAGTTTTGGGGCGGCAGAATGCGCAAATGATATTCCGGTCCATAGCCCTGAAGCCACAAGGAAGCCCTCTTCCCCCTCGTGTTGTCAGCTACAAGGGGGGCCACTGGTTCAATACCGGCCCTGGCAAACTCCCGGAAAAGGGCCTTTATCGCAGGTCTAAGGCCTAGAGAGATGCTAAAAGTCCAGCGAACGGATTCATTCTTTCTGAAGGATAAAAGAGGGTCATCTCCGGATGTCAACACAATGGGTACATTGTGGGTCTCTGCATAGTTCCTCAGGACCGGAATTAGGGCTTCACTTGTGGGGCCCAGCAGGGCCACCACCTTTTTCTGTTCAACAAGTTTCCTGGCCTCGAGTAACAATCTGCCCGGCTCACCTCCGGTGTCTGCCACTACCAACTCAATATGCCTTCCGCTAATTCCCCCCTGGGAGTTAAGACACTCTACTGCCTTTCTGGCAGCCATATAGGCAGCTTGGCCCTCTCTGCCGTGGTCTCCGCTAAGATCCCACAGCCCACCCACATATATCGATAGGACATGCCTCCGGCATGCTGCTTTGTCAGCAACCAGCCCACTTACAGCAAAAAATAAAAAAAGGCAGCACAGTATCCTAAGCCATGAAGCTGACATAGGTAATCGCAGGTTCATCTAATTTATGGGGCGACTTCTATTTCAGCCTTGCAAGCTTCTTCTTAGCTACCCTTGTTTGTGGACTCTTTGGATACTTTTTAGTAAGCTTGTTAAGTACGATCTTTGCGCTTTCATTGTCTCCGAGCTTCGCAAAGGCCATACCCTGTTTCAGCAAGGAATCCGGCACCTTGTTACTTTCTGTATACCTGCTTATTACCTTTTGGTATTCCAGAATTGCCTCTTCAAAGCGCTGCAGGTTGTACTCACACTCACCCATCCAGAAATAGGCATTGGCGACCCTTTTCCCGTGGGGGTGTTTTTCTATGTATGTCCTCAGGGTCTTCTTGGCATCCTTGTACTTTTTTTGCTTGATCAGATCTAATGCCTGCTGATACAGGTCCACTGCACCCTGAACCGCCTTCTTCCTCGCCTGTTCCACCTCCTTTGTCACCTTGGTAGAGGCCTGAAGTAGTTTGACTTCTTCTCTCAGATTTTCTATTTGTTCCTTGAGATTCTCTCTGAAACGAAGTGTCGCCTCTTCCTCCTGCTCACTCTTGTGACCAATCTGGTCGATCAGGCCGTTCAGCCTGAGGAGCTCTGCCTCCAACTCGTCCATCCGGTTTCCAAATTCTGCCTGTCGGCTCCTCATAGCGGCGATGTCCTGCTCACCCACTTTCTGTGTAGCCTTTTTCAGCTCCGCAACTTCCTGCTTCAGAAAATTAATCTGATTGCTAAAAGAACGGTTCTCTGCAGATACACGCCTTTCCAGCATGTTCACCTGGTCCTGGGGAGCGCAGTGGACCAATAGCATGGGCAGTAAAGCAACAATAACCAGCCGAATTACTTTTAGAAAAACCGAATTACTTTTCTCAGAAAGAATTATGCCTTTCGAACTCTTGAACATACGCATATCAAACTCCTTCTTATTAAAAAATGTTGAAGCTAAACGTTGAATTGTGAATTGTGGAAGAAGATTAAAAAGATCTATACCTTAATTCAAAATTCTCCCTGCCGTGTCCTAAAAAATGTTAGGGCCCCAGTTGGCTATCTCCACACCATTTGAATAACGCAGCAACATGCGCTGTCCTCTGCCATTAGCATACATTACAAACAAGGCCTTTTCAGGACCCATTCTGGTAGAACTAAATATAATCTGCCTGCTGTCCGGAGACCAGGAGGGGTTCTCATTATTGCCTGAATATGTCAGTTGAATGGGATCCCCGCCTTCCGGCGATATGCTGAATACCTGGAAGCACCCTTCTGTCCGGCCTGTGTATACTATACGATCCCCATGGGGGGACCATTGTGGGTCCGTGTTGTAGGCTCCACTGTATGTGATACGCCTGGCAGACTTGGTTCGAATGTCCACCACATATATCTGTGGACCGCCACTACGGTCGGACACAAAAGCCAAGCGCTTCCCGTCCGGCGACCACGTTGGAGAGACATTTATTCCAGGACCTCGGGTGAGCCTCGTCTTTATCCGTCCCTTAAGATCTATAATATATATGTCCGGGTTCCCGTCCTTACTCAGGGTTACGGCAAGACAGTGGTTGTCAGGATGCCATGCAGGAGCTATGTTTAGACCGGAGTATGCGGTAAGCTTATATATTTTTCCGGTTTTTGTATCCTTTACGTAAAGATATGGCCTCCCGGTCCTGTAAGATGTATAGGCAATGTATCTCCCGTTTGGGGAGTACCTCGGAGATACGGTAATGCCCTTATCAAAAGTCTCTCTCCTTATATTGAACCCGTCAAAGTCTGATGAATAAACCTCTTTGAGCCTATCTTTTTTGGCTACAAAGGTAATCTTGGACAGGCTTACCCCGTGTTTCCCGGTTATTGCCATTACTATGAGGTCACAGAAACGATGGGCTATCATGCGGTAGTCCTTGACCTGCCCGTTATATCGCCTTCCCTGTATCATGGCCCCGGTTGACATATCGAACAGTCTGAGTTCGGCTATCACGGAATTACTTTTTTTTTCGATAGAACCTTTGACCAGATAGTCCAGACGGAATTTACTCCAGTCCGCACCTAACCTACCTCCATAGCTGGCTGGATCAAGTACTGAAAAAAAGCCGTGAAAGATGAGATCATCTGAAAGTACCTTTGAAATCTTTCGGCCCAGAAGATCGTTCTCAAAGGTGCTCGGCGTAACCTCTAAGTAAGGAACCGCAATGGGAATCTTTTGCAGATACGGCGAAGTTATATCTATATAGAGCCTCGCTTCAACTAAAGAAGGGCCGGATATCAGAAAAAGGAGAAAAAAGATCCAGCCAAATGTCTTTTTGTAAATATTCTTATCGTTCATAATTTATAACTATAATCCCACTTCACCCGGTCTGAACCTGATTCCTATTTCCAGCGGACCGGGTCTTAATTGCCGAGGCAATGGAGGGAATGGGCTTGCCTTTTGTACTGCCCTCATGGCCGACTGGTCAAACAGGGCATGACCTGACTTATGTTCATGCTCGGCCTTGAGTACCCTTCCGTCCTGTGCAATTCGGACTATCAAAATGGATGTCAGGCCGGTCTTGTCAAGGAGTTGCTCAGGAAGTATCCAGTGGTTCCGGACCCTGGCCCAAATCTCAATACAATAGAGCCTGAGCACCTCATTCTGCTGTCCGCTCTCTGCCCCCATTCCAGCAGCCACTGTCGCGGACTTCTTTGCCTTGGCCTCAACGCTGGATCTTATGGCGCTCAATCTATTCTTGATAAGGGCTTCTGACTCTTTTTCCTTTACGCTTTCTTTAATATCATTTATACGCTTACTCAAGAGTTTATTTGTGTCCTTGGTAGCAACTGGTTTTGGTTTGGGCTTCTTGGGGCGAAGAGACACTGCCTTTTTCGGCTTTGGCTTTGATTTCGTTGGCAGAGGTGCTACTTTTGCTTCTTTTTTTTTGACCTTTGGTTTTGTTTTAACACTCGGAGCCTGTTTTTTTGATATAGCTTTCTTTGATGAAGGCAGATCGACTGTCTCAAAAAGCTTAACGGTGTAAACCGGGGGCATTGGCCGAGACCTTTCCCATAGATTTGGCGCAACAATGGAGAATATAGCCAGCGCAAGGTGTATCACAAGGGCCCCTATAAACGCAGACTTCCAATTCTCGTTAACCTGACTTGCTATTCCCTTTGACATTCTTCTTTGACTCAGATCGTTTATGTCTCTTTTTAGAAGGCTCCAAAGGCTCTGTCACCAGGCCCAGATCCTCTATGCCCGCCTCACGAATTGTGGCCATTACTCTGGCAACCGTCCCATAGGGAACGGTCCTGTCTGCTTTGAGGAGGACCTGTTGGGCACGTCCCTCGTGCTTCATTTCGGCAAGGCGCCGTCTTAAAACCACTTCGTCCACAGCGACCTTGCTGAGATAGATTTTCCCCTTCTCATTAACCGTGATAACTATGTTCTTCTTCTTTTGGGGAAGGGACTTGGCCGTGGTCTTTGGGAGCTTAACGTCCAGCCCCTTGGTCATCATTGGTGCGGTGACCATGAAGATGATCAACAGCACTATGACCACATCTACCAGGGGCGTCACGTTAATTTCGGACATATAGTGCCGTTTACCGTTCATCTGCCCTGAACTATTAGCCATTCATTCCTCTCTTATGTTGGTTCCTGAGAATTCCCCTTGCCATGAAGGAGTTGCCTTTCAACAGTATTCAAAAAATCGTTTGAAAATCCCTGGAGTTGAATCTCCATCTGGCCCATCCAGCTCATAAAACCATTAAATGCAATAACTGCAGGTATGGCAGCTGCGAGGCCTGCAGCGGTAGCAATCAGGGCCTCTGAGATACCAGGAGCCACTGTAGCAAGACTTGCCGAGCCCTTAAGCCCGATACTATGAAAACTACTCATGATCCCCCACACAGTACCAAAGAGACCGATAAAGGGAGCGGCATTCCCAGTAGTTGCCAGAAAGGGAAGTGTACGTTCCATGGTAGCCAGCTCCTCCTGAATACCCTTGTTAAGGCTTCTCTCCAGGGTCTCAAGCCATACCCTCAGGCTAAGAGCTGTATTCCGTGTGTTGGGACATTTCTGAAGACGCTTCAACTCTTTATATCCTTCAAGAAATACCCCTGCCATAGGAATCTCCGGCATTGTCCTTGCGTGGCTGTGAGCCTGAGTGAGGCTAGGACTCTCCCAAAAGAGCCTTTCAAAATCCTCATTGCCAAGTCTTGCCTGACGAAATCTCCTGATCTTTGCCAGTATTACGGTCCAGCAAAGTATAGAAAAGACCACTAGCATTATAAGAACCAGTTTGACCACAGGTCCTGCCCCGATTATCATGGTCCACACATTCGCCGTTGTATCAACTTCCATATTTGATGTCCTCCAGACAAATAATCATTTTTTGTAACCGTTCAAGGAACGTTGAAATTAGAAATTAGAAATTTGGCCTTATTGCTTTCGTTTCATCTTTCCCCAATTTCTAATTTCCAATTTCCAATTAATCCCACATATATATGCTCATGGACATGGGCCTTCCAGGGCCTTTTGTAAGTCTGTACTGGGCCCAAAGGAAAAGATCCCTTTTTTTTGTCCTTGTTCCAAAAGAAATTCTACTGCCCTTATACCCTCCTCACCGAGATCCAAGGTATATTGGTTTACATATAGGTCTATATGTTTTCTCATAACTTCGTAAGACATTTCCTGTGCATGCTCCCTTACAAAGTCCCAAGTGATTTCAGGATTCTTAAAAGCTAACTTGATACTCATTCCAAGGGCGGTATCTATTGCCTGCAACAATTCGGTACCTAGGGAACGCTTGGCGATGATTCCGCCCAAGGGAACCGGAAACCCGGTCTTTTCTTCCCACCAGACCCCAAGATCCTGAACGCAAATTAGGCCAAGGTCATGATAGGTAAATCTGGTCTCGTGTATGATTATTCCTCCATCCACCTTCCCCTCGGCAACCGCCTGGGTAATAGAGGCGAAGTTCATAGGTACCAGATCTTTAACTCCTGGAGCGAAGAGCTTTAGGAGAAGTGCCGCAGTAGTATATTCGCCGGGTACGGCAATCCTGCATTGCTCAAAATTTTGAGGATCTAAAGGTGTTCTTGCAAGTAGCAGGGGCCCACAGCCACGCCCTATGGCGCTGCCTGACCTGAGAAGCATGTAGTCATCCAGGACATGCCCCAGCACATGGCAGGACACCTTGCTCACATCAATAGATCTGGCAAGAACCCTCTGATTTAGCTCTTCCACATCTGCTATTAAGGGTGATAGCTTATATTGGAGAGATACTTTGTTGTGCAGCAGGGCATAGAAAATAAAGGTGTCGTTAGGGCAGGAAGAAAGCCCCAGGGTGATCTTGTTATTGTTTCCAACGTTCTCCATAATCTACAATAGTTAGAGCCACCTACAAAATTTTGAGTTCTCCAAGCGACTTGCTAATCCAACATAACCCCAAGGATCTTTTCCAGGACTCTGGCTGTTGCATTCAGGGCCTGGTCCAACCTCCAGTTTTTTCTGTCAAGATCCCCCACCCAATTACTTATACCTCGAAACTCAAGAAGAGGGACCTGATAGTAATTGCAGACCTGTGCGGCCGCGGCCCCTTCCATGTTCTCCGCAATAGATTTGAACCGTTTATGCAATTCCCGAGCCCTCTCTTTGGTGCCCGTAACGCAGGAGACAGTGACCATTGGGCCGCAACGGAGGCCAAACTTTTTCACAAATTCCAATGAAATGATTTGGCGCCATCCAGGCTCAAGAGCAAACTCCGTCTGCGTTTCATCTCCCTCCAAGGAAATCGGCTCAATCCCCGAAGGACCGTGACGGCCCAGATCACCATAGACTTCGGAGCTTGCAAGACATACATCCTCAAGCTCTACATCCGTCCGCCGGTATGCCCCTGCCACACCGGCCAGGATTACTGCATATGGTATGCCTCTGCTCTCAATAAATCTCGTCAGCTCAAAAGAGATACTACCTGGTCCAAGACCGCACACCAGGTGAGGGCACTTGTATCTGCGAGCAAGCGGGAGAAAAGAGTCCAGCTCCCTTTTTGTGGGAGATACAATCAGAATCAAGGGAATGGTCATATCGGTCTTTAGCTCCTTACCATATTCATCATTCCCTATTTTTAAGTTTGGTCCTCAAAATTCGCTCAAGTTGCCAACACAAGAAGAGTTCTTTACCTGACTGGGCCCTCAAATCTGAAAGTTCTGCCGAACTCAGCAGGTCAGTAATCCGCAGGCATAGATAATTGACACAAAAGTGATGCCGTGCAAAGAGCTGACAGCCCGTGGGACCGAGAAACAGGCAGTCTTTTTTTCCAAGACGTTCAGCGGGTATCTTCCTTCCCAGAAGCAAATTGATCAGCAACACAAACTCGTCATACCAATCTTCAATGCCAGCCCCGCAACAACCACCACCCGGGACCTGAGTCGCGCACATGGCACATTCAGTCACTACACCAAACTTCTCCATCAGTTCGCAGCTCCTTGAAATCTCTTTTCTGTAAAGTCCAAGGAGCCTGTTAATTTCACTATCTGCTGTTAAATCTCTTCCATGTTTTTCATAAAAATACTCGGCCAGAGCTATCTTTTCTTCAATAGATAATTTGCTTGAGTAATAAGTAAAGCCATGCATTGTTTCTAAAGAAATCCCAAATTATGACCGTTCAAAGTATAACCAAGCGCATAAAATCCTCTGCCAGTATTATGGGACCTTTGTAAACCTTGCTGCAGGGTGTGATCAGGTCATGCTCATCGCAATTCGGATAAAAATGGTTAAGGAGTAATCGCTTAACTCCGGCATCCCGGGCAATTCTTCCTGCTTCAGAGGGAGTCAGGTGCCCTGGTATCTTATAGCCTTCAGGGGCTGCGCACTCTGAAACCAGAAGGTCGGTGCCTTGAGCAAGTTCTATCAGTTCATCACAGAAATCCGTATCTCCTGAAAATACCACTGATCTGCCATCCGATGTCTCGATTCGATAGGCCAGGCT
>JAJSZR010000017.1 GCA_030262715.1 Deltaproteobacteria bacterium
CTCTTTTGGGACCTCGATAAGGGCAAGCCCTGCATACCCGATGATGGCCGTAAGGATATTGTTAAAATCATGGGCAATGCCTCCCGCTAATGTGCCTATTGCCTCCATTTTTTGGGACTGGATGAGCTGTTTCTCCAATTCTATTTCATGGGTTATGTCACGTTTTATAGACACAAAATTTGTAATTTTGCCCGATGTATCTGATATAGGTGAGATTGTCGCATCTGCTTCATAAAAGCTGCCGTCTTTCTTTTTGTTAATAAAGCGTCCATGCCAGGCATCCCCACGGATAAGGGTATCCCACATTTCTTGATAGAACAAAGCATCATGCTTTCCGCTTTTCAAAATCCGCGGGTTCTGCCCAATAGCATCTTTGCGGCTGTATCCTGTTAAACGCTCGAATGCAGGATTGACATATTGAATTATTCCGTCTCTGCCGGTAACGAACACAGATTCCGCGGCCTGTTCAATGGCTGTTGCCAGACGATCTCGTTCTTCTTGGGTTTGCTTTCTTTCGGTAATATCAGTAATCAATGCAAAGGCACCTTGTATATCTCCGGATTCATCCCTGATTGTTGACGCATTAAAACGCGTGTAGAGGTCTTCACCGTTCTTTTTTTCCAAGATAATTTCAAAACTGCGATGAGTTGTTATAGGCATCTTTAAGGACTGCTCAATAAAAATCTTTCTGTCCTCATCATCTGCAAAGTCAAAGGGTGTCTTTCCAAGTATCTCATCCTGACTGTAGCCAAGCATATTGCAAATGGCCTGGTTAACTTCGATAATCTTGAGTTCAGGATTTAACAGCCACCATCCTTCAGATGTGGTTTCAAGAAGGGTCCGGTATTTTTTCTCGCTCTTCTGCAAAGCTTTCTCCACCTGCTTGCGCTCGGTGATATCTCTACCTACGCCAGTAATCCCAATAACGTTACCCTGCGCATCCTTCAACAAGTCACCAGTCCAGCAATAAGGGACTGCTGTTCCGTCTTTTCTAATAATACATGCCTCTACTTCGGCCTGTCCCTTTTCGAACACCTCTCTAATTGCCTCAGCAACGATTTCTTTGCCCTCTTCAAAAAATTCCAGAGCATCCTTGCCCATTAGTTCCTCATGTGAAAGACCGGTGAAGACCTCCAGTTTACTGTTCCATCTGATCACTTTTCCGTTCGTATCAAGTACGTAGATAATATCCGGAATGGTCTCCATGATATTTTCTTGCTCACTCAACGCTTCGAAAAGCTTCGCCTCCGCCCGCTTGCAAACAGCAGCCTCTTTGTCCAACTCCTTGACCCTTTGTTCCAATTCTTCATAGGTTGGCTTTCTGTCCATCAGAAAATCCTCTAATTGTCTCGAAAATAAAAATAGCCCTGTACTAAATTAGTATATCCAATAATCCAATACGACGTAGGAGCCTTTCGAATCCCATGGGGTTCTTGGCTTTGGTTATGTTTCGACTGTGTTCATGTTTCCAATACTTTTTTTATAGCAGCCACAACCTCTTTGGTTGTTATTGGCTTAGCTATAAAGTTTCGCCCCCCCTTTTTTTTTAACATAACATCTCCAATTTCTTCCTTAGTAACCATTGCCGTGAGAAATATAATTGGGATCTTGGCTGTCGCAGGATTTTCCAGTAGAATTTCAGCAACTTCATCACCTGACATTCCAGGCATAAGTATATCCAGCAAAATTAGATCCGGTTTTTCTCTTTGAGCCAATTCAATACCTTTGTCACCCCTAGTACTTACCAGTACATCAAACTCTCCGGTATTCTCTAAATTGGTTTTCAAAAAGAAACATAAATCCTTTTCATCATCAATTAATAGTATCCTCTTCTTTTCCACCATATTGTTCCCCTTTGACTTGATCGTTGCCTGGTTGCAGATTAATGATAAACTTTGTCCCTTTATTTACCTCGCTTTTTACATCAATAGATCCCTTATGCCGATCTATAATTAAATGTGCCAGACTTAGTCCCAGACCTGTTCCCCTTCCTGTTTCCTTTGTAGTGAAAAAAGGTTCAAATATCTTCGGTAACAGATCTTCCGGAATACCTTCGCCGGTATCCTCAATTTCAACCACAGCCATCTTATCACCTATCTTAAAGTAATCATCTGCTCTCTTACCTACTTTATTGCCTAACTTCGATGCTACCTTATAAAAGACATTTACTTTAATCTCGCCCCCCTCTTGCATGACATCGACAGCATTGTCCACAAAATTAATGAATACCTGCTGAAGCGTATTCTTATCAGCCTTACATTTTACTGGCTCTTCCGGATAATTTCGGTTTATTTTTATATTGTTTAACTTCTCACTATGCTCAACCAAGTTTATTGTGTCATCTAATAATTTACAAACATCTACAGACTCAAATTTAAGTTCGGTCTTTCTTGAAAATTGTAGAATATCAACAATAATTTTATTTGCTCTATCCGCAGCCTGTTTTATGATTTTAATAGATTCTGCACATTGCTCATCTTTCCCTGATAAAGTGTTATCAAGATACTCTACACCCATTAAAATAATACCAAGGGGATTTCTAATTTGATGAGCAACTCCAGATGTTAAACGCCCTATAGCTGCCATCTTTTCATTTTGTATTAACTGATTTTGGGTTCTCTTGAGTTTATAATAAGCCCTTTTTAAGTCATTTTCTGCTTGCTTTCGCTCAGTAATATCTTTTGATATTATAGAAACAGCTACTACATTCTTAGTATCAGGTTCTTTAATTGGACTGAGCGTTTTTATAACCCATTTGTCATATTTCTTGCTGTAAGATTCATACTCCCTGGTTTTACCAGTTTCAAAAACTCTATTTACACTCTTGGCAAAATTTTTTGTTTCTTCTGTCGCATGGAATGTGCCAAATGTCTTTCCCAAAATTTGGCTCTTTAATAAGCCAAATTGAGATAGCAACATATCATTTACATAAAGATATTTACATTCTTTATCTACTATGTATATTAAATCACTTGTAGACTCCACGAGAGAACGATATTTTTCCTCAGATCTTCGCATCTTAATTTCTTCTCTGGCTTTTCCCTCGCTGATGAGGGCGATAACGTAAGCTAATAATATTAATACTCCAGCCCTCTCAATGGTTCCTATTATAAGACTTCCAAGAATAGAATATGTTAAATAAATATGAAAAGTACCTAAAAATACTGCTAACAGGATGACTTTTTTTCTATACCATATAGCGGTTAGTATAATTGGGATATAGAATAAGTTAGTATAGAGAATCTGTAAACTGAAATAATTGAGGAGAGTATTAGACTCTTGAGGAGAGTAAAGATAAGTATAATCGATTTTTGCAAATTTAACGAAAGTTAAGTAATAGCCTCCTGCAACACATAAAAATATCGCAAAAAGTAATATAACACTCCTGCACTCTCTGGATTTTGTAAATCCTTCAATCATGAATACTTTGGGGCACCAAAGTCCCTGTTTAATACTAATATTCATTATATTTGTGCCTCTTTGTGGATTGGCTTGTCATGGATGCCGTGAGATTACTGTAATGAATGTCAAGCCCCAATTCATCTTCCTCATTCATTCCGCGATGTTTGCTAGAAGAATCGTAACTTCTCAATAACTCAGGGTAAGATGTCTGGATTCCGGCTTTCGCCGGAATGACGTTTGGATGTAAATGCCCGTCATTCCTGCGAAAGCAGGAATCCAGTGAATAGTCGCAAAATGTAATCTACCCCAACTTATTGAGAAGTTACGAAGAATCTCTTTCTCTTATCGAATAGTTTTTTGAAATAGTTGAAAGGAAGAGACAACTGATTAAAAAAAGGGGGGGCGCTCACTCAGTCCTTATTGCAGCGAAATAGCTATAAGTAATGGAATTTCAGTAATGCAATTAATGGCGACGAAGTAAAGGGCTTAGTCCCCAGATCCTGAGGCCTTTATCTTTGAGCCCAATAATCAGCAATGTGAGCAGTTCAATAAAAAGGGGTTCAGGGGGCGATCTCAAAGGATCATTTTTCACAAGAATTATATCACCAGGACCCGCATGTGTCAGAATACGCTCAACTGAAGTATTAAAAAGGACTCCTTTACACCACCTGAGCTTAAGGGATGGATTGACCACAAAAAGACCCAGCTCTCTTGCCATTCTTACCAATCGAAGGTCCTTCCATCCATAAGGCGGCATGAGAAAGCAGGAAGCCCTTCCCTGGATGTCACTTGCCAATGTCAGGCAGGGCTTGAGCATGTGCCTTAATTCTATTTTGTTTTGAAAAATAAGCGATCTGTAGGTCTCTCCATGAATCCCTATCTCAAAGGATTGCATGGAGCGCGTGGCCCTAAGATTATTCCTGACCCTCTTCCCTTCTATGAAAAATGCGGCTGGGATCTCAAGCTCATGCAGTCGTTTGCAAATGGGTTCTGTTAAAGGGTTTGGGCTCTGGTCGAACACGAGACTTATTGCGGGTACATTCTCGGAACCGTGGGTTAACACCCTGCCCCACAAGGTAGCCTTAGGGCAAAAGATCTCATATGCACCTGCTGCCAAAGCACCTGCCCCTCCTACAAGAATAAAGCCCTTTAAAGCATTCTTGAAAGGAATCCCGGTCGATTTTGGCACTGTCTTAACCTCACTTACGTTATTTGCGACGTTCTAAAACAAACCATGCAAGGTCATTGAGTAAGTCCTTTGTCTCTAATGGAGCAAATATCTCTAAACCTTCACGGGCCAATATAACCAGGGCTTTTGCCCGACTTCGTGTATAATCCAAACCCCCGGTACTAAATAGCAAATCCTTCACCCACACAAGCTCCTTCTCGGAGGGATTGCCATCCCTGAGCACCTGTAACAACCTCTCTTTTTCTTTTGCGGATGCCTTTTTAATGGCAACAACAAGAGGCAATGTGATTTTCCCCTCCGCAAGGTCTGTCCCAATGGCCTTTCCCAGTTCACTGGCATCTGCAGTATAATCAAGGATGTCGTCAATCATCTGAAATGCCTGGCCCAGATAGAGGCCGTAGTCGCTGAGGGCCTGCACCTCTGACTTTCCGGCACCTGCAAGGAGGGCCCCGATTTTACATGATGCTGAAATCAGCGATGCCGTTTTTCTTTTAATGATTTCTAAATAGGTCTCCTCGTCAAAGCTCGGGTTTTTTGCCTGTAAAAGCTGTATAATTTCGCCTTCAGACATCAGGGCAACTGCTTCTGCAATGGCTGTTGCTATGCGGGTGTCCCCGAACCGGCTGGCAAGCTCAATGGCCCTGGCATAGAGGAAATCCCCAACCAGGACCGTGGCCTTATTCCCCCAGATTTTATAGGCAGAAGACCTGCCGCGACGCATCACACCTCCATCTACTATGTCATCATGGGAAAGACTGGCAGCATGGAGGTACTCCGGGACTGCCGAAAGGTCGAACACGGCTTCATCATCTCTTCCGCATAATCTTGCTGCACATACAGTAAGTAAAGGCCTCAGACGTTTTCCTTCGGCGAAAAGGATGTACTGGCTTATCTCGTTTACAAGAGGTATATGAGAAGCAAAATGCCTGCTCAACACCTGCTCAATTTTTTCAAAATCCGGTTTGAAGGAATCCAAAATGCCTTTGACTTTGGATCTGTGGTCATATACCTTCTCAGGAAAAGTCTCCACTTGGAAAACCCCCATTTCTAATCTTGAATAAAGAAATAACATAGAAAGTAACAAAGGGCTATGTTCACGTAATTATTAAGTCAATATCTGGGAGTATGAACGCTTTCATGCTTACGTCAAACCTTCTATCTATTGTACAAAGACAGAAAAGGAGTAAAAAAATAATATGAAACTGCAGATGAACATAAAAGAGCGCAGATTCCTAAAACTATGAGCCTATTACTATCTGAGCGTAACCGCATCCATCTGCGGTTTTTTCTGTCTCTGTTTATCATTTTTTTTCTATCAGGGACATTCTTGCTAATTGCCCTGGACTCTGCCCACGCAAAGCCTAGCAGGGCTGAATACACCTATCGTCAGGCAAAGTCCGAATACGATCGCCTTGCCAGGAGTTCCAGGCTCCGTATCCACAGAACAGCATGGGTCCGTGTAATAAAGAGGTTTAGGAAAGTCTATCTCACCTATCCAAATGACAAAAAGGTTGCCCCCAAAGCCCTCTTCATGATGGCTCGTTGCTATAGTGAATTATATGGATACTCAGGAGCCAGGAAGGACATCAGGGAGGCCATTGAGCGATATCAGGTCCTGGTGGAGAGATTCCCTAAAAGCCGCCTGGCAGATGACGCCCTTTACGCCCTTGGCGGCCTTTACAAGCGTACTGGAAATATCAGACTGGCCCGAAAGGCCTGGGAAAAGATAGTTGAGGAATACCCAAAAAGAGACAAGGCCAGGAGTGCCAGAAACAGACTGAAAATCTTAGGTCCCAAGCAGCGGCAGGAGACAAAGTCTTCGAGGCTGACAACACATTATGAAAAGGAAAAGGGATCGGCCGGCCTCTTCAGCCCGAGGATTGCTCCAGGTGCAAAAGCTGCCGCTGTACAGGAGGTAAGGTACTGGTCTGCTTCGGACTACACCAGGGTAGTAATTGACACAGTAGGCCCTGTATCCTTTAAGAAGGGATATCTTCCTGCTGATTGGTCCAAGCATCTTCCGGAACGTATCTATTTAGACCTTAAGCCGGCCCGTATAGGGAAAAAACTCAAAGACAATATCCCTATACAGGACGGGCTACTCAAAGGGGTACGAGTAGCCCAGTTCAACCGTAGTACAGTCCGAGTGGTATTTGACCTCGGGAAGACCTATAAGACCAAGATTTTTTACCTTGAAGACCCCTTCAGGGTGGTAGTGGATGCCTTTGGAGAAAACTACTTCCAGAGAGCTCCCTGTCTTCCACGGTCCTCAAAAATTCCTAAAAAGACCAAAGGCGAATTAAAAGATAATGGTATTTCTCTCGCGCAACAGTTAGGCCTTTGCGTAAAACGAGTGGTGATAGATGCCGGCCACGGCGGAAAGGACCCGGGGGCCATCGGGCCTACCGGCCTGAGGGAAAAAGACGTTGTGCTCAAGATCGCGAAGAAAGTAGCTTCACGACTAAAAAAAGAGCTTGCCTGCCAGGTTGTCCTGACCAGAAAAAAAGATCGGTTTCTGCCGCTTACACAGAGGACCGCCATTGCTAACGCCAGAAAGGCCGATATCTTTGTGTCTATTCACGCAAATGCAGCTCCCCACAGGAGAGCTAGGGGAGTTGAGACCTACTTTTTAAACTTTGCCCTGGATGAAGAGGCCATGAGGGTGGCAGCCAGAGAAAATGCCACCTCCACAAAGAGAATAGGGGATCTCAAGAACATCCTCAACGACATAATGAAAAACACCAAAGTTGATGAGTCCTCACGCCTGGCAAATTACATACAGAAAGAGATTGTAAGGAACCTTAGAAAAAGATATAGCAATGTGAAAAGCAAAGGGGTCAAACAGGCCCCATTCTTTGTCCTGATAGGTGCAAGAATGCCCTCTGTTCTGGTTGAGGTATCGTTTATCAGTAACAGAAAAGAGGAAAAACGTCTCAAAAGTAATCGCTATCTGGACCGCGTGGCCGAGGGAATCGTAAACGGTATTAAATCGTATATCAATGATACCAAATTGGCCTATCTTCCAGCAACTGACTGAAGAAGAACTGGCTTACAAACCTATAAATTTTTATTTAGCAGATAAAACTCGTCATGCAGGTTGAATTTTGTTTCTCCTCTGCTAAAGTGGAGCATAATCTGTGGGTCTCAAATATAATTCTATTGTAGTTGCATTTTGCGACAAAAGACCATTTTACGGGAGGTGTTTATGTATTGGGGAAATCTGGGAGAAAAAATTTGTTTGCTGGCACTGATCTCGATATTGAGCCTGGGACTTCTTGCCGGGTGTGCCAAAAAGTCAGTGAAAGGCGTGGAAGGAGCAGCACTTCCTACTGAGCAAATCGGGGAAACGGCGGTAGGGCCTGGTGAAGGAATGCCCGGTACTGCTGGGGTTGGTATGGGTGAGACAGAAATCCCGGGCGAAACGATGGGCATTGCTGCCGGTCTTGGAGAGACTATCTCTGAGGGCAGGACTAGCAACCCCATGCACCCCATATATTTTGACTTTGACCGTTTCAATATCCGTGATGACATGAAACCCATAATAGAAGAAAATGCTCTATTCCTGCTCGATTATCCGGAGATCATGATCGAAATCCAGGGTAACTGTGATGAGCGTGGTACCAATGAGTATAACCTGGCTCTTGGGGAAAGAAGGGCAAAAGGCGCCCAGGCATATCTTGTCAATCTGGGTGTGAATCCAGATCGTATAGATACTGTGAGCTTTGGTGAGGAACGGCCTCTGGATTCAGGACACAACGAGAACGCATGGGCAAAAAACCGTAGAGACGACTTTGTTATCATAAAATAGTCTAAAAGATTCTGATTATCCCAGGAAACTATGACCACGCGCTGTATAGCGACGCCGTGGTCATTATTTTGTAGATGGGAGTTATGAAAGGGGCTCAGGAGGTATTAACTGCCTTATGAAAGGTCGCCCAAGCTCAATACCTGTGCTGTTGGTTTTTCTGTTGACCGCAGTCTTGTGCTGTAGCGTAACTGCTGAAGAAACCGCACAGGTAAAGATAGCTGTTATCAATATGCAAAAAGTGGTACGAAAATCCGTAGCTGGCCAAAAGGCCATGGAGAAGCTCAACAAAAAATTTGAAAGCCTTCAGGAAAAGCTCAGGGCTGAACAAGATGAGATCAAGGCCTTTAAGGAAGATCTTGAAAAAAAGGGTCCCTTGATGAATGAGGCTGCCAAGGCAGAAAAAGAACGCGAATATAAGAAGGCCCTTCGGAATTTTAAAGATCAAAGCGATGATGCCCAGTTTGAAATGCGCCAGGCAGAATCCAAAAGTATGGAGCCAGTACTCAAGGAACTTGAAAAGGTTGTGAGCCATATTGGTGAGGAACATGGCTACACACTCATTCTGGAAAGGAACATGCCCGGCATATATTTCATTGACTCTGGTGTAGATATCACGGACGAGGTTATAAAAGCCTACGATAACGAGGTAAAATCTAAAGACAAAAAGGGCAAGAAATAAACCCTTACTGAAGTAACCGCTGTCGAAACTGGAAATTTGAAATTAGAAATTAGGTAACGCATCTACATCTTTGTATTTTTCCCAATTTCAAATTTCAAATTTCACTACCAAAATACAAGATCAACAAAGCGTAAACTACTTTTGACTTGTCGTGAAGGATGCCTATGTTTCGCATAGATATAAAAGAACAAAATGAACTTACACAGGAACAGATTTCCCAGCTACAGACTATGTGGAATAGATGTGCTACGCGCATTATCCTTTCCACTACCATGGCAAGAAGCGGTCACCCCGGGGGCTCTCTTTCTTCCCTCCATACCCTGCTTGTCCTTTACAGCGTAATCAGACATCGTCCGGCAGAACCCCGCTGGCCGGACCGTGACCGGGTAGTCGTAAGCATCGGGCATATCTCTCCAGGCATTTACAGCGTACTCACTGAATTTGGTTATTTCTCAGAAGAAGATTTCCTTACCGAGTTTCGTCGTGCTGGTTCACCTTGTGCCGGTCATGTAGAACAAACCATGCCGGGAGTTGAGTGGAATACCGGAAACCTTGGCCAGGGACTTTCGGTAGGTACAGGCATATGTCTTGCCCAAAATCTCCTTGATCGGCCGGGCAAAACAATCGTCCTCATGGGGGATGGGGAACAACAGAAGGGACAAATATCTGAAGCTAGACGTTTTGCAACAAAATTCAGACAAGGAAACCTGATCGGTGTAGTTGACAGAAATCATCTTCAGATAGGGGGTTCTACCGAAGATGTCATGCCTGTCCGTGTAAGGGATGAGTATACTGCTGCAGGCTGGAATGTATTGTATGTACCGGATGGCCATGATTTCCATACCATATTCAAGGCCCTGAGGAGGGCATGGACACATGACGGCCTTGTGCCCGGCTGCCCCACTGTTCTGGTCACGCGTACTGTCATGGGGAAAGGCATCTCCTTAATGGAGGACAAGGCAAAGTATCATGGATCTCCGCTGTCAAAGGAGGATGCCCAGGCAGCATTAAGAGAACTGGGACAGGATCAGGGGCTACTTGAGCTGTGGTCAAGTAATAGAATCGAACATCAAATAGAAGGGCATTGTAAGACACCAGAGGCAAATTTCCCATCTATTGATCCTGGAGAGCCCATTGTCTACAATGCTGAGACAAAAACAGACTGCCGTTCTGCCTACGGAGCAGCATTAAAGGATCTAGCCCAAAGGAACAACGTTCCGGATTCTGCCCCAAAGATCATAGGGTTTAGCTGTGATCTGGAAGGATCAGTAAAGATGCAGGGCTTTCACAGCGTTTCCCCCAACACCTTCATAGAGACAGGAATACAAGAACACCATACAGCTACCTGTGCCGGAGCAGTGAGCAGGGAGGGATTAGCTACTTTCTTCAGCACCTTTGGGGTTTTTGCCGCAGCAGAGACTTACAATCAGCACCGGTTAAATGACCTCAATAGGACCCATCTTAAAATCGTATCTACTCACCTGGGACTGGACGTGGGAGAAGATGGCCCAACCCATCAAAGTCTTGACTATGTAGGACTCCTAAACAACCTTTTTGGCTTTTCCATATTCATGCCGGCAGATCCGAATCAAACTGATAGGATAATTCGTTTTGTGGCTACCAATCCGGGCAATTGCTTTGTGGGTATGGGAAGGTCTAAGTTGCCGATTATTACTACAAAGGATGGGAAACCATTTTTCGATGCGGACTATTTGTTTCAGCCCGGGCAAGCAGACTGGTTGAGGCAGGGGGATATGGCCACCTTTCTTACCTATGGCTCAGCTACATCCAAGGTTCTCAAAGCATGGTCAATTCTTGACTCAAAGGGCCTGTCAGTAGGGATACTCAATATGGCCTCTCTCAAACCCATAGACAAAGAATCAATACTTGAGGCAGCTAAGAAAGGGCCGCTCATAACAGTTGAAGACCACGTGGTCCGCACAGGCCTGGGGGCCATAGTGGCGCAGGAACTTATGGCAGCGGGCGCATACCAGCAACTCCTCATTATGGGAGTAACACACTATGGTTCTTCAGGCAAGCCAGATGACCTATACTGCCTTCAGGGCCTTGATGCCGAAAGCCTTGCCAAAAAGATGGAAGAGTTCCTGATGTTGTCTTAATACATGGTGCTGAAGAAACACTAAATTACCAGGTTTGGAATTTCCATTTCTCCATTTTGGAAAACTTTGAGGAAAGCAGCGACGACTTTGGGGTCAAAATCCTTCCCCGAACCTTTAACGATGATTTCCTTGGCTTCAAATGGAGATATCGCCTTGCGGTAAGGACGATCGCTTACCAGGGCATCATATACATCTGCCACGGAGAGGACTTGGGCCTCTATAGGGATATTTCCCCCGGTGGTCGGATGATAGCCTGTTCCATCATATTTGTCGTGGTGGGCCAAAATGATAGGAATAATTTTACCCAGGGGAGCTTCTACTAAATCCAGAATATCAGCACCCAGTTCCACATGTTTTTTCATTGTTTCACGCTCTTCCGTGGTCAATTGCGCTGCCTTGTGAAGAATTTCCCGGCCGATATCGATTTTTCCAATGTCATGGAGCAAGGCAGCAGCACGAACCGTTTCAATTTGTTGAGGAGCGAGTCCGATGTAGGTAGCGATCTTAGCTGCATAGACTGAAACGCGGTAACAATGGTTTTCAGTATATTTATCTTTGGAGATGAAATGGCGCAGAATCACCAAAAGACCCCGGTACGTCTTCCGGAGTTCCTGCATCTGGAGTGTTTGACGCTCATAGAGAGTGCCCATTGAATATGCAATGATCACTAACATACTGGCCCAAGCAATGATTTCATACCATTGGCCGCTCACTGAATTGAATTGTTCCATCTCTTTGAACAGATCTGAGTTGAAGTGTAAAACAAGACCTACTAGTAAGATGCTGGCCACTGCGGTCAGAACGGCATGGCGACGTCCAAAAAAATAGGCGGAAAAAATGGTAGGCATGACATATAGCTGCAGCAACATCTGCTGGGCGGTCACCAGATAATTCATGATGCCAATGATAGAAAACATGGACAGGATCAGCCACAGCTCTTTGTTCGCTTCAATAATCTGGCTAATTAATTTTGTCTTATAACGCTGAAATCGTTTTGAATTTAAACCAGTCGGTACAGTGTCAAGAATCAACTCTTCTCTGCTTTTAACTTGCTCAGTCACTTTGATCCTCCTTGACATTAACTTTGAGCATCCAATAAAAAATCCCGTGAGACATTCTGCCTGACCATAATTTGTTATCGACCATTAGATTCAATTTCTTGATAATGGAAGGTGAATACACGCTTATTCTGAAAAAACACAGAGCGTACTTCGGACCAAAGACGGAGTTTTGCAAAAGGCTCAGGATTTTCCTGTTTTGGCCATCTTATCATCAGGGACAAGCCCTGGAAGCAGATCTACCAATCTCAACCAAATCTGTCTTAATGGTCCCGGATTAAAACTACTGCTATCATAGCTTGTTGAAAGGGCCTCGACCAATCTTTCATCCCACTCATCAAGAACTGCTACAACTTCACCATAATCCATGTAATTGGCAGAAGCTCGTAGCTTTTTGATTGTATCTTGACTAGCAGACAACCATTCCTCCTCAGGCCAGTCAGGCACATTAGCCAGAGGTCCAGATATCTCCTTTGCAAAATCCAGAAATATTTTATAAATCTCTCCGTCTTCTTCCAGCACTTCAGTAAATTCATTTCCTTCAGCCGGCTCTTTTGGAAACAAAGTAGAGACTGCTCCCTCCATGGCCTTTTTCGCATTCCGGATCTGTCTATCCTGTGAGCCTGGATCATGGCTGAGAGTTGCTTCACGTGCCTCAGAATCGACTTTATTCGAACGTGAGTTAAAGAGTATAGCATCCAGATCTTCAACATTGTCTGATACGTTGTTTGATTCCGTATTCTTCTCTGCTGCTTCTTGCACCAGCTTCCGCAATCGATCTACCTCTAAAAAAATCAGGTTAATAACATCTTCTGTAAAAACGAGACTACCTTGACGGACCTTATCAAACAGATTTTCCATATTATGGGCAAGGGTGGCTGTCTGTTCTAAGCCCATATAACCCGCCGCATCTTTTATTCTTTGCATATTACGGAAACATTTATTCAGAAGAGAAGCGTTACTGGATCCCTGTCCGGAGAGCAACAAATTTGATTCCAACTCCTGGAGGTTTCCCTCGACTTCAAGCACAAAATTTTGCCAGATTTCCTGGTCAAACTGACTCATAGTATCCCCTGGTAGTGGATTAAAGACATCCGAAAATGTCTAATTAAATCCCTTTCCATTTAGACATGAGTAAAGAGAGCTCTCCTGGAGAACGTGACTCCCCCTTCAACTGCTTGACTATCCTGCCCGGCAAACCAGGAGCTAGGCACGCTTCAGGCCTTTGCACCAACAACCTGCCTCCATTACGCGATACTACTTGAGCTCCACCCAATCCTACCATCTTGTCTCCTGAGAGGAAAACAGCCAGAGTGCCCGGACCAAAGTGTTTGCTTGCCGAAAACAGCAGCAGGTCAAGAGTCTCATGCCGGTCTGATAAATCTGCCCCTGGACTCACAATGAGTCGCAGCAAATCTCCTGTCTGCTCAAGGCTGGCAAATTCTTCGTTGCTTATAAGATAAATCTTACCTCTTTCCAGAATTTTCCGATCACGCCCCCTTAAGACCTCAAAGGATACATATGTCTTTAAATACTCTATGAAGGCATTGAGATATCTTGCAGGTGTCCCAAGAGAAACGATTAGAGGGACCTCTGGGCAGGAAGACATATTTGGCAACAGAGACAACAAAGCAGAATATCCCCCGGTTGAAGTGCTAACTATCACTATTCCTTTAGGGAATTTTACTGCGGAGACCTCTCTGTCAGACTTTGGTTGCCCTGATTGTGAAACCGGCTTGAGTCTCAAGTATCGGGCAGCTTCAATTTGAACCATCGCCGCCTGCTTGACCTTGTCCTGCAGGATTATAGTTTGAGACAAGAGGTCCTCCTCTTCTTTCTGGACGGGTTTCTGAAAGAAATCCACCGCACCATAACGAAAAGCATCAAAGATTTTTCTGGAACCATCGTCAGTGAAAGAAATTGCCATTAAGGTAGGTTTGGGGGATTTTATCATTATTTGTTTGAGCACAGTGAGGCCATTTATGCCAGGCATGTTTACATCCAACATACAGACATCACATGGTATTGAAGATAGAAAACTTAATGCCTCTTGACCATTCGGGGCACATCCTATTATCTCAATCCCAGGGGCAGAGCTGAGAATCTGCTTCAGTGCGCCGCATATAAGTGGTGAGTCATCCACAATTAAAACCCTGACCTTATCCTCAGGTCCGTTTGAAACAGATGATTTAATAGACTGATTCATTTCCTGATCCTTACTTATTTGACCAAAGAAGCTCTCCCTGGAATCCAATGCCTCAATCTGACTATAAATTGTTTATCGACCGCTGATTTTAATATCTTAAGGTAATACTCTGATGCAACTTCTGCGATCAGAGAAAATAGATCCACACTAAAAATCTTTAACATCTCAAATGATCTGGTCGATAAAAGCATTAGAGTCTTTAATACGGAAGTCTCAGGTGAAAGTTTATCTGTCTTTTAGACAAAAATCTTTTTTAGGGAGTTTAACCATGGCTGATCTAGTGCTGACCACATCAGTCCTGGAAGAAACCAAAACACAGATAGAAAATACCCTTATTAAGGCAGGCGTTAATACTGTCCTTTTGATTGATGAAGCGGGCAATGTAGTGACTGTTTGCGGGGATAAAACCTGCAATCTTGACACGACTTCTCTTGCTGCGTTGGCAGCAGCCAACTTTGGTGCCACTTCACAGATTGCAAAGCTTATTGGAGAGGACGACTTTTTACTCCTGTTCCATAAAGGGAAAAAAGATAGCATACACTTTGCACGAATAAACACTGATTTAATTCTGGTAACAATATTTGGAGACAATGTCTCTTTGGGCTTGCTCAGGTTGAGAGTAGCACAATTGGTAAAAACCATAGAAAAGGCATTTGGGCATAAATAATTAAATATGGCGCTAATAAATCTCAGCAAAAGGGAAATACACTGCAAGATAGTCTACTATGGTCCCGGACGATGCGGGAAGACCACCAATTTGCTCTACATATATAATGCCATGAATAGTCGAGCCCGAAGCAAAATGCTGACCATTGAGACAAAAGGAGACAGGACGCTTTTTTTTGACCTTCTTCCTTTAAATTTGGGGAAAATAAATGGCTTTGATGTAAGAATCCAGCTCTATACCGTACCTGGTCAGACAACTTATAAAGCAACCAGGAAACTGGTCCTCAAGGGTGTGGATGGTCTGGTCTTTGTTGCTGACTATCTTAAAGTACGTCATGAAAAGAACATAGAAAGTCTCCAAGATCTACACCGCAATCTCCTTGAGCACAATCTAACTCTGGAAGAAATCCCGATTATTCTTCAATTCAACAAATATGATCTTGTATCAACACCCATACCGACATTGACTAAAGAAGAGCTTGAAACAAATCTAAACAGAGAACTTAAGACAAAAATTTTTGAAGCAGCAGCTACTAAAGGCACAGGGGTCTTTGAAACCCTGAAAGAAATAAGCAAGAGGACCATCCACTATGTGGCAACAAAGCATCTTTTGACAGGTCATTGAGGAAATACTCCCAGAGTGAATAATTACCTCAGGCTGGTTATTCAAATAAAAAATACTAAAGGAGAACAGTCATGGATCAGACAAAAAAAATCCCTGATCCCGAAAGCTTTGCTAAAAACGTAGAAAATACTATTGAAGAGCTGTTTATTGCATCACGACAGATAGAAATAGACCCCTTAACTAGTGAAGTTAGAGAGTTATCGCAAGGCGAAACAGATCAGGGGCCGTCCTTTGACGAAAAGTTATTGGAATTAGGTTCAGAGCTGGAGCTTGAAGAGAAAAAGACAGAGGCCGTCAGTCTGGAACAACAGTTCAGCCGACTCAATCAACTGTTGTTGACCCTGGAGTGGGAGGTCACTCAGACACATGTAGTATCAGCCAAAAACCTGGTAGAGACAATCCAGAAAAATCCAGAGATAGAGGCAGATAAAAATCTCCATGAACTGCTCGATCTCATGGCAATGATCCTTGAAGGGATGGCGGACCATCCTGAAAAAATGCCTACTTCCGGGCCCGAAGCCCTGCAGAAAGGTCTTGATATTTTGAAAAACATCGTTTGGAACAAGGGGCAGGACTCAAAGGCTAGAGAGGAACTCTTGAGATCCGCCAAGAAAGAGCTTGAATCAGCCATAGACACGGAAATTCCTGAAGTTGCCTGCGAAGATGCCCGGAAGGCTGCCCTGAAAGAAGAATCTTCTGAGCAACAGGAACAGCCCGCAGATTCCGTTTTAGAGGCTATAATACAAGAAAAGGTGGCTCCTATTGAGCCGGAGTTACCTGAGCGCTCAGTGCTGGTAGATGCGATCAAATCCCATATCAAGATCCTTGATGACTGTATAGGTTACATTTTACCAGTTGAAAGACTCCTTGCCCGAACCCCGGGTGTGGTGAAGCTACATCATTTTCAGAAAAATATTAAAGGCAGGCTTGAAAAACAAAAAAAAATATTGGAAAGGGCCTTGACCGGCGATTACGAGCCATCTGTTGAAGAAATACCCTCAGGAGACATTTCCTGCCCATGGCATGAACTTGTAGTTGCCCAATGGGACCAAAAGCAAGTGGCATTTGTCCCTAAAGATGTAGCATTTGCCGGAGCTGCCCCCTGGTGGGCTAAGAAAGGCATTAAAAAACTGGAAACTTTTAAATTAAAGAAACTCAAGACTTGGCCATGGACAAAGCTTCAGCCATTGATGCAGGGGGAATTGTCGAATCAGGAAGAATCACAGCTTATAAAACTCGAATTTCCGGTACTACAAAAATCAAATTCATCTTCCGGCTATTCCAAGATCTCAGACAATCCGACTGTATTAGTCCTATCCTCTACCGATAAAGGACTGGCCCTCATGCTGGACACCTCTTTAGAAACCATTTCTGTAGCTCCTGAGTGTTCCTGGAAACCGTCCGCAGAGAGTAATGGACCATGGGTTGGCCACCTAAAGACAGAGAATAAACAAATATCCGTGGCAACGCTGGAAAGCCTCTTAAATACACTGACAGATGAATAATCTCACTTCAACTTCAGACAATTTAATTAAAACCAGGTTGGCAGAAATTGATCTTTACTGTAGTCAAGGTCTTGATAAAGAAGCTCGTCTTATTTGTTTAGAGCTTCTAAAACTGACAGGTGATCAATCTCATCCCCTCCATACTGAGGTGGAATCCCGGCTGAAAAGAATTCAAATTGATGACAGGGAAAAAACCCAGTCAGAAAAAACGGATTCTACTATTGGATCTGAAGATCTTGAAAAAAATCAAGACAAAAAATTCAACAATTGTATTGGTCTGATGGAGGCAGGCTTTTATTCAGAGGCCATAGAGGAACTCAAGGCCTTACTTAAAACAGGATACAAGCCGGGGATAATTCAAGCAAAAATTGGGGAATCATATCTATGGCTGGATATGCCCTTCGAGTCCCTTGAACATTTACAGGGAGCGCTTGAGGACACGCAACTGTCCAAGGACGAACGACTGGATATACTATATCGACTGGCACTTACCCATGAACGAACCGATGCAATTCCCAAAGCCATTGAGGCACTGGAACAAATCATCCGTCTTGATCCAGCATTTAGAAACGCCAAACAGAGACTTGAAGAACTTTCCCGGTCAGCTCAGAAGTATGGCCGATTCTATTATCTCATCCGTAATCAGCTTCTCTCTGAAGAACAGCTTAACAGGAGCGGAGAGTTGGCTAAACAGGAAAAGAAATCCATAGAAAGTATCCTGCTAAACCAGTTTGACATAGACAAGACAGAGCTTGGCCACTCCCTTAGCGAATGCTATCGATGCCCTTTTGTGGAATTTGACGAACTGGAAGTAGGGACCATACCATCTTGCGTACGCGGGATCAAAGAGCACTTTTTCAGGACCAATTTCTGTGCCCCGATTCGCGAAAAATCAGGAACACTTACAGTTGCACTGGATAACCCCCATGACTCAGAAAAGATAGACAATATAAGAAGGGTCCTTAAGGCCAAAAACTTTCAATTTGCGGTTTCCCTACAGGAAGATATCAACAGATTCATAGACTATTTCTATGGAAAATATTTTGCAGAAGGAACTGATGATGACGTGTTTGATCAACTGGAACTGGTTGATGAGGACGCGGAATTAGAAGAAGAGGATGAAGGCTTAGTATCAGAATCTGATAACGTAGTAGTACAGATAGCCAATAGAACTATAGAGGACGCTTACCAACGCCGGGCTTCTGATATTCACATTGAATCCTTGACAGGCAAACGGGGAGCCCTTGTCCGCTTCAGGATTGATGGTGATTGCATGCGTTATCAGACCATTCCATATAACTACAAGCGGGCAATGGTATCCAGAGTCAAGATCATGTCTAACCTTGACATTGCCGAGAAACGCCTGCCTCAAGACGGAAAAATAAAGTTCAAGACTCGCGCCGGCAAGATCCTGGAATTACGTGTAGCTACACTTCCTACAACTGAAGGCAACGAAGATATCGTACTCAGGTTACTGTCCTCTTCCGAGGCCATGTCAATTGATCGCATAGGGCTCCTTGATCACAACCTGGAGCAGATGAAACAGCTTTTGCATCTGCCTTACGGGCTTATATTTTTGGTTGGTCCTACTGGATCAGGAAAGACAACTACCCTGCATGCTGCACTAGGCTATATAAACCAGCCTGATAAAAAAATCTGGACAGCAGAAGATCCTGTAGAAATCGTGCAGGATGGATTGCGTCAGGTGCAGGTGAAACCCTATATAGGCCTGACTTTTGCCCGGGTTCTCAGGGCCTTTTTAAGGGCAGACCCTGATGTGATAATGATCGGCGAAACTCGAGACGAAGAAACTGCCAGGACAATAATAGAGGCCTCCCTGACGGGGCACCTGGTTTTCTCAACTCTCCATACCAATTCCGCTCCGGAGACAGTTACAAGGCTTTTGGGGATGGGAATGGACCCATACAACTTTGCTGACGCCCTCTTGGGGGTTTTAGCACAGAGGCTGGTAAAAAGACTTTGTCCCAAGTGTCGCGAAGCTTATGAGCCTGACGACAGCGAGAAAGAACATATATTACACGAGTACGGTTTTCATCCAACTCAACCCTTAGAGCCATCAGATCTAAATAAAATAACACTTTATCGGCCAAAAGGCTGCCAATATTGCAACAGGACTGGATTCAGAGGCAGGCTTGCGATTCACGAACTGCTTGTGTCGGATGACAGCTTTAAGGAGCTTATACAGAAGAAATGCTCCGTGGAAAAGATACGGGAGCATGCCATGAAGCAGGGAATGTTTACCCTGAAGCAGGACGGTATGCAAAAGGTTTTAAGGGGAGATACAGATCTGAAACAGGTTAAGGCAGCCTGCATAAGATAAGATAGACGTTCACAGGTAACATTGAAAGATGAACGTCGAACATCGAACATCGAACGTCCAACATCGAATGAAAAACAAACACCAAATGAGAAACAAAGGTTCAGGAATATTTGGTTGCTGTTTTTCCGACCTCCGACCTCCGGCTTCTGGCTTCTGACCTCTGTTTCTTCATCTTTTCTCATTCAACATTCGATGTTCGATGTTCATTTTTTTAGCAGTTCATTTCTTCCCCGGCCCTAAACCGCATCGAGCCAGAGGACTATACAAAGGTCCACGGGGAGTTAGCAGGCTTTTGTACGCAATTACTTCTTCTACTGTAAAAGGCTCAATTACAATCTTATCCTTTACAAATATTTCAAGAAGCCGTGGAAGCTTGCGGGGAGAACGGACTCGGCCTACAGTCAGGTGAGGCATAAAGACACGGTCTTCCCGTGGGAACCCCTTTTTCTCTAAGGCTGTTTCAATGCTGTTTTGTAGTTTGCACAGAAGATCTGTTTCACCTCCGATTCCGATCCATAGTACCCGGGGTCGTCTAATGTTTGGGAAGGTGCCCGTACCGTTTAAAGACAAAGAAAAACCCCTGTGGAGGCAACAGACCTCTTTGCAGACAGCTACCACACTTTCCATACTTGATTCCTGAATTTCACCCAAAAATTTGAGTGTCAGGTGCATATTAGACGGATAGATCCACCTCACATCTGCCTTAGCAGATTTCCACCGGTCCTGGTGTTCTTCGAGTATCTTAAGCTGTTTGCTCGGCAGGTCTATAGCCAGGAAAGTACGTACCATAACTCAAATACCGTCTCAGCCAATCAAGAGCAGTTTCCGCTGCCAAGGCCTGTATCATGTGTCTTGTTCCGAAAAATCGGAATTGCTCGACTACTGTCCGTTCAGGAGTTGATAGGGCAATATAGACTGTGCCCACAGGCTTTTGAGAGGTACCACTGGCTGGACCAGCAATACCGGTAATGGCAAGACTATAGCCTGTACCGGCTGAGCGTTTTACACCATTTGCCATTTCCACGGCAGTCTGGGAACTGACTGCGCCATAGAGGGATAATGTCTCGTGAGAGACCCCCAGGAGATCTTCCTTCGATTTGTCGCTATAGGTAATTACTCCCCTTTCAAACCACCCGGAACTGCCGGGAATGCTGGTCACCCGTTGGCTCAGAAGACCACCTGTGCAGGACTCGGCAAGTGCGAGAACACCACGATTTTTAAGCAGAAGTCTGCCAACTATTGCCTCAAGAGTTTCCTCATTTACAGCAACTACATGTTTGTCCAGCAGTTGTTTTATTGTGTTACATGCCATCTGAAAAATTTCGGCAACTTTTTCCGGATTCAGGCCCTTTACAGTCGCAGTTACATTGACTTCGGGGAAGTTGGGATAATAACCGATACTCAAGCCATCCCGGCTGGATTCCAGATTTTCAAAAAGGGTATTTATCTCTGTCTCTGACAGACCAAAGACCTTGAAGGTCTGCTGTCTTATATTTAATTTTTTGGAAATAAACTTGTTAAGCCTGGGAATAACCCGCTGAACCATGTGATCTTCCAACTCCCCGGGTACTCCCGGCAGAAAAAAAAGAGGTATATCCTGATGGACCAGGAGATATCCTGCAGCACGACCTTCGGGATTCAGAATTTCAGCACCTTCAGGTAACCAGGCCAACTTTTCCCGCAAAGAAACAGGATTAACAAACCGCCGTTTCGCCCTCCTGATCTTCTCGAGAATCATCTCATTCAGGACTAGTGGACGCCCTAAGGCCTTGGCCGTCACTTCGTTTGTTATGTCATCAGTAGTCGGACCAAGCCCGCCGGTGATGATAACGTATTTTGATCTCTTTATTGCTGTCAGCAAACATTCTTCGATATCATCGGGATCGTCACCAATGGATGTGATCCGGGTCACCTGGCAACCAGCAGAAAAAAGCTTATTAGCTGCAAAGCTGGCAGTGGTATTTAGTACCTTGCCAGATACAAGTTCATCTCCTATAGCTATAATTTCACCATGCATGACTAATTACCTTGCAAGTATGGGAATTTTCATTCAAGATCTCATCTACCTTCAGATCAAAGGTACAATATAATCCCACAGTCTCCATGCCAAATTTGCCATAATACCGGCTGCAACATCATCAAGCACAATACCCCATCCCCCAGGAAAAGACCTATCTATATATTTTATTGGAAAGGGCTTCCAGATGTCAAAAAAACGAAAAAACAAAAAAGCAACTATAATAAAAAAAGGTTCAATGGGAGCGCCCGCAAGCGCCACTGCCATGCCGACCGCTTCATCTATCACTATTTGAGATGGATCTTTATTTCCCAGCAAAAGCTCTGCCCTGCCTGAGATCCACACAGATATCAGGATAACGAATCCAAGAGAACATATTCCCAGGAAAATTGGAAGATGACTGAATAGCCAGTGGAGAGGAATGCCTAAGAGGCTCCCGAATGTACCCGGGGCAAAGGGGATCAATCCTAAAAATAGTCCACTTGCCAGAAAGAGGAATAATTTGTCTTTGAGGTTCAAGCTCCTGGAGCCAGGATTAAAGATAAACGTCTTATTCTTGAGACACAACATATCTTTTTTCATCTATGAAATCTTCAATCGACATCTGGCTCACAGCCTGATAAACTGCACTTAAAGTGACATTGAACCGGCGTGCTACTTCTTTGCAGGCCTCGTATTCAGGAGAAATTGTGGACCGCCCATCAGGCCTAGTGATCAATTTGGCTCGCACATTACCCCAGTTGGTTGGAACCATACCATTCCTTCTAGGCAAAATGTATCTCTGACACCTGTTCAGACGTATTCCTGAAGTGGTAGATTCCTCAAAAAGTATCTGACTGAGGCTATTTTCATAACCAGGTGCGGCTAAGACTGTAATCTCAATACCGGGACGGTTCTTTTTCATATATATTGGAGACATGGCCACGTCCAGGGCACCTACACCAAACAATTGCTCCATCAGATACTCATACCACTCAGGGTTCATATCATCTATATAACTCCTTAGCTCTATTACGACTGATCCCTTTTCCGATGGCTGGGCTTTACCTAGCCAGATACGAAGGAGGTTGGGCCACTGAGATATATCCCTTGAACCCGCCCCATACCCGATTTTTTCCACACCCATTTCAGGAAAGGTCCTGAAATGATCTGCCAGTACCTTTATCAGGGCACCACCGGTTGGTGTGACAAGTTCCCACTCTGCATCCACTCCATAAACCGGCACATTTTTTAGCAACTCAGCACTGGCAGGGGCAGGCAAAGGCAGTCTGCCGTGTTCGCAATCTATCCATCCTCTGGCCAAGGGAATGGGTGAGCAGTAAATTTTTCCTACAGAAAGATGGTCTAAGCCGCTGATGGTTCCCACAATATCTACCAATGTATCTACAGCTCCAATTTCATGGAAGTGGACATCTTCTAATGAGCAGCCATGCACCTTGGCCTCTACTTGTGCAAGGAGGTTAAATACCTTCAGGGAAAGTTGTATTATTTTGGGTTGCAGATCAGATCTTTCAAGAATTACTTCCACATCTCGCAGATTCCTGAATGGCTGGGGCTCGGTCCCGGAGACCTTGACTTGAATGCCCTTTATGCCTTGCCTTTTAACTTCCTGAATCTCAACTGCTGTATTATCAAGGCCCAGCTTTTCCGGGAGGGACATTAATTCTTGCCCGGGCCATCCTGCACCAATCAGGGCACCTAAAAACATGTCTCCGCTGATTCCGGAGAAACAATCAAGGAAGGCTTGCCGCATTTACATTACTCCTTAAGGCTATGTACCTCCATCCACTGATAGATTCGCTCTCGGTAGTACAAGCTGGGTAGCAATACCAGGAGGGTCAAAAACAGAATGCTTATGAATCCCTCTATATCTTTATCATAGACATTGGCCCCTTGCATTGCCAACATCAGTGTTCCAGGCATACGACCAAGTATGACTATAGCTATAAAGGCCAACCATGGTATGCGACTGAATCCCAGCAGATAACACAGAAAATCTTTTGGAAATCCAGGAAACAAAAACAATACATAAAACATAAAAAGACCCTGGTGCTCGACAAGATGCTCAAACCTGCCATATAAGCGAGAACGGATAAGCCATAATCTTACTAATCGCCTAAACTGACGAGATAGAAAAAAAGCAACTGCAGATCCCAGAGTAAGACCGATAGTGGAATAAAAAAAACCTATCCATTTCCCAAACAGAAAACCACCAATAAAACCCGTTGCCTCACCGGGAATAGGAGATATTACGACCTGAAGTGCCTGCAGTGCAATAAAGGCAAAAGGCGCCAAATGACCCAGAGAGAGAATATATGCTCGTATTGACTCTCTATGTTCAAATGCCTGTAATAGACCACACCAGAGAGACCATAGCTCATGCCTCCAAGTCCAACAGAGCCAGAAGATAAAAATCGAAATGAAAACAGCAAACCCCCAGACTCTGTAACCTAAAGACTGTGGTTTGCCTATGTTCACGTTTCCTTCTGATACCTTTGAATAACTGTATCTCTACGCCAGTTCCAGTCGTCTTTGTAAGGATAGTCAATGGTAAAGTGTCCTCCCCTGCTCTCCTTTCGCTGGCTAGCTGATATAATGATGAGCTCCGCAACTTGTGAGAGGTTCCTCAATTCTATAAAATCCCGGGTAAGGATATAGTCCCAGTAGTGCTGCTGGATCTCTTCAAGAATTGGTGAAAGGCGCTGTCTGGCCAATTTAAGTCTTTTTGTGCTGCGGACAATGCCAACATAGTCCCACATTAGACGTCGAATTACATCCCAATTGTGAGAGATGAGAACCGCCTCTTTTAAATCCACAGCCCCCTTGGTTTCCCATGGAGATACTTGGGGAAATGATTTTGCCTTCAAACCAGAAAATATCTCACTGATCTTTAGAAAAGCCTGGTGAGCCATGGCAAGGGCTTCAAGAAGAGAGTTTGACGCAAGCCGGTTGGCACCATGCAGACCAGTACATGCAGTTTCCCCCAAAGCGAAAAGGCCTTCAAGATCTGCCTCTCCGTGGTTATCAGTAACCACCCCTCCACACATATAGTGGGCCGCTGGCACAACCGGTATCGGCTCCTTTGTAATATCAATCCCAAAGCCCAGACAGGTTTCATGGATATTTGGGAAACGCTCCTGGATGAAATCAGCAGAGCGGTGACTAATATCAAGATATACACAGTCCTTTCCGCTATTCTTTAATTCAGTATCTATGGCCCTGGCGACTATATCTCTTCCAGCAAGCTCCTTCTGCTGGGGATCATATTTTTCCATGAAGGGCCGGTATTCAGGGTCCAGGAGCCTGGCGTCCTCTCCTCTGAGCGCCTCTGATATGAGAAAATTTTTGGCCTTAGGATGATAGAGACAGGTGGGATGGAACTGCACGAATTCCAGATTGGCAATCCTGGCTCCGGCACGATACGCTACAGCTATACCAGCACCTGTGGCCACATCAGGATTGCTGGTATACAGGTAAACCTTACCGCACCCACCCATGGCGAGCGCTGTAATAGGGGCCAGGAAAGTGTGAATCTTGCCTGTCGCTACTTCCAGCAGATAAGCCCCCAGACAACGTTCCTTCTCCATGCTGCCGGGCGAATATGCCCTAATCATGCTTTCGGTGATGAGGTCAATTGCAATATAGTCTTCAAAAATCTCAACAGAGGGCAATCTATCGACACTATCCATCAAGACCCTCTGCACCGATCTTCCGGTAAAATCCCCCACGTGTACTATACGGCGGCGGGAGTGTTCTCCTTCTTTCCCCAGATCCAGCACATCAGGATTGTGTGGATCCCTGTTGAATTTCAATCCAAGGTCTTCTAACTCCATTATACGGTCCGGGCCCTGGCTGACTATCATTTCGACTACGTCTTCATGACACAGACCGTCCCCTGCACGCTGCGTATCCTGTTGGTGCAGATCAAAGCTATCATCAGGGCCGAAAACACAGGCTATGCCTCCCTGAGCCAAATTTGTAGCTGTGTCAGATTCGGTCTTTTTTGTGACCACGGTTACCTGCCCCAGCGGGGCGAGTTTTATTGCCAGACTCAGTCCGGCTATCCCGCTCCCTATAATCAGAAAATCGGTTTTGAACTGCATATTGACAGATCCTTCACCAAATCACTCAATCGATCATTCATCTGCCTGGTAAAAAGCAGCGAACGCCCTGTAGGTCATAAACAGGTCAGTCTTATGTGCCACCTCAAAGGGCGAGTGCATATTGAGCAGGGGAGGTCCTGCGTCGATTATGTCTAGGCCGCGCTGGGCAAGATATTTGGCTACAGTACCCCCTCCGCCTTCGTCCACCTTTCCCAACTCTCCAGCCTGCCAGACAATTTTGGCATCGTTCCAGACACGCCTCAACCAGTTAACATATTCAGCATGAGCATCATTTGCTGAGTACTTTCCTCCTGAGCCAGTATATTTCGTCAGACAAACCCCGTGTCCGATCAGCGCATCATTATGTTCTTCATGAACTTCTTTATAATCAGGGTCTATCCCTGCTGTAACATCTGCTGAAATGGCTTTGGAGGCAATAAGCATTCGCACAAGGCTGTCCGCTTCGATTTGAAGCCCTCCATTCCGCATGAGATCATGCAACACCAACTCAAAAAAACTGGATTTGGCCCCTGTGTTTCCGTCACTACCTATTTCCTCCTTATCAAGAAACAGGGCGACTGAGGTAACTTGAGGTTCCTCAAGTTCAAGAATGGAGTAAAGAGAGGCATATGTACAGGACCTATCATCCTGCCCATAACCACCTACAAAGGCCCTGTCCAGGCCCACATCCCTTGAAACACCTGCGGGGACAATTTCCAGCTCCGCACTTATCAGATCTTCTTCCACCAGGCCGTATCTTTCGTTCAGAATCCTTAAAATACGTAATCTTACGCCATCCTTCAGGTCTTCAGGGCCTAAGAGAGGAAACCCCCCAATCAACACATTAAGTTTCTCTGCCGGTATGGCCTCTGATATCTTTTTCTTACCCTGCACCTTACGGGCAAGATGCGGCAAAAGATCATTTATTGTAAGCACAGGATCATTAGAATCCTCACCAAACTCGATAGGAATTGCGCTCCCGTCTCCTTTCAGTGCCAGGCCATGGATGGCAAGGGGACGGGCTACCCAGTGAAATTTTTTGATCCCTCCGTAATAATGAGTCTTCAAAAAGGCCATCTCCAGATCTTCATAGATGGGATTCTGTTTCAGGTCCAAACGGGGGGCATCTATGTGTGAAGCAATAATCCTGACTCCATCAGAAATAGGCGCCTTCCCTGTTACGGCCAGGGCAGCCGCCTTCCCCCTAAAGGTCCAAAAGACCCGATTGGAACCAGGCGCAGCCTGTTCAAACGGCACAAAATCTCTCTCCTGCGCCATGCTTACAATGATGTTAACAGACTCCCGTTCGGTCTTTGCCTTACTTATAAAATCCTTATACTTATCCGAATACAAAAGGGCCTTTTTTCGATCTTTGGCTGTGAGCTGGGGCCAAACAGGTTTTCGACTACGGCATAGATCCTTTTCAAGGCGTTTCCACTCGGTTTTAGAAAGACGTTTTTCGCTCATTTTTCCTCATCCTGGATCTAAAAGGTACGACCTTATCTTTTTTTGAACAGGCTGGCTCTTTTTCTCTGGATTTCACTATTGGCAAAAGCGGTCGCACCCTATCACACTTCACACCACCCTTTTTACATATATTAAAAATCCCTTCAATCTGGCTGTCTGATGCCGACATGATAGACACAAAGACTCTCTTAACTCCGTATCTTTTAATAATGTCAGGTATGTCTTCTCTGGCTCCCAAGACCTTAACGCCATGGATTATCTGACTCTTTTTCGCAGGATCGTCATCAATAAAACCTACTGGTAAATAATCGTGATTTGAATTGTGCCTAAGTTCCCTCAGAAACAGATCTCCGCCATCGCCTGCTCCCACTATTAGAATAGGTATCGAATTGCTGCGTTCGGCCTGCAGACTGAAATATTCCTTAAAAAGTCTCATAAGTAGACGGACACCACCTATCATTATCAAAGTCAATATGGCATCGTTCAGGAAAAGGACCCTGGAATAACCCTCGAAGCGGTAAATATATAAAAGCAATCCGACAATAATTAGAGAGCTAACTACAACTGCCTTAAAGATCTGCCACATATCTCCGATACTCACATACCGCCATTGACCCCTATACAGCCCAAAGATCCAAAAGCAGCACAGCTTGATAGGGATAAGCAAAGGAAGAGATTTTTCTATAAGCTGCTGATTCCACAAATTAATAATACCATCGTATCGAAGAAGATAAGAAGTCAGATAGGCGATGGTTATAAGCACGGTATCCACCACTGCCTGGAGAATTTGTTTCTTGTTAAGCACTTGGGATAAAAGTAAGGATCGCCGAGATATGGTATCTGAATCCCCTGCCTTGCCATCATAAACAGTGCCATTCAAATGTGTAAGAAATGTTCCGAAAAACAAGGAAATCACCGCTACAATACTCAGCATAACCAGAAGTCCCTGGGCGCTCTGGTATGACAAGTACAAGGCTAAGGCTGATATGCTTCCTGCCCATGCCATGAGTGTTAACACAGTCCTTTTTTCTGAATATCCCAGCAAAACCATGCGATGAGAGATATGATCTCGCCCTCCCTTGGAAATAGGTCGTCCAGTCTGGACCCTGGTAAAGGATACAAGGGCGGTGTCAAAAAGTGGTATAATGAGGACAGCCACAGGGACCACCAACACCAGCACCAAGCTGGTAACTCCGGCATAACCTCCACCTGCTGGATCAGGTAGTCCTGACGTCCAGGTACCTATTACGGTCAGACCGGCCAGGAAAAAGCCCAAGAAAAGACTTCCGCAATCGCCCATAAATATTTTAGCGGGATTAAAGTTATATATCCAGAATCCAGCAGTAGCCCCTGCAAGGAGCATAGCCGGCGGACCTAATAGAACCGGACCTCCAAGTTGACTGTAGGCCCAAAGTGAACAGGCAGCTATAAACGAAATACCGGCTGCCAGACCATCCATGTTGTCCAAAATATTGACCGCATTAGTGACAGCTACGAACCAAAAAAGTGTTACAATTATAGATATAGCGGGATGCCCTAGTCCTTGTATCCTCACTCCCCCGGCCACAATCAGAGCAGAGATGATTAGTTGCCCTATAAATTTGCTTTGAGGCGACAAATCGTGGACATCATCAATCAGCCCTAATAAGAATATTGCACTTGCTCCCAGAGTCAGGACAAGCATGGAAAATGAGATTTCCCTGAGAAACAAATTGGGTAGCATAAATGACAGGAATAACGCAATGCCTCCTAGAAGGGCCGTTGGACGCCTATGCCAGCGATCCTCCCTGGGCTGAGCCATAAAGCCAATGCGTCTCGAAAGCCAGATCATGCATGGAGTCAGAAACGCACTTAATCCAAAGGAGTAAAGAAAAAAAAGGCCTGCGTTGAGGAAAGTAACTGACATATAATATAATTAAAAATATTAGGCATCCTTCATTCACCAGTTTACACTTTTTTCGAAAAAGCGTGTATTATCGAATTGAATGCCGATGTTGAAACTGGAAATTAGAAATTAGAAATTAGGTAACGCATCTACATCTTTGTATTTTTTCCAATTTCCAATTTCCAATTTCAAGTTTCACTGCCAAAATATTCTATTGTCCTTTCAAGAATCGTATCAAGAGGCGTTTGTGGAATAAAACTTATTAAGTCGTTGAGCTTTTCAGATGAAGGGACCCTGCGCATCATGTCTTCAAAGTTTTTGCCGTAGACCTGTTCATAAGGGATATAAATTATTTCGGACTTACTCCCAACAAGAGACTTAATACGCTCGGCAAGCTCTGATATAGAGATCTCCTCTGTGCCCCCTATATTTACTACTTCACCAATTGCCTCTTCGCACTCCGTAAGACGGCATACGGCATCTACTACATCCCCAACATAAGTGAACGTGCGGGTCTGCTGGCCGTCACCAAAAACTGTTATGGGCTCATCCCTCAGCGCCTGCTGAATAAACCTGGGTACCACCATCCCATAGAGACCTGTCTGTCTGGGACCTATTGTATTGAAGCAACGAAACATGGCCACCCTGAGCTTTTTGGTACGATGATATGCAAGCGCGGTAAACTCATCTATAAGCTTCGAAGCCGCATAGCTCCAACGCATAGTAGTAGGAGGACCATAAATTAAGTTATCATCTTCTTTAAGAGGGGCGTGCATATGTTTCCCATAGACTTCTGACGTTGATGCTATGAGTATTTTTTTCTTGTATTTATTGGCCAGCTTAAGCGCAATTTCAGTCCCACAAATATTGGTTTCGATAGAGGA
>JAJSZR010000018.1 GCA_030262715.1 Deltaproteobacteria bacterium
CTGGCTCACGAATTTCAATCTGCTCAGCAGGGATCTTAACCACCCTGCCATCTCGCCAGACCACGATTGGATCTCCGGTGCGCTTGTGATCAGCAATCGCTCGGGCTACAGCCTTTTTTAATGCCTCTTCAGCACGAGACGCCATTGACATCTCAACCAAATTCTTATTTTTTTCTTCTTTTTTCATGGCCTCACCATATTTTCAGACAATTTGGCAAATAAATCAGGGGCAATGATTTCCTGTCTCCCCAGTTCTTCGTAAGCGATTATAGAAGGTGTTTCGGTTGAATTATCAAATATCAAAACGCGGCGACTAAATCACCAGATCGTCTTAACAGAGGTCAGTTTTTGAAGGATTTTGTCTTTTGTGATTATGGGTAGTTTGAGATATTTTGCTTGTGTGTCTGCTACTAAGTTCATAAGCGATCTACAACACTACTTTACTATAAAGAGATTGCTTTGCGGTGTTAATGTCTTGCTCGGAGATCTCCACACCTTTGAGAATACCCTTGAGCGAGATAACTTTTTTCCCCGTAGGAGTGAGTTCTTTGAGGACAGTTAATTTTAAATCCATAATTTCTTTCTCAATGGTTTCAATCTTATGGAGCATGTCAACAGTACTTTTTGCTGCTGCGTATTCCATGATATTTATCTCCTTTTCAGGGAAATTAATTTTAGTACCTTAGCATAGGAAAAATTTTTATCAAAGGCAGATTCTGCTCAAGGAGCTTGCCTATTTCCATTTCATGGTCTCTTTACACTCCATATCAAACCACCGCCGCTTTTTCCCAATTCGCCACCTCCACCACGGGATTCTTGGCGCGCGCATCTTCGACCATTTGCTCCCACCTCTCGGCCACACCGTCTTTGATCCACGCTTCTCCACACTGGTCACAGACCGGAGCAGAAACCTCCAACTGTTGCTACCAGGATCTTTTTCGTGGCTATAAAATTTCTCTATCCACCTGTTTTATCCCATCAGGGCCGGAGGATGGCGAGATCTTCCCGGCGGGCCGCTTCCTGCAGCCTGGCGTCAAAGGTCAGCATTCGCAATTCTGGCAGATCGCGCTGCAGGGTCGCGGCTAGGCCGAGATGCCACAGGTCCGCGCCCCTGAGCGTGGCCCTTTGCGCCAGGCCGCTGACGATGGTCCAGTCGGGTACGGCATTAATCCGGCGCCAGATTCCCTGTTCAATGGCGTTGATCGTCGCGGCGGCCAGGGATTCCGGCACCACGCCGTCCCTGGCCATGCGCCAGGTGACGGCGCAGGCCTCGGCGTGGGCCAGCGACGAGATGAGATGCACGGCCGGTCCGGCCCCCCAGCGCCTCGCCGCCTCGCTGTGGTTGTCAATGAAAAGGGCGGAGAGGATGGCCGAGGTGTCCCAGTAAACGACCTGGAGCGCGTCAGCCATTCTCGCGGTCCTCTTGCAGGTATTGCTGCGCCATGCCATCGGTGATCCGGACGAGCGGTGGAAGCCCGCCGGCCGCCTGTGATGGTTCGCCGGCCAGCAAGCCCTGTTCCGTGAGCCGCAGGAGCCGTTCCTCCAGGGGAAGCTCGGTCGCGTGAACGGGAACGATCTTGCCCACTGGCCGTCCCCGGTCCGTCAGGATCACCTCCTGGCCCTGGCGAACCATCTTGAGATATTTGCTCAGGCGCATTTTCGCCTCTCTGATACCCACAGTCGCCATTTCATGTCACCTCCCGGAATCGAGTCGTTCATCTACTACCAATGTGGTCATTGTAGTCACTAAATTTGTCGGCGTCAATGGCCCTGTGCGCCATGACCGTTCAGAACGGCAAAGGTGTCAGCAAAGGAGCTTGCCTATTTCCATTTTGTGGTTTCCTTATTCACCTTTTGAGATCTTCCATGTCTTCCAACTGCTCCAGCATCTCCCGATATTCGTCGATATCGAGGATGACCGCCGCTGGTTTGCCCCCGCGAAGGATAATCTCAGGGGCTCTCTTTTTCCCCTTTCTTCTCATCGTGACACCTCAACAATACTCATGATTTTCTCTAAAATATCATGGCTTTCAAGAAAGTAAACGTAAGTTCTCAATAAGTCTGGGTGATGTACCTGGATTCCCGCCTTCGCGGGAATGACGAATGTTCTTATTGCCCGTCATGCCTGCGTAGGCGTGCATCCAGCAAACGTGTATCTAATCAAAATACCCGGACTTATTGAGAAGATACCCCTGCCTTTTCCGATGCCGATCCGCCCAATCTACTGTTTTCTTCAAAATTTGTCATACATAATCCGGGATAATCCGACAGGGGAGGGGGTGAAACATGACGAGCATCATGAGAGGAGACGGTGTCCCCTAACTTCATAAAGATTGGTGTCCCGGAAGGGTTGTGGAGATCGTTGTAAAGCCAAAGCCACGTTCCCGGCATCGTGCGAAAATCAGCGTTGTAGCCGCTTGAATTTTTCATAAAAGGGCCCTTAGTCTCTCCCAGGCATCAGAGAGACGCTTTGGAGAGACGGATATTGCCGTGCCAAGTTCAGGGGCAAATACAGACACCCTGTATTCATCAATGAGCGTCTCAAATTGATTAATTTCTTCTGCAAGTTCTGTTTCTTTCTTTGCATCAAGAGAGGTTTTGGCCTCGTTGAGGCGAAGTAGGAACGGCTCTAATCTAGATGCCTTTGCCATATCTTTTAGGGGATCAACATATGCCCTCCGGGCCCTGACAGCCAGGGCATTCAGGTATCTTGGCAGGTCAGGAAGCTGGTCCAGTCTTGCATTTTCAGGGAAGTGCGGCGGAGTGAGTCTTATTAGCTCTGCTTCCAGGTCTTTGAGGACCTGGGAGCGGCTCTTCCTATTTATTGCGGTATTCTGAAGACGCCTTATCTCTTGCTTTGCTGTGATGTGGGCCTCAAGCACTTCTTTCAGCAACTGTATAATCGGGCCAGCTTGCTGAAAAACTTTCCCCTCCAATTCCCCGGCCTTATTTAGCAGATCGGATTTACTTGGGATCTGCTTCCAGGTTCCTAGTAGCTCTCTGTAGAGAAAGGCATATATGGATTGACACAGTTTCTGTGTACTTCCAAAGGCAATACATGCCTCTGGTAGTAAGCCGCCGGGTGTGCAGTTTCTCTTGAGATATCCAAGCTCTTTACTCAGGTAGTTGGCGAGGAGTCGCCTTGCCCCCTGCTGGGTTTCTGAAAGGGCCTCCTCCTGATTGAGAAAAAGCCTTATACATACGTTGTTATCTTCTACAATAAGTCCTGGAAAGGCCTGTATGGGATTCTCCTGGTCTTCTGAAGAGCTCATTACCGAACTCGGGAGATCCGGAAGATTTCTCAGGTTGAGCCCGGACACCTCCCACTTTGCCTTGATCTTTAACCATTCGGGGTCATTTTGATTGAAGATAGAAGCAGCCCTTTTCCAGCTCTCCTGTAAGCGGTTGAGGTCATGCCCTGAATCAAGGACTTTTCCATTCCGGTCTAATACCTCGAATCTTATCAAGAGGTGATGGGGGATGTCCTCAGGGTCTGACCACATTTTCCTTTCTATACGTATGCCATATTGCCTGAAAAGTCCTTCCTGTAATGAGCTAAGCAGGCCCTTTTCTGTTTTGTTGAGTTCTTTTCCTATCTTTTCAGCGACCCTGGGTATGGGTACCAGGTATTTGCGAATTTGCTTGGGCAACGATTTTAGGAGATAGGTGATCTTTTCCTGTAGCAGACCCGGAACCAACCACTCAAAGGGCTCAGGGGATAAAGAGGCGAGTATACCAGAAGGGATACTGACAGTGACTCCATCCGCCTCATCACCTGGACAAAAGCGATAATTCAGAGAAAGACTGTGTTCTGAGACCTCTATGTTTCCTGGAAACTGGACGAGCACGTCGGCATCGGGGATTGATCTGAGCAGATCTTCTTTTGTAAGGCATAGAGGAACATCACTGTTGGAAATACACAGGGCCCTGGCAAGAGAACGCTCATTAAATATCACTTCAAGTCCCTGATGCTTCTTTCCCTTCGGGGATTTGTCTTTGAACAGTATTCCTTCAAGCTCTCTTAATCCGCTGTCATAAAAGGAATAGAGGGTTTCCTCGTCCACCATTATGTCCCTCCGCCTGGTCCTGTCCTCCAGGTCCTGAACCTCTGAGATCAGTTCCATGTTATGAACAAGAAAAGGATATTTCTTTTTAAATTCACCTGGAATCAGTGCCTGTCGTATGAAGATTTCCCTGGATTTATCCGGATCAACTTTTCCGTATCTAACCTTTCGTCTTTCCACTATGGGGAGACCGAAAAGTGTGACCCTTTCCCATGCCATCACCTCTCCGCGACGCTTTTCCCAATGTGGTTCGGAATAGCTATGCCTGCAAAGATCACCTGCCAGCTTTTCTATCCATTTAGGCTCAATGGCAGCTACTGTCCTGGCAAAAAGCCTGGATGTCCTTATGAGCTCTGTTGCCACTATCCATTTAGGGCCTTTTTTGTAAAGTGAGGAACCTGGAAAGAGGAAGACCTCTCTGCCACGGGCTGCGAGGTAACGGGATCCTTCCTGTTTTAGGGCAATTTGCCCTAAAAAGCCCGAGAGGACAGAACAATGTATGGACCTGTTGATTTGGTGATTGGTTGATTGGTTGATTGGTTGATTGAGGGGAAATTTAGTAATTTGAGGGAATTCTTCCGCCTCTTGGAGGATGTCCATTATCTGATCATGGATATCCTTCCATTCCTGTATCCTGTTGTAGGAGATGAAGTTTTCCCTGCAGTATTTTCGTATCTGATTCCTGCTGTGCCCGGCTTTCAGCTCTTTGTGATAGGCATTCCACATCTTGATAAAGGTCAGTAAATCAGAGGAAGGGTCCTTAAAGGAATTGTGGGCTTGGTCTGCCTGGCTTTCTTTTTCTGCCGGGCGTTCTCTAGGATCCTGGATACTCATGGCCGATGCAATTATGACAATCTCTTTCAGCGCATTCTCATGCCGGGCCTCAATGATCATCCTTGAAATTCTGGGATCAAGAGGCAGCCTGGCCATAATTCGCCCTGTCCCGGTCAGTCTGCCTGCTGCATCCAGGGCCCTCAATTCTCTCAGGGTGGTAAATCCTTCTTTTATGGCCTGGGGAGATGGAGCATCCACAAAAGGAAATTTGTCAACAGGCCCAAGTTTCATTGCGTAGAGACGCAGTATGACCTCGGCCAGATTTGATCTACGTATTTCCGGCAGAGTGTATTCGGGTCGATCCTCGTATTCCTCTTCGCTGTAAAGCCGGACACAGACTCCGGCCTGAACTCTCCCTGCACGTCCTGCCCTTTGGTCTGCGCTGGCCTTTGATATAGGAGTGATTGGAAGTGCCTTGGTACGGGACCTGACGTTATAGCGGGCAATTCGAGCCAGACCTGAATCCACGACATACTTGATTCCAGGGACTGTAATGGAAGTCTCGGCTATGTTTGTAGCTACTACGATCTTCTGGACAGGGGCCGGCTTGAATATGCGCTTTTGGTCCGAAGCGGCCAGTCTGCCGTAAATGGGAAGTATCAGCGCCTTATCCTCACACCCGGCCTTTAAGATCTTGACGATTTCCAGTATCTCTCTCTCCGTGGGAAGAAAGACAAGTATGTCACCAAAAGGATCTTTCTCCCTAATCTCCTCCGTTGCAAAAATAACCTTTTCAACAGTAGTTATATCAGTCTGTTCATCTTGTTCTGTAGGTCTGTAACTTATCTCCACGGGATACCCGCGACCTGCAATCTCTATTACCGGGGCCTTGCCAAAGGCCTGGCAGAAATGTGCTGTGTCCATGGTGGCAGATGTGATAATGACCTTGAGTCCGGGCCTGGACGGCAGGAGCCTCCTGAGTACCCCCAGGAGGAAGTCTATATTGAGACTCCTCTCATGGGCCTCGTCTACAATTATGGTATCATATTCCCTGAACCTGGGATCTTGCTGCACTTCAGCCAGGAGCATGCCGTCCGTTACAAATTTGATCCTGGTTTCAGGCCCCGTACTGTCTTTAAAGCGTATTTTGTAACCCACGAGTCTGGGTCCATGAGGCCCCAGTTCTTCGGCAACTCTGGCTGCCACGGTGATAGCTGCTATCCTCCTGGGTTGCGTGCAGGCAATCTTTCTATATGTACCCCTTTCTGCTGCAAGGCATATTTTTGGGAGTTGAGTGGTCTTCCCTGAACCCGTCTCCCCGCTGACAATTATGACCTGGTTCTCCTTTAGAGCAGAGACCAGATCATCCCACACACTGCAGATAGGGAGACCGACGGGACAGGAGATCAGGACCCTTTTCAGGAGATCAATCCCTGGTAACGTATGTTTCTTGATCCCTGGATTTTGTTTGGATTTGACTACAGACACACAGACAACTGAATCACTTAATCACCAAATTCCCTAAGGTAGGGATTGGTCTTTTTCTCTTGTCCAATAGTGGATGTGGGGCGGTCGCCGTAATCGTGCCCGGGAAGTACTATGGTGGAATCCGGAAGGGGAAAGATGTGGGTCTTGATGGACTTGATCAAGGTCTCAAAGGAGCCTCCCGGCAAATCCGTCCGGCCGGCAGCACCGACAAACAGGGTATCTCCGGTAATTATATAGCCATGCCCGTAAAGGCATACCGAGCCAGGTGAATGTCCTGGAGTGTGGATTACTTCAAACCTGAGATTGCCAACCTTGATCACATCCCCATGGGCAATATATTCGTCTGCCGGAGGAGCCGGCTCAAAGCCCCATACCTTGAACATTTCAGCTGCCTCAGGATTTCTGAACATGAGGTCGTCGGCTTTGTGCATCAATACCGGTGCCCCGGTAAGGGCCTTCATTTTCTGATTTCCGCATGTATGGTCCGGATGACCATGGGTATTGACTATGTAACGCAGGGTAAGGCCGGAATCGGTGATTTCTTTTGCCAATTTTTCTTCACTCCCTGCAGGATCAATGATCATGGCCTCGCCCGTATCAGGGCATCCTATTATATAGGCCTGAACATCCAGGGGACCAACTGTATAGACCTTTAATATCATCCGGCCTGGGTCTCCTCCCGTCTCCTTTTGAGTGCAAAGCTCCCTGCGGAAAGGCCGGCGACACAACCTTCTCCCACGGCCTTTGCCATCTGTAAAGGAGGTCCGCATATGTCCCCTGCTGCATAGATGCCGGCTATGTTGGTAGCCTGTTTTCTGTCAGTGACAATATAAGTGAATTTTTCCGGATCCAGCCCTACTCCCAGAAAGGCCGTGAGCTCCATGGCCCCTTTGGCGCCTTTTTCAATAAAGAGTCCGTCAAGGGAAAGTTCGGTGCCGTCGCTGAGCACAACAGCATCCAGCTTGTCGGTGCCTCTGAGCTCCTTTACTTTGCACCCGGCAGCCATTATCACATTTCCTTTTTCAAGCTCTTCCTTGAGCGCAGGGCTCACCTTAAGATCCTTAGTTATGAGTGTTACCTTCTTAGCTATCTTACTCAGAGTGACCGCACCATGAGCAGCAGCACTCCCGTCTCCTACTACTGCTACTACTGCGTCCCTATAAAAATTTGCGTCGCAGTCAACGCAGTAACTGATTCCCCTGCCGACCAGGTCTTTTTCTCCTTTGAGTCCGAGGCCTTGACGTGTTACTCCGGTTGAAATTATCAGGGCATAGGCAGAGTATGTCTTTCCGCTCTCAGTGGTTACCTGGTATGCATCATCCTGGAGGGAAGCGGTGGTTACAACGTCTTCTTGTAGAAGTTCTGCCCCAAAATATTCTGCCTGCTGCATACCTGTTAATAGGAGTTCTTCTCCTGTCTTTACTCCGGGCACACAGCAGTAGTTTTCAATATGGGCCTTGTACAGGCTGCTGGATTCCGGACGGCCCAGCACCAGCACCCTGGCCTTTTTTCTTGCTACATGAATTGCAGCCTGCAGACCGGCAGGTCCTGTCCCAAGAATAATTACGTCGTATAAAGGAATAACCTTTTCGTTTTTCTCGTTCATATTTAGTCCTTAGGCACCTCCAACTCAAATAATTCATCTTCTGGTTCCATAGGGCTTGATATCTGGTATTCTTCTCTAAACCATGCGGCAAGATCCATCATCTTGCATTTTTTACTGCAAAAGGGCCTATAGGGATTCCCCTCAAAAGAAATTGGTTTTCCACACCTGGGGCATTTAAATATTTTGGCATCAGTAAGGTCTTTTATCATAAAGTGCCTCTTGCAAAACCCAAGATTTTGTCGGGGCTTAGAGAAGCGAAGGTTTACGCTTTCGTCCACGAGTTGTTATAAGACCTATAATCCAACCAACTATCAGGATCCCACCGCCGGCTAGAAACCACTTTATTCTGCTATTGTCCCTGAGATGTTCATTCTCCTGCTCGGCTATGGTATATTTATGCTTTACTTCTTGTAGTTCCTTTGCTGTTTCTGAAAGGGACTTCTTGAAATATATTACATCTGCAGCATCCTCTTTAAGGCTATCATAGCTCTTTCTGATCTGATCTCTGTCCAGAATACAGGCCTTCAAATCATGCTTATACTGGTCGCAGGTCTTTGAGACCTTGTCCAGTTTTTTACTCATACTGATCGCCTGTTTTTCAATTTGGGCCCGACTGGCCTTTAGTGTAGCGACCACATCCTCTAACGGCGGGGAATTGCTCAGATACCTTCTAGGCATCCATCCTTCCTTGCCGTTTGATGTACTTACCCTGGCCCAGCCCCCATCCTCCTCCAGTAGTTCTACCTGACTACCGTCTTGTATCACGGCAAGAATCCTGTATTCTTGACCCTTGCCACTTCTCAGGGGGATCTCTGCGCTGGGTTTTACGTACCAGGATTCAGCCAGCAATGTCGACGGGATAAAGAAAAGGCTGCTAAAGGTGATTGCTGTTACCGAATACAATAACAACATGTAACCCGACAGGTTTTTTAAATTAATTTCCATGAGCTTTATAGCCATTACCTCAATACTCCTAAAAGATAAAAGGTGCTATTTCGAGTCTATCTGGAAACCTATGGTTGATTTATTACAAGGCATTCTATGCCATAAAGGCATTAATATGCAAGAAAATTTACCTTAATTAATCCCTTAAACCTTCAGCTATGCTGATGGTCCTAGCTTTGCTGTGCGGGTAAGTGGGAATATTTTTTCACTGTGCGCTTCGCTCAAGGTTAAATCCCAACTCTACCGGGTGACTCGCAGAGTTTGTTTGCCCCTACACAATATTTTGTATTTGCTTTTTGCCGAATTTGCCATATATATGTTATATAAATTTCTGGAAAAGGAGGACTTAGATTATGCGTTTGATTCTATTGGGAGGTCCTGGTGCTGGTAAGGGTACCCAGGCTAGTTTTATTTCGAATAAATTTGGCATTCCCCAGATCTCCACTGGTGATATGTTGAGGGCTGCCTTGAAGGCAGGAACTCCTTTGGGTACGGAGGCCAAGAAGTACATGGATGCAGGCGGACTTGTTCCTGATGATGTCATAATTGGTCTGGTAAAGGAAAGAATAAAGGAGCCAGATTGTGAAAAGGGTTTCCTGTTTGATGGCTTCCCTCGGACAATTCCCCAGGCAGAGGCCATGAAGGATGCCAAGGTCGATATTGACAGTGTTGTAGAGATAGATGTCCCGGATGAAGAAATTATCAAAAGGATGGGCGGTCGCCGTTGTCACCTGGCATCAGGAAGGACCTACCATATTATTTTTAATCCCCCGAAGGTCGAGGGAAAGGACGATGTAACAGGAGAGCCTCTCATCCAGAGAGATGACGACAAGGAAGAGACGGTTCGCAAGCGCCTTGAGGTATATCACGCCCAGACCGAGCCGCTAGTGGATTTCTATAAACAGTGGGAGAAATCCGGAGATTCCGATGCGCCCAAGCATGTAAAGATACATGGCGTTGGGTCTGTCAATGATATTAGGGACCAGATTTTTAGTGCCCTGGGAGGCTAATTAAAAATTTGCCACCCGCTTCGGGCCATCTGCCAAACCGGCAAATGGCCCGACAGCCACTTTTTGCCCGCCATGCCGGCAGGGAAAAGTCTATATTTGTCTGTGTGGATCTACCTGTCCTGTAGCTCCGGTAGATGGTACTGGGGTGGCTGATTCAAAAGGTGTGAGACTATTTCTCGGCTTCCCACCAAGTCAGAAGACCGAGCTCAAACTTGTGGCTGAGTTCTTTCTGGAAAGGATAACACCTAATAGTAAAACCTATCCGCCCGCTTGAAAGACAGAGTAACGTTCCTTCAAAGACAGAGCCTCCTTTTTGTTGCCCATTTGTGGAAAGCAAAGGTAGTGGATGGCCTTCAGGGATCTCTCCTTTATCGTCCAGTCGACCAATATACGCCTCAACCCGCACTTCTTCAGGGTCTAGTCCTCCAAGGTCCAGTACGGTCTTGATTGGCAAACGATCCCCGACCTTTGGCGATCCGTTGATCGGGATCTGTAAATCCAGTATTTTCACTTTGTGCCATACTTCTGATGTCTCTCGTTTCCAACGGGATAACTCCTTGGCCTCCTTCCAGCCATCCTTTGCGAACAAGTGCCATTTGGAGATGTTGGGCAGATAAAACTGGCTGGCATATTCTTCTACCATGCGGTTTGTATTGAAGTAAGGACATACAGTCTGTATTGAATTTTTCATCATCTCAACCCATCCATGAGGGATATCATGGGCAGATCTACTATAAAAAAGTGGCACTACGGTATTTTCAAACAGTTCATAGAGGAGCCGGCTTTCTACCTCATCCTGGTATTCGCGATCTTCATATTCCTCACCTGCACCTATAGCCCAGCCATTGTTGCCCTTGTAGCCTTCACACCACCAGCCATCAAGGATGCTCAGGTTGATTCCGCCATTGGCCGGAACCTTCATGCCGCTGGTCCCGCTGGCCTCCATTGGGCGCAGAGGGGTGTTAAGCCAGACGTCCACTCCCTGGACCAGGTACCTGGCCACTTCTATATCGTAATTTTCAATAAAGACTACGTGCTTCCGAAACTCCGGGGTGTTGGCCATTTGCACTATCTTGTGGATAAGTTCCTTGCCGTACTTATCCTGTGGATGGGCCTTGCCACTGAAGATGAGCTGTACTGGACGTTCTTCGTTAGTTAGTATCTGTCTGAGCCTGTCCGGATCTCGAAAGAGCAGGGCAGAACGCTTGTATGTTGCAAAGCGCCTGGCAAAGCCTATGGTAAGGGCCTCAGGATCCAGGACCTCGTCAGCCAGCTTCATCTGGTAACTCGGGGCACCTTTTGCCTGAAGCTGCTTTCTGAGCCTCGCCCTGGCAAAAGATATGAGTCCTTCTCTCAGTCTCTCTTTACTTCTCCAGAGCTCAAAATCAGGGATTTGTTCGATCCTTTTCCATATTGCATGATTTGTGGGATCATCGATCCATCTTGATCCTAAATATCGTTCATAGAGCAGGGACATCTCACCTGATAGCCAGCCGAGTATATGTATCCCGTTGGTGACATGGGTTATCGGGACCTCATGCCGGGGAATCTGGGGCCATATGCCACCCCACATCTTTTGTGTGACCTCACCGTGTAATTTGCTCACACCATTGGTTTGAGAAGCCATATTGATAGCCAGTACTGCCATACAGAATTCTTCAGCCTGATCACTAGGATTGATCCTTCCAAGGCCAAGGAAGGCATCAATGTCAATGCCCAGTTTATCTGCCAATCCTGTAAAGTACCGGCGGATCATTTCAGGTGGAAATCGGTCTATTCCGGCAGGGACAGGGGTATGTGTAGTGAATATGCTTGTGGCACGCACGGCCTCCAAGGCCACGTCGTAAGGCAGACTATCCTTGCGCATTATCTGGTTGATACGTTCCAGCGCCATAAAGGCGGAATGGCCTTCATTCATGTGGCAAACCGAAGGGCACTGGTCAAGGGCCATTATTAACTTTATTCCCGCCATACCCAGCACTATCTCCTGCTGAAGCCTGGTTTCAAGGCTGCCGCCATAGAGATACGAGGTGATCTGTCTGTCTGACCGGGAATTTAAAGGGACATCAGTATCCAGCATATAGATTTTGACCCGGCCCACATTAAGAGACCAGACCCGTATGTGGACCTCTCTGCCCTCAAGCTCCACCTGGACTGTCAATGGGTTTCCCTTTTTGTCCCTAACCAGGCTCACGGGCATATTGTAGAAGTCATTAGAGGGATAGGTCTCAAGCTGCCATCCGTCAGGATTGAGATATTGTTGAAAATACCCGTGTTTATAAAGAAGGCCAATTCCTACGAGGGGAAGTCCCAGATCACTGGCTGACTTCATGTGATCACCAGCAAGGATCCCAAGCCCCCCGGAATATAGGGGAAGGCTTTCATGTAGGCCAAACTCAGCAGAAAAGTAAGCTATTATCCCGTCAGCCCGATTTTCATTAGCCTTTTTATACCATGTCTGGGCTTGTAAATAGCGTTCTAGCTCCCTCTGTACCTTTTCCATTCTGGCAAGAAAGACATCATCCCGCTCAAGCTTTTCCAGTCGAGGTTGCTCAATGGTGCCCAGTAAGGAAACCGGGTTGTGTCCACACTTCTCCCAAACTTCCCGGTCCATGTCTTGAAAGAGATGGATAGCCTCAGGGGTCCAGGTCCACCAGAGGTTACGAGCAATAGTCATCAACGGCATTAAGCGCTCGGGCAGGCTGGGAACGATTGTAATGCTTTGAATTGTAGGCATTGTCAGGGAATCCTTGTGGTATTCCAAAGGCTGGACTATTGACTATTTGTTAATAACAAGCCGTCCATCTTTAACGTCAACAACAATTTTGCCTCCTTTTGAGAGTCCATGGAATAGGATGGCATCAGACACAGGGTCTTTTATCTCCTGTTGTAAAACGCGAGCCAAAGGACGTGCTCCAAATCGAGGGTCATACCCATTTTGGGCAAGCCAGGACCTGGCAGCAGGTGTGACATCCAGTTTGACCTTGCGTCCAGATAACTGCTCCTGGATCTCCCCCAGGAGTTTGTCCACTATCTGCTCCATTGCTGAAGTGGTCAACTGGCCGAAAGGTATAACAGCCTCCAGCCGGTTACGAAATTCCGGGCTGAAGATCTGCTTTATTATATTCTCTCCCTTGTAGCTGCTATCTTCCGCTTTTGCACCAAAACCAATTGTCTGGCTTTCCATCTCTCTTGCACCTGCATTTGAGGTCATAATCAATATCACGTGACGGAAATCTGCCCTCTTACCTGTATTATCGGTAAGGGTAGCGTAATCCATGACCTGAAGCAAGATACTAAAGAGGTCGGGATGTGCCTTCTCTATTTCATCTAAAAGGAGAACACAATAAGGGTGCTTACGAATGGCCTCGGTAAGGAGACCTCCCTGATCAAATCCAACATAGCCAGGAGGCGCACCAATGAGTCTGGCCACAGAGTGCTTTTCCATATATTCGCTCATGTCGAATCGCTGGAAGTGTACTCCAAGCACTGCAGCGGTCTGCCGGGCAAGCTCTGTCTTTCCAACTCCTGTAGGTCCAATAAACAGAAAAGAGCCGATAGGGCGCTCAGGATGAGAAAGACCGGCCCGGGAACGCTTGATGGCTTTTGACAAGCATTCTACAGCTTCATCTTGACCGAAGACCAAGGATTTTATGGATTCTTCGATTTTTTCAAGACGAAAGCGGTCCGATTGAGTAATAGTCTTTGCAGGCAATCTGGCCATCTTGGCAATTACATTTTCGATGTGACGTGTAGTAACAAGCCTTGGCCTGTTTCCGCCATTGCCTGAAAGCCTCAATACAGATGCCGCTTCATCTATTACGTCAATAGCCTTGTCCGGCATATAACGATCTGTAAGGTATCTACCTGATAGTTCAGCTGCAGTTTTCAGGGCACTATCGGTATACTTGACTCCATGGTACTTTTCATAATAAGATTTCAGCCCCTTAAGGATTTTCACTGTTTCTCCAACACTGGGTTCCAGAATCTCTATCTTCTGAAAACGCCTTGAAAGTGCGCGATCTTTTTCAAAGAAATTCCTGTATTCCTCATAAGTGGTTGAACCTATACACTTTAGCTCACCATTTGCCAGGGCTGGCTTGAGAATATTTGAGGCATCCAGAGACCCTCCACTGGTGGCCCCTGCTCCAACAACCGTATGGATTTCATCAATGAAGAGTATTGCCTTGGGGCACTTTTTTATCTGGGTAATAACCTCTTTGAGCCTGGCCTCAAACTCCCCTCTGTATTTGGTGCCGGCAAGAAGCGATCCCATATCTAGGGTATACATTTCTGTGTCTTGTAAAGGCTCAGGCACTTTGTCCTGCCGGATTTTGAGTGCAAGTCCTTCAGCCAAGGCGGTCTTGCCTACTCCGGGGTCCCCCACGTAAATGGGATTATTCTTTCTGCGCCTGCAGAGGACCTGCATTGTACGTTCCATTTCCACCTTTCGTCCAACAAGCGGGTCAATTCCTCCATCAGCAGCCTTCCTCGTGAGATTCACGGTAAAGGCATCGAGGGCACTTGCTGGTTTTGTTGAGGATTCGGCATGTTTCCCTGCTTGGGAACCTATCTTTCTTTGGGAGCTAACTGTTTGATAAGAATCAGTTCGTTCAATCCCATGTGATATAAAATTCAGTATGTCAAGCCTGGTGATTCCCTCCTGATGAAGAAAGTGAGCTGCATAGGAATCTTCCTCGGTCATCACGGCAGCAAGAAGATCTCCTATGTCGGCCTCTTCCTTTTCAGCAGACTGTACATGCATAATGGTTCGCTGGAGTACCCTCTGAAGGATTGCTGTAGGTTGGGGGCCTTCTTTTCGATCGTCTGGCAATTTTTCAAGGTGAGTCTCAAAAAATGTCTCAATTCTGGATTTCAAGCGGTCAAGATTGCCTCCGCATGCCATTATTGCCTTCTCACCCTTTTGGTGGTGAATTATTGCAAAAAGCAAATGCTCAAGAGATAGATATTCATGATGCCTGATATGAGCCTCCCGAGCTGCAGTACCTAACATTATTTCCAAGTCCTTGCTTATCATTTTTTTGCCTTTTTATATATATTCCATACCGGCCTTAAGTGGAAAACCTGCTTCCTTCGCACTCATATGAACGGCCCTTACCTTTGTCTCTGCAATCTCACCAGTATAATACCCACAAATCCCGAAACCGTTGTAATGCACGTTCAGCATGATTCTTGTTGCCTCTGACGATGACTTATGAAATATATCTCCCAATATCCGTATCACAAAATCCATTGTCGTATAGTCATCGTTATATAGCAAGACCTTATACATGGGCGGTTCATCGAGTTCCTGCTCTATAACGTCTTCCAACTGGTCTTGATTTTCAAGGTCGAGCGGGCTCATTTTCTTGCAATTCCTAATTCTAGTTCGTCATATTTACAAAATATGGAGAATATTTAAAAATTTTGAATTATGACAAAAAGTCTTTTAACCGAACGATACGAGATCTGACAAACTATTTATTATGCCTTTCTGGATACTCAATCAGCATAAAAAATTCCTTGTTACCTTTTGCCCCAAGGATAGGTGATGGCGTAACTCCTATAACAGTCAGCTCTAATTTATTGCAAAAACAATTTAATCTATCCAAAACCTCGTGGTGAAGCCTTGGGTCTTTTACTATCCCGCCTTTTCCAACTTTCCCTTTCCCAACCTCGAATTGAGGCTTTACAAGGGCGATAATACGACTTTTCCGCTTCATAAATGGAAGAATAGAGGGTATTACCAGCCTGAGCGAAATAAACGATGTATCTATTGTAATTAGATATATTTGAGAATCCAAGGCGTCAAGAGGCAAATATCGTATATTTGTCCTTTCGATAGTCACAACCCTTTTGTCGTTCCTCAGACGCCAGTCTAACTGACCGTAGCCAACATCCACTGCGTATACCTTTGCTGCTCCTTTCTGGAGTAAACAATCTGTAAACCCTCCGGTAGATGCCCCGACGTCCATACAAACAAGACCGTGAACATCCATTGCAAAGTGCTCAAGTGCATGTGCAAGCTTCAGTCCACCACGGCTTACATAGGGATTCAGGGTTTCCGCAAGCTCTACTTGAGCATCGGCAGGAAACCGGTGCCCTGCTTTATCAATGATTTGTCCTTCAACTCGCACCTTGCCGGCATAGATGAGAGCTTGGGCCTGATTTCTTGAAGTGGCAAGCCTCTTCTGCAATAAAAGAAGGTCAAGCCTTAATGATTCTTTTGCCAAAACACCTAATTTTGTGGTAGCTTTTTAGTTAAATTATATTCAATATAAAAGGCTCATAGCTCGAAGCCCAAATCCAGTAGTTTTGCAGATGGCTAACGTTTATTTATAATATAAAGCCGCAAGGTGATTTTTGCTATTGGTAGAATAATTTTACGATAAAGGAATACAAAATGGCTGTTACAAAAGAAAAAATTTGGGATGTACTAAAGAAAGTAAAGGACCCAGGCCTCAATAAGGGCCTTGTAGAGCTTGGTATGATTAAAGATATTGAGATAGCCGGCTCAGCAGTCCGTGTTACCGTGGCTCTTACTATGTCCGGCTGTCCTATGAAGAATCAGATTAAGGATGATGTCAAGGAGGCTATACACGGCGTAGAGGATGTAAGTGAGGTCAAAGTAGTCCTCACTACCATGACATCTGAGGAGAGAGCAAAGTTGCTAGGCCAAAAGCCTTCTGAAATGCAGGGAATAGAAGAGGTAAAGCGCATAATTGCTATTGCCAGCGGAAAGGGTGGGGTAGGCAAGACTACCGTTGCCGTGAATCTGGCAATTGCGCTTTCAAAAAAGGGCCTTAAGGTAGGCATACTTGATGCTGACATGCATGGTCCGGACATTCCAATTATGCTTGGCATCGATGAGCGGCCCTTAGGTTCTAAGGGCATGCTTCTACCAATTGAGAAATTCGGCCTCAAGGTTGTATCTACAGCTACTTTAGCAGGGGAGGGCGTACCGATAGTCTGGCGAGGCCCATTGGTTACCAAGGCTATTAAAGAGTTCCTGGGACACGTGGCATGGGGAGAGCTGGACTATCTATTAGTAGACCTGCCTCCTGGTACAGGTGATGCTCCTCTGACTATGGCGAAATTAATTTCTCTTGACGGTGTTATAATTGTCACAACTCCGCAAAAGGTCGCTCTTGCCGATGTGCGTCGATGTGTTGGTCTATTCGTAGGTCAAGACATCCCGATCTTTGGGATAGTGGAAAATATGTCTTTTCTTCGTGTTCCGGGTGTATCTGAAGAACAAATCCTTGAGGTGTTTGGTAGCGGAGGAGGAGAAAAGATTGCCAGGGCATTCAAGGTCCCCTTATTGGGGAAGGTTCCTCTGGACCAGAAGATCAGAGAGGGAGGTGACACAGGTAAACCAATGACCCTCGATGCCGATAGCGAATGTTCCAAGACATTTGACAGTATAGCAGAAGAGTTGTTGAAATACATAAGAAAATGACTTAGATTATTAATTTAATATTTGAATATAATGTAAGTTTTAGGTATTGTGAGTTTGCAATGTCAGACAATGTTTTTTATTAGGGGCAATTCCAGCGAATATTGAGCAATTTTCTCGATAATGCCATTAAGTATTTTTAAGAAGTATCCGAAGTAATAAATATGAATGAATGAATGAATGAAATACCTGAAGACTCACCAAAAAATTTGAGAAATCTCGCCTAAAGCAGGTTTTGTCCGCAACAACTAATAAACAGCTGCTTTTAAAGCAAAATAAAGGGATTATCCCTCAAGCTTCAGAGGCCTTTAATGAAATTGCAGAGACCTACGATTCCTGGTACGATGATAATCCCCTTTTTAAGTGTGAACTCAATGCATTAAATGTGGTCGTCTCAGTATCTCCCCTTTCCTTGGAGGTAGGTGTAGGTTCTGGGCGTTTTTCTCAGGCCTTGGGTATACGATACGGCGTAGATCCGGCTTCAAGGCTATTGGCATTGGCTATGAACCGCGGAGTGGTATCTATACAGGCCAGGGCCGAAGCTCTACCATTCAGAAAAAACAGCCTGGAGCAAGTATATTTTATCTTTTCACTTTGCTTTTTAGAAAATTCGTCTAAGGCCTTGCAAGAAGCAGCGGTTGTGCTCAAGACAGGTGGTTTATTAATAATCGGATTTGTACCTAAGGATTCAAAGTGGGGGAGTCTCTATGAACAGAAGAAACAGGAAGGGCACCCTCTTTACAAATACGCCTCGTTTTTTTGTTTAGAAAATCTGTTGTCAAATATTGAGAAGGCGCATTTTCGAATAGTAGGTGGGACTTCCGTCCTTTTTCAATCTCCAAATTTGAAAAAATATCACCCAGAGAAACCTATAAAGGGCCTACACTCCAAAGCCGGGTTCATCGTTTTGGTAGCTGAAAGGCTTTGAACATTCTTAAAGGAGATAAACCGTGATAGATACTGAGACCGGATTGCGAAATATGGAGATCTTTGTTGAAGATCTTAAGCGTGAACTCGTCCGGGTTAGAGAGCACAATTATCGTACAACTCTGCTTCTTGTGAAGGTGGATGATAGAATAAGTGCAGATGAACTTTCCAATGAACCGAGCCTTGAAGAAGTTTCTAACTGTCTTTCTGAAATATTGAGAGACAATGACTCAATATATAGGATAGCTGAAAATAGGTTTGTTGCGATCTTGCCGACAACATATGAGGCAGGAGGGGAGACAGCTGCTCTGAGGCTTAAGAGGCTGATTTCAAAGAAAATCGCAGAGCATCTGCATATCCCCTGTTCTTTATCAGTAGGAGTTTTAAGTATAGACCCACAAGAAATAACGGATCATACAAAGTTGCTTGATTCCCTTGAAAAAGACCTCTTTAGAGACCAAGACTGTCAAAAACTTGACCTTGACTTAGCCAAAAGGGGGCCAAAAAAGGAAAAATCAAGGCATGTTGTGATATCGGGCATCAAATCTCAAGAATTGGATGTAGTAGCTTCTATTTTATCACTTAAAAAAGATTACGAAGTACATTTCACTAGTAGCAGAGAAAAGGGCCTTGATGACTTAAGAGGACAAAGAAAAGGAGTGCTGATTGTCGATCCTGACATTTCTTTAGAGTCCAGACTTGAGATATGCAAAAAGATTCGTTCAGATCGAGAGTTACACGATACATATATCATCTGCCTTCAGAATAATTTGAACCTGGATACTGGAATTAAGAACTTGGCTGGATTGGTAGATGAGGTCCTGCCGATGGACATCGGGATAGACCAGATTGTTAGAAGTGTTTCTGCTGGTTTCAGGATCATGGATCTCAAGAAAGAACTTTCAAAAATTCCTATGCTTCTTGGCACTATTGATTTTATCAGGCGCGCTTCTCACCAGCTAAATCAGCCGTTACAAATAATTGTAGGGAAAATAGAAATTCTACTTATAAATATGGAAGAAAACGGGACTGCAACCGCATCGTTAAAAGAAATTCGAAAACAGGCCTTACGTGCAGCAGACATCAATCAAAAGATCGGTCGCTTAGTAAGACACGATATTTCAAGTAAATTTAGGAGTTGAGCATGGATTTTAAATCCTAGTTTTTTACATAATATATCTTATGCGACATTAATCAAAACGAAGAAAACAAACCGCCTTTTACCTTCTAATATCTTGTCAATCTGAAAATCTGCAATTTGTGATTTTGGCTTTTGCGGAAAAATCGTGTAGCGGGAGCTAAGAGCGTCTTAATATTTGTTGAGGTAAAAATATCATCTTGGTTTATCCTGAATTTTTTATGAGATCCTTCAGCATGCTCCGTGCGATCTTGTTAGCATCTATCTTATAAGTACCCTTCTGTATTTGTTCTTTCAAGAATTGTATCCTGGCAGCCCGTTTAGGGTCTGGAATATTCATTGCTTCTTTCACTTTATGTAATAATAGAGAGCCTGAAGGCAGCTTATCTCTATCTGCTGAATTCGAATTTTTCATGTCTAAAAATTCCTGATCAATAACCCATTTAAAACACTATATATTGTCATTATAATCGGCAGAAATATACAATAGCTTGAATTTTGTACGTTATTACAATTTAATCATGCGGCTATGCCATGAAAGATACTCATAGCCTTTAGCCGCAAAGAACCTTGAAAGGCGTGAAGATTTAGTACGATATATTAGAGGTCAAAGATAAAATTGGGATGAGCCAATTACTTATTTATTGGCTCATCCCAGGTCTTATTCCAGAATTCGTATTTTTTTATTGTAAAAGTAAAAACCAGCCACCACTACCTTTCTGGCTGATATAGCCATTTTAACCGTAATAGTCACCTACTTTTGCTGTTTGAACTCGGCCTGAGCGCCTCTTATTCCACTGATTCTGACAACTTTGTCCCAGGCTTGAATTTTACTACTTTCTTGGCAGGAATTTCCATGGGATTTCCCGTGCGGGGATTGCGACCTGTACGTGCTTTCCTCTCAGTTACGGAAAAAGTCCCAAAACCTACCAAGGTTACCTTCTCTCCTGCGTTAAGTGCCTCAGTGACAGCTTCCATGAATCCATTTAGTGCCTTGTCTGCCGCAGTTTTGAAAATACCAGATGACTTTGCCATATGATCTACCAGTTGTCCCTTGTTCATATTACCCTCCACTTATGTTATTTTGGTTATACTTTTGGCCTCATACATAAATAGTGAAACCTTCAAATACGTAATTTTGTATTCTCTATCTGGAAATCCATTAACAATTCTTCGGCAGATTCTATCTCTTCAATTAAACTTTGTGTAATAAAAGTACCGGTGACTACTCTGGTCGCAAGGCATGACTGACTTGGCCGGTCCCATGTTGGCAGACATAGCTTAGAGCTCAATATCCTTATATTATTTTTATCCAAATTACAATACACAAGAGGAATTTTTATTGATAATTCTTGTATTGCCTTGAGACCCGGTCTATAACTGCTAAGGTCATCCAACTGGGTCCCGTCCAGTAGATTCGAAATTCCATACTCTCGACAGATTGACCATAATTTCTGATACATTACATATTTGCAGTAATAGCATCTGTCACTTCCATTTTTCCAGATACAGTGGAAATCAAAAGGGTGCCAAGGCACTTCTCTAAGCGGCATGCCTATTTCGTCAGCAATGTTATGTGCCCAGGTCTGCTCCCTTCCGGACAGAAATGGTGACACGAGAAGAAAGGGAACAACTTGGCTAGTACATGCGTCCCTCGCTATTCTTAGCAGATAGGTACTATCTACTCCACCCGAAAAAGCAATGCCAACCCCACCTTTCATACTACTTAGATATTCTATCAATAGTACTTCAGATTGCTTGATTTGTTGATCAAATTTTGTTTTCGGTTGGTAAGAGTTTTTGAGGCTCTCCAAGTACAAATCGGCCCTCACTAATCCATGTTTTAAGTGTCTCTGCAATCTCCCGTGCCCTGACATAGCTGGAAATAGGAGCTGTTGGGACGTCTTTCTCCCCTATCATTATTGTTCCGCTTCTTAATTGTGCATAAGTGACTTCCGTAATACAAGTGCTTTTTCCCAAAGGATAATCGTGACCGTAATCTACTACCTGAGTTACGATATCTTCATCGGATATAGCTGTTCGCATGGCCATTTCTTCGTTGAGAATGGGTATTGGTATTCCGAGCCCTACAGAAAGAGAGCAGCCATAACCAAGGATACTCACACCCACTAACCACCGAGGGTGCATCTGTTTGAGATCGCCGGCTACCATGAGTGTGCCTGCAGATTTACGTGGCAGGCCTTTTTCATTTCTAGGAATATCCGGTGTATGCTGTGTCCCAGCAGAAAGCACATATCCTGTCCCACCGCCTAAGAAGATACGTGTGCCAGTGCCGATAGTTTGATAGTATGTATCATTGAGTAAAGGACTCAACTGCCCGGAAGTGCAATAGTTAGCATTTCCAAACCTTGGTCGCAAAGTGCCCATGTATGTATAAACAGTTTTTTTGGTAATATTTACTGCGCAGTTATAATTCTGGCACGAATTTCTCGGGTTACAGAGCTGAGCAAAAGGCAGATCCACAAGGGTAACTTTTTTGTCTAAGCGCCGACTTGGATAGCAATGGGTTCCATAAGACTCGGCCGTCAAATTTATTGACTTGCCGGCTACTAAATCCTGTATTACATGTCCTCCTCCGTAGAGAAACTCACCAGGATAAACATTATTAAGAGGGTCATTGTGCCGAGGTTCTGTAGCACCTAAATACACGTCCAGTGCAGCAAGACCGGCATAGGCCGGCACGCCGTTAAGCCATACTTTAGCAGCCTTTATTCCAGGCACACAGGGCCCGAGGTTGATAAAGGCCCCTGAAGAACACATCGGGGAAAAAGTACCGGTAGTCACAACGTCTACCTTTCTTGCCGCATCAACTTCACCATGTTTACGGACAATGCCGATCATCTCCTCGGCAGTAACTACAACTGCTTTCCCTGATAGGATCTTCTCATTTATTTCTTGAAAAGTTTTATTGACTTGATAGTGAGCCATGCTCAGATTCCGTAGTTTTTTTAGTCCAGTATAGACACAACCCTGTGGTCTTTATCCTCCAATGCTTTGACAATAGGCGACACGTCTCCCTTTTCCAGTCTGATGTAATAGATCTTTTTTTTGGATGTCATTGCCTCTATCCCTACGCTAATTACCTTCCCACCCATCTCGCGAATAAGGCGAAGCACGTCATCAAGTGTCCCACCTTTTTCAGATAGAATGATATCCAACCGTAAACTATCCTTCAAAAGTCCAAAAAGCTCTATAAAGGCTGCAAGTATATCAGTAATGGTGAGCATTCCAACCAAATGTCTCTTTTCAAGAACAGGTAAGCCACCAATCTTATATTTGTAGATTAGCTGTGCGGCAGAATCAATACTGGCATTAGGATTCACCGTAATAGGATTCACTATCATAACGTCTGAAATTGAGAGTTCGTGAACCATGGAGGGGAAAAAATATTGTCGCAAGTTGCTTTCAGTAACCAGCCCTTGCATTGAATCATCTTCTACAACAGGCAAATGCCTTATGGAATGCTGGTGCATTAGCTTTACAGATGCACTGATGGAGGCCTGAGGGCTGATGGTTATTATGTCTTTGGCCATCCAGTTTTTGACTTTCATTACTTTCTCACTAAAAAGAACATCTTACACAAAATAAATCTCTCCTATGGTTTTTTCAAAGACAAAGAATGTTAAAAAAATAATAAACATATCTTATGACATGGCAGATACCATTGCAAGTCCTGAATCCGGCTCCAATGCTTACATACTCAAATTTTATGATTTTGCAAGCAGCTCATATTGACTTCTTTCTCGCGATCTCTTATGAGTGATTTATTAAATTTTTTCCAGTTCCTTAAGGAGGGCAAATGGCCAGGCACAAAAAGATTGAAAGGCATAGAGAAATCGAAAGAAGGCGCAAAAGACGTGAGAAACGACGTAAATTGCGCGCTAAAGGTTTGTTGCCTCCATCTGATTCGTAATACCTCTACTCCACCCCATGTAATTAGTGTCTGAACGAAAAATCCGTTCAGGCACAATTTTGAATTCTAAATTTTGAAGAGCTTCAAGCTCGATTTACCATGGCCGCAAGGGCCCCTGCGCCAAAGCCATTGTCTATGTTTACCACGGCAACCCCTGTGGCACAGGAATTAAGCATGGTAAGCAACGGAGCGAGACCTTGGAAATTGGCCCCATAACCCGTACTGGATGGGACGGCTACCACAGGAACACTGACAATACCTCCAAGGAGACTTGGCAATACGCCATCCATCCCTGCTACAACTATTATGACACTGGCCTGGCGTAATTCGTCCAGATGGTCAAGTAATCTATGTATACCAGCCACTCCCACATCATAGATCCGTTTAAAGGGATGTCTCATAAGCTCCAGGGTCAGACAGGCCTCCTCTGCAACGGGCATGTCAGCCGTACCAGCAGAAACCACCAGAATAGTTCCTTTATTTGACGGTTTGGGCCCGGAAGCTTTCCCAGACCAGGTCAGTGATTTGGGTATTGGGTAAAATTTTATCTCCGGTATAGCCTTAATAACAGTCTTTGATTGTTCCTTTGATACCCGTGTCACAAGTACCGGCCCACCAACAGAGATCAGCTTGGAAACAATGCCTACTAATTGTTCACATGTCTTCCCAGGTCCGTAAACGACCTCTGGAAACCCCTCTCTGATGTGTCTGTGGTGATCAAGACAGGCCCAGCCCAGATCCTCAAAAGGGAGTTTTTTAAGGGCCTCTATTCCCAGGTTTACAGATAGATCGCCCGCCCTTATTTTCTCCAGCAGATCCCGGAGCCTTGTTTCATTCATAGATAATTTGATTTAAGTTTTTGTTATTAATACATGTATATACTGTATGATTTTATAGCTGCTTCAATTGGACTTTGAGAGGAATCAACTGTTGCTCAAATTGATCAGTGATTTCAGAAGATATCCGAGACCACTCCTTTTGAAATTCAGGCAATGAATTAACATCTATCTCGCTGGCTATAGCCGTACCATACTGTTGTGAAATGGCCTGCTTTATTCCACCAAGCTGGCTCTGCATCTGCATTTTTAACTGTTCGTAATATTGATCACGGGTCTGCTCATAGCTTTCCAGCAACTGCTCGATGCGAGGAATAATCTGATTTGCCACACTGCCTTTTAGCTCCACAAAGCCACTCAAGGCCTTTTTAATGTCCAGCCACTGGTCTTTATCCCTGGGTAGAACAATATTCCTTAACAGTATTTCAGTGGCTCCCTTTAATACGAGTGGCAGCTCATTCCCGGAAATATCGCTGAGACCGGCTTTAAGGTCCTCAATTTCACCTTGCAAATACCTGACAACTATTCGACGGCCATGATCCTGCCACTTTTCAGTCTCCAACTCTTCCTTAGTAGCACGTCCAAGGCGATCTGCCTTTTCCATAGCGATTTCAATAGCGCTTCTAATCTCTGTCATTTTCAATAGACTCCTAAGTAAAGGTCGACAAAATCAAGATATCCCGATAAAACTAAAAACAGCACCTAAAATCAGCAATTAACCTTTAGCTATTAGCTATTAGCTATTAGCTGTAATGATTACAGGATGTTCTGCTATTGCAAAATTAGGTATTAGCTGTTAGCTGTTAATTTGTTGCTGTTTTCCAAATAGGTTAAAGCTAAATGCTAATGGCTAACAGCTAATCGCTCAACTTAGCATAATCACGCCAGTCATAGTAATCAAGATCAGACTTCCGGCCAAGAAGTGACAAGGGTGAAAAAGCCGCTCAGGAGAATTCTATGTCGAAGAAACTTTCTTGGATGAAGATAATGTTAGATCCTGCATCATATCCACATCCAGTGGATGATGTCCTTATGGTTCAGACACACATTTCCTGGGTATTCCTGGCAGGAGACAGGGTTTATAAACTCAAAAAACCTGTAGACTTTGGTTTCTTGAATTTTACAACACTGGAAAAGAGGCGCCATTTTTGTCTGGAAGAACTAAGGTTAAACCGCCGGCTGTGTCCTGAGATTTACCTGGATGTATGGCCTGTTACCTTTGATGATGGTCAAATAAAAATTAATGGGACCGGAGAGCCGGTGGAGTGGGCCGTAGTTATGCGGCGTATGCCTGAAGAAGGCATGATGGTTCGTCTCCTTTCTGAAAATATGGTAGGCAATGCCGAAATTGATGCAGTTGTCAATAGGTTGGCGCCTTTTTACAAAAATGCAGCCGCAGGGCAGGAAATCAAAAAATTTGGGACAATAGACATAATACGTCAAAACACAGAAGAAAATTTTGATCAGACTGTATCATTTGTTGGAAATCTCATCGAAGAAGCCGCATACAGTCATATCTGTAATTACACCAGGTCTTTCATTAACAGCAATAAACCTTTGTTCCTGTCAAGAATAGAACAAGGTTTAATCAAAGAAGGTCACGGGGATTTATATTCTGCAAATATCTGTTTTGACAAAACAAATAACGCTGTTTACATCTTTGACTGCATTGAGTTTAACGAACGCTTTAGATGCGGAGACATTGCCTCGGATGTGGCCTTTTTGGCTATGGATCTCGATTATCACGGTCTTCCAACACTCTCCAACTATTTTGTCAGGTCATTTTCTGATCAGATCGGGGATGCTCAGCTTCTTGAGTTAAAGGACTTCTACAAGTGTTACAGGGCGTATGTAAGAGGTAAAATCGGTTGTTTTACCTGGGCATCCGATGGAATAGACAGTAAAATAAAAGAAAAGGCTAGACGTCAGGCCTCAAAATACTTCCGCCTGTCGTTGAATTATGCAGGCGGCATTGGCGTCCCTGACCTGTATGTGTTTTTCGGTCTTTCCGGTACGGGCAAGTCTACAGTTGCATCTGCCTGGGCAAAAAACCATCAGCTTCCTTTCTATAACTCAGACAGGGTAAGAAAAGAGTCTGTAGCCAAAATATCCACAGAAGAACGGCACTGGGAGCCTTTTGGTGAGGGCATTTACAGCCGGCAACAGACTTTAAGAACATATAGGGCATTGGCCTGCCTTGCCGGCAGGCATCTGATGCAAGGGGAGACAGTGATATTGGATGCCACTTATCGGGACAGGGAAGAGAGATTAAGACTTTTGGAGTTAGCCAAAGAGGCTAGAGCAAGCATCCACTTCATTTTATGTACTTGTCCTGAACAAGAAATAAAGGAACGCTTGACCCATAGGGCCCGAATAGAAACCCAGGTTTCAGACGGGCGGTGGGAGATCTATCTGAAACAAAAGGAAGTGTTCGCCCCAACAGATAACCTTGACCAGGATCATTTAATGGTTTTGTCCACCGACAGATCCATACCGGAACTGCTGCACGAACTCGATAAGAAATTTCCCAATCAGAAAAGATCCATCATTTCAGGGCGATAAGCACCCGCAAAACTCCAAGTACAAAAAGGATGACAGCCACTTCCTGGTGGTAGGAAAAGCTCAGGTGCTGCACGAAAAATGCTGCTGTGAGTAGAAGCACGCCCATGCCTATGGGTTTCAGGTATGCACGTACATATTCTCCCAGGATTTCCAGGGTCTCCCCGGAAAGCTTTACATGCAGGTTGTCCTCACTCAAATGTGTGATAATTATCTTCAGCCGCCGCACGGTCAGGGGCAAGGACATGAGTTCGCTTTTGAGTGTGGGAAGAAACCTGTTTTCCGCACCCAGGGCCCTGTTAATGTTTTTTATGAGGACGGGCAGGATGTCTTTGATGCCGTTAAAGTTTTCAATAAAGCTGGTCCCCAATCCCTCGACAAGGGAGCTGGCCCGCATGACATAGACCAATTCCTGCGGAACTTTGAAGGGGAGTTCCCTCATGGAGTCCAGGACATCAAAGGCCAGGGTCTGCATGCTCGTGGCGCTCAAGTTTTCATTTCCGAAGATATCAAACATGCGCTCCGCCAGTTCCTGCATCTGGTCCTCTCGTGCCGTAGCTGCAATCACACCTAACCGTTTACATGAGACAATAAAGAGCTCAAAGTCTTGCTCATTGGCGGACTTGATCATCTCGATCATGGCGACTCGGGTAGAGTTGGGTAGACGCTTGACCATTCCAAAGTCAAGGACGATCAGCGTACCGTCTTCCCTAACTAAAAAATTGCCGGGATGAGGATCTGCATGAAAAAGGCCGCACACCAGCATCTGTTCCATATAGAAGTAGATCATCCTGTCCATAAGGGTAGCAAATGGAATGTTGGAGCGGGCTAAGCCCTCTTTATCATCAATACGCATCCCTGTCTCAAAACTCATAACCAGGACGTCACAGCTACAATAGCCTGGATATATATCGGGAAATCGGATACCGCTTAGTTGATAGATTTCCTTGAATTTACGAAGATTGTCCAATTCAATGGACAGGTCTACTTCTTTGACGATCATGTCGGCGAATTCACTGAGCACCGCTTCTAAAGAGTTCTTTGTGAGCCGGCTGAAGAAAGGTTGGAAAATTTTAAGGAAAATACCAATGATCCGAATATCATCAAGGACTGCCTTTTCAATGTTCAGACGGCGTATTTTCACAGCCACCTTTGTGCCGTCATCCAATACGGCCTTGTGCACCTGGCCTATTGAGGCACTGGCTATGGGGTTGTAGTCAAAATGACGAAAGGGCCGGGCTGAGCCAAAGGCCCGGTTGTACATAACCTCAAAATCGGCCCGGTCCATGGGCTCGACCTCGTCATGGATAGTCTTAAGCTCCCGCAGATATTCTTCGGTAAAAAAGTCGGCCCTGGTGGCCAGGACCTGGGCCAGCTTGATAAAACTAACGCCCAGATCAAGGATGGTTTGCTTGAACGCGGTTGGATCCAGAGGACGTATATGAAGGAAGTGCTCCTTTTTGCGGACGATAACAAATACAGTGAGGAGAAAACGGAACGTCTTCCACACCCGTCCTGGAGCATAGTTTTTGAGCATCAGGCCTTTTTGATTATTGTTTTTAGTTCTTCAAAATCCTCCTTGGTGACCAGGCCCATCTCACGGATGGTCTCTTTGAGTTTTTCCTGGATGCGGGAGTCAAGGGCTTCCTGTTCCTTCTTGGCCCGATCCTTAGCGTCTTGAATGAACTTCTTGGCATCTTCCTTATTGATCTCCCCGCGCTTCTCCAATTCCTTGAGCCGTTCCTTGAGCTTATCCTTTACTAAAAAGGCAGCTCCGAGTCCAAGATACAACACGTCCTTTGCTTCCATTGTCTTTCCTCCTTTTTTATTTTGTAACCGTTCACGGGGTTACATCGCCCGTTTTACCGCAACCTACCGAACTGTAAGCGTTTACAGGGTACTGCAGATGCGAGGCGGATGGTACGCAGACGTACTCCCTGTACTTCAAGTGCCCGACAACAAAGCAGATGCGGTGCCCTGTGAACGCTTACTTTATTTTTTCATAATCAAGTATTTTATACCCTTTATCTGTTTAAATATAGCCCCTTCGCTTATACACTGAATAGCCTTTTGCGGATCAACCACTTTTGAACCGGCAATCATATCAACTCCGTAATCAAAAAGTACAGGTGACAAAGGCGAGGTCGCTCCTATCATCACCACAAAACTCTTCCTGCACAAACTTAATAATTCATCTACTGTATGATTGATAAAAGATGTGCCGGTGATAGCCACAACGTCAGCCATAGGCAGTACATTTTCAGCCTCTTCTGCTGACAGATCTCCTTTCTGAGGTCTTTTTTCTATCACCCAGAGTCTATTGGCCAATTTACGCATCCTGGGAATAAATGGGAAATGGCCCACTACGCATACGTTTTTGCCCTTTCCTTTTTCTGCTAATATTTCAAAGGCATTCAGTTCAACGCATCGGTCTTCATCAATCTCTATCAAGGAGTTCAAGGCCGCCATTCCGATCGATGCCTCCAGAAGATTGTCTGACCTGGCATATTCTACCACTTCTAATGCGGCTCTTTGAGCCAAATTGCCCGCATCTCTGACTGGCACGTGAGGAATGCAGTCATCCTGAAAAGTAGAAGACAATCCACAATTTTTACTGACCACTGCTGTCCAGTGTATACAGGTATGGATTTCACGAATTTTATGATCCTCTGTCACAGTAGAGATAATATCATTGAGTATTTTCATGTAATCTTTCTCAGAATTCGTAACCAATCACAGGGACAGGGAACTTTATTATTCAGTCCAATTACTTTCTTACCGCCCGCTTCGCTCAAGACGCAGAGGTCAATGAGAGAAACACTATTTCTTTTCTATATTTACTCGTAAACGGTTATACTTCATGAATCACCGTCCTTGAGGTCGGGGAGGATGTCAATACTGGGAATACGTTTCCCTTGAGAAATTTCGACCATTGTCTCGATGCGAATTAAGCGACGATCAATTTCCCGTACCTCCTGACTAAGATTTATGACTTCTTTGGTTAATCCCTTTACTTCGTTTGTCAGCAACATAACATTTTTGATCGCCTTAAAAAAATTGTCAGTTGCCCCCATTGCCAAC
>JAJSZR010000019.1:0-24830 GCA_030262715.1 Deltaproteobacteria bacterium
TCCGCTCAAAAAGCCCGAGATGCAAGGCGCGAAATTTTCCAGGAATGAGACGTACTTATCGTACGTCGCAGTGACTGGAAAATTGAAGCAACGCCGCAGATTGGGTTTTTTGAGCGGAATCAGTAAGGAGAAAAACAAGATGTACCAAGAGAGCAATCTAAAAACATTTACACAGTTCAACCTTATCAGAATGTTGGTAACAATACTGCTGATATTGAGTTGTGCTACAAACAGTTTCGCATCAAATATCGATGACCAGAACATAGCCCTGTTAGACAAGACGGCCAAGGCATTTGCCGCTGTAGTTAATAAGGCCGTGCCGGCTGTAGTCTTTGTCCGGGTTGAAAAGACAGTGGAAAGTGGTAGCGCAGCATCACCCTTTCAGTTTCAGGACCCCTCTGATTTTTTTAATGACCCGTTTTTTGAGCGTTTTTTTGGTCCCCGTTTTCGACCAAAACAGAGAACGCCCAAAAAATTCCGCCAGAGAGGGCAGGGGTCAGGCTTTATCATCAGCAAAGACGGTTACATCCTCATTAATAACCATGTGGTGGGAGATGCTGACCTCATCAAGGTAAAGCTGGCTGACGGCAGGGAGTTCAAAGCCAAGGTGATAGGTACAGATCCACAATCCGATGTGGCAGTGATAAAGATAGACGCAACAGATCTACCTGTACTCCGCCTGGGCGACTCGGACAAGATTGAGGTAGGAGAGTGGGTCATAGCCATAGGTAATCCTTTTGGTCTCAGCCATACTGTCACTGTAGGCGTGGTCAGCGCCAAGGGCAGAAGCCGCATAGGCATCAATGACTATGAGGACTTTATACAGACAGATGCTGCTATAAACCCGGGAAATTCAGGCGGACCACTTGTTAACATCCACGGAGAGGCCATTGGTATGAATACCGCCATATTCTCCAGAAGTGGCGGTTATATGGGTATAGGTTTCGCTATACCAATAAACATGGCAAAGGCCATTGTGGATCAACTCCTTGAAAAAGGCAAAGTCACCAGGGGATGGCTCGGAGTGGTCATACAGGATATAGACGAGGAACTCGCAAAGTCCTTTGGCCTGAAAAAGACAGAAGGCGTGTTGATAGCCGAGGTCTCGGAAGGCTCTCCCGCAGAAAAAGCAGGTCTGAAACAGGGTGATATCATACTTCGCCTGAATGGCAAAAAGGTTAACGACCTGGGGGAACTCAGAAACAAAATAGCCCTGACTTCACCAGGAACCAAAGTAAAGATGGATGTCTTGAGAGAAAACAAACACAAGACTCTCCAGGTCACTATCGGTAAACAGCCTGTTGGCAAGGCCATAGGGATGGCCCAGCACAAGATCCTGGGCAAACTCGGCCTGGTCGTGCAGGACCTGACCGGGGATCTGGCAGAACAATTCGGATACCGTGAGGCCCAGGGTGTTCTGGTGGCAGAGGTAGAGCCGGGAAGCCCGGCAGCCCGTGTAGGTATCCTCCCGGGACATTTGATAGAAGAGGTGAACCACAAGCAGGTTCATAACATGGATGAGTTTGTAAAGGCCTTGGCCCAATCAAAACAGACCAAGAGAGTCCTTTTTAGGATCCGGGACGGCGAGTTCAGCCGCTATGTAGCTATACGTATCGAGTAAGAATGGGTTTGTGCGGGTTGCGGGTTGCGGGTGTGAGTTAAAACCCGCAACTGCTGCTTAAGAGCCGAACATCCTCATTTTCCTGGAATGACGAAAATGTGCAATCGTGATTTTTCAGAGTATAGTCTCTTTTTGCAGTGTACCTATTGATATAAAGGGATATCGAAACGATGCTGAGACCTTTTTATTATAATACCACGGAGGGAAAAAACCGGGTGGATTCTTTGGTCCACCGCCAATTTGAGATCTCCTCACAGCATGAGACCAGGGTAAAGGAGATACTTGAACAGGTAAGAAGCAAAGGAGACCAGGCTGTAGTCCAATACACAAGGCAGTATGATGCCCTTGATTTTGAAATCAAAGACCTGGCAGTATCCCAACAAGAGTTAAAAGCAGCCTATTCTGAGGTAGACAACGATTTCCTCTCAAGCCTCAAGAAAGCTATTTCCAATATTGAAGAATTCCATATGCATCAGAAGCCAAAATCCTGGATAATGACAAGGGAAGACGGTGCCATACTGGGACAAATGGTACGGCCTGTGGATGCCGCCGGATTGTATGTCCCTGGAGGCAAGGGGGGTGAAACCCCGCTGGTCTCTTCTGTTCTGATGAATGCAATCCCTGCCGGAATTGCAGGAGTCAAACGGATTGTGCTCACCACGCCGCCCGACAAGCATGGGGCTGTAAACCCTCATTTGCTGGTAGCAGTCTCAGAGGTGGGAATAAAGGAGATTTACAAGATGGGAAGCGCCTGGGCCATCGGTGCCTTGGCCTTTGGAACAGAGACGGTGGCCCCGGTAGATGTAATAGTGGGACCAGGTAACGTCTATGTGACCCTGGCCAAGAAAATGATAGCAGGTATTGTTGGGATCGACATGGTGGCAGGACCCAGTGAGGTACTCATCATAGCTGATGAAGGTGCACCGTCAGAGTTTGTGGCTGCTGATCTCCTCTCCCAGGCAGAGCACGACCCTATGGCGACAGCCGTGCTGATTACTACCTCGACAAGGCTGGCTGAAGAGGTAACTGTGGAATTGAATCACCAACTTGAAAAGCTGGGAAGGCAGGAGATCGCAACCGAGTCCTTGAAGACAAATGGCCTGTTACTGGTAGTTAATGACCTTGAGACAGCTACTCAGATAGCAAACAGAATCGGACCTGAGCACTTAGAGCTTATGATTTCGGACCCGTGGGAGCTGCTTCCAAAGATCCGCCACGCAGGGGCAATCTTCCTGGGCAACGCTACACCGGAGCCCATAGGCGATTACATTGCCGGGCCTAACCACGTACTCCCCACCATGGGTACAGCCCGGTTCTCTTCAGCCCTTGGTGTGGATACCTTCCTTAAATATTCGAGTCTGATTTACTATTCCCAGGAGGCCTTCCAAAAGGATGCTGATGACGTAATCCGTCTGGCAGAAATCGAAGGCCTTACGGCCCATGCCCGGTCCATCAGGGTGCGACAAGGATAGCGGCTCAATAGCTAGTTCGGGCTTCCAGGGCCTTTTGCAATGTCATTTGATCTGCGTACTTGAGATCCATACCCATAGGTATACCACAGGCGATCCGCGTAACTTGTACGCCATACTTTTTCAGGCTTTCAGCCAGAAATGCTGAAGTGGCCTCTCCGGCAACAGTACTGCTCGTTGCAAGTATAACCTCTCTTATATCTTCTTTTTGTATACGTTCGAGGAGTTCTCTTATTTTCAGTTGATCTGGTCCTATCCCTTCCATGGGTGCAAGGACCCCGTGCAGCACATGGTAGCGCCCCCTGAAGGCCCCGGCCTTTTCCAGGGCCAGCAAGTCTCCAGGATTTTCCACTACACAGACCACAGAGGTATCCCTTTTGGTATCGGCACAAACAGGGCATGGATCCCGCTCAGAAAAAGTAAAACAAATAGAGCATAATCCTATCTTGTCGTGGAGTTCTGCGATGGACCTCACCAGTTCCTGGGCCTGGGCCTTTGGCCACCTCAGTATCTGAAGGGCAAAGCGAGTGGCAGTCTTTTCACCGACTCCTGGCAGTCTTTCCAGGTTCTTGATAAGCCTGCTAAGGGCAGGTGGAAAAGCAGAGGACATTTACATCCCCGGCAACTTGAGGCCGCCTGTCAGCTTTGCCATTTCCCCTTCTACCATCTCTTTGGACCGGGTCAGTGCATCATTTACCGCTGACATTACAAGATCCTGCAACATTTCTATATCTTCAGGGTCCACAACTTCTTTTTCAATTGTTATGGATACTATTTCCGGCTTTCCGTTAGCAACGGCCTTAACCATCCCGCCTCCCACAGAAGCCTCTATCTCCTTTGTGGCCAGTTCACTCTGGAGTTGTCCGATCTTGGCCTGGAGGCGCTGGGCCTGCCTCATCATTTCCTTAATGTTTGGCTGCATTATATAACTCCTTTTACTTCTATCCTTTATTAGAAAAGATCCTTACATCGGAAATCCGCGCATGAAAGACCTTGACGGCCTCCTGGACCAGGGAGGATTGAATCAGTTCATCCCGCAGATTACAAGTCTTCCCAGTCCTTCTGGCGTCACCATTGTCTGCAACACAGACCCCTTCTACTTCGAGGTCGATTGCGCGGCCGAAAAACTTCTTTGCCAGCTCTCTTAGCCGTTGCTGATGGTCCACTTCGCAGAGCATGTCATACTGCATACCTGGCCGACACTTGAGTTGGATCCGATTGCCGTTGCTCTCTGTCTCGATTCCCTTACAACAGACCAGTAGCGATCCAAGAAAGGAACTCTGTTCTTTAACAAAATCTACAAAATCAGTCCATATCTCTGGATCACATTCTTTAGTCGTCTGGGTAACAGAATCGTTTTCAGAGGCTGCGCTTATTTCTTTCAGAGGTTCTTTAGAAAAATTTTCTTTCCCGATTGGTGCTGAGGATAAAAGCTTATCTACTTTTTCCAGGAGGTCATCCAGCCCCACAACCTCTTTCATGCTACACAGCCGGATCACCAGTATTTCAAGGGAGAGCCTGGGGGTGGTGCTCCTGTATATTGCCTCCTGTCCCTTTATCAAGGCATCCAGCACCTGGAAAAGGCTATGTGCAGAATACTTTGAAATGACGGGGAAAAACTCATCCACATTTTCCCTGCTTAAGTCCATCAAAGTTACTGCTTTCTCCGGACCAAGGTTTCTCAGCACCACAAGATGCCTGAAAAAAACTACCAGGTCCGTAGCAAATTTCTGGATATTTCCCCCAAAGTTATAGACCTCGTCAATGAGTCTTAGGGCCTTGGCTACATCACCTTCAAGGATAGCAATGGCAAGCTCCTTGAGCACCTGGGTCCCCATAACACCCAGAACCTCACAGACCTCTTTTAATGAAGTCGCACCATAAGCAGCCACCTGGTCGAGAAGACTCAGGCTGTCCCTTACGCTGCCCTCGGCCTCTCTTGCCAACAAGAGCATTGCATCCTGCTGGAGACCCATGCCCTCTGCCTGAACTATTTTGCCCAGGTGATCCGCCAACTCCGCAGTACCCAGTCTGCGGAATTCATAATGCTGGCACCGCGAATGTATGGTGGCTGGGATCTTCTGGGGTTCAGTGGTTGCAAATATGAAGTACACATGGGAAGGGGGCTCCTCCAGGGTCTTTAATAGGGCGTTAAATGCAGGACCGGTCAGCATGTGTACTTCGTCGATGATATATATCCTGTGCCTGCACCGGGTCGGGCGAAATAATATATTTTCCCTCAGTTCGCGGATTTCATCAATACCACGGTTAGAGGCCCCATCTATCTCCTGCACGTCAATAGAAGATCCAGCGGTTATTTCCCTGCACACCCCACACTTATTACATGGATCCGGGGCTGGACCGGACTCACAATTCGCGGCCTTTGCCAGTATCCTGGCTACAGAAGTCTTGCCGACCCCTCTGGGCCCGCTGAAGAGCAAAGCGTGGGCAAGGCAGTCGTTTTTTAGCGCATTTTGAAGGGTCTTGGTCACGTGTGTCTGACCAACTACCTCCCCAAATGTCTGAGGGCGCCATTTTCTAGCAAGGACTAAATAAGACATAAATTGAGCAGAGTAACTCTGTGAAAAAAAATGATAGCCAGGCACCCCTGCGACACACGAAGGGCCCTACTGCCGTTGCTTCCTTCCAGACCTGGCGGGGTTCGCAGGGTTTCGTTGCGCAGGACCCGGCTATCAACCTGTTGTTTTTTAAAAGATATCTGGCGGAGAGGGTGGGATTCGAACCCACGGTACACCTTTTGGGCGTACACACGATTTCCAGTCGGGCCCCTTCGGCCTCTCGGGCACCTCTCCACATCAATTCCCAACCGTGGTTTCTCATAGCTGAAACCGATATATCTATACTATTGTGAGCCTTGGCAAGTCAATATTGATTCCGCTGAAAAAACCCAATCACTAAATTCCCAAATCCCTTGGCGGAGAGGGTGGGATTCGAACCCACGGTACACCTTTTGGGCGTACAGACGATTTCGAGTCGCCCCCGTTATGACCACTTCGGTACCTCTCCGCGACTTAGAATTCATAATGAAATAATTTCTACTTGCGCCTTTTCTGAAAAAAAGCTTGGATCAGCGATCGGCACTCCTCTGCAAGTATGCCACGGCTTACCTCCAGGCGGTGGTTCAACCTTGAGTCTTGAACAATATTATAAAGCGTAGCGCAGGCACCAGTCTTGGGATCTTGGGCACCGTAAACCAGCCGCTTGATCCGGGCAAGAACTATGGCCCCGGCACACATGGGACACGGTTCTATTGTAACATATAGCGTGGTGCCAGTCAGCCTGTAGCTGCCGACCCTTTTGGCACCTTGTCTTAAGACCAGGATCTCGGCATGCGCGGTAGGATCGCACTGTCTTGCAGGCATATTACAGGCCCTGGCCAGCACTTGGCCCCTTTCATCAACAAGCACTGCGCCTACAGGCACCTCACCCTGCCTGGCTGCCACCCCGGCTTGCTCAAGGGCCAGCTCCATGTATTTCACATCATCAAGCATAACAGTAATGGCTAGGTATCCGATTCATAATTACGGGTGAGTTATTTTCAGTGGTGAGCATATTGAATTCAATATTGGAAATTGCCGATTAAGAGGGATCTAAATCTTGTCCTCCGGCAATAAGGGTTCCGGATCCACAAGCTCAAATCCGGCATCAGCAAGAACAGAATGGACTGCACTTATGTTATAAGTCTGGACCCTGATATACACTATTACAGGGCTTTTTTCATGTCCGGTCAACTTGCTCCTACTAAGTCTTGTAAAAGGAATTCCTTTTTGCTCAAGAATTTTAACTACCCTTGCCAGGACATTGGGCTCTCCGTCATCTTTTATAGTAACAAGTGAACTACCCTTCTCTGCAAGTCCGAATATTCTTTTGTATGCCCTCATCAAGTCCCGCATGGAGAAAATCCCAACTATCACACCCTTTTCATCCAATACAGGTATTGCCCCAACCCTTTTCTTCTCCATGAGCAGGAGCGCATCATCTATGGTTGAATGAGGAAGGAGGTTTACGAGATCAGTGCTCATAATTTCACTGACCGGGGTCTTGGCCACTTGTTCCAGTTCGTGTCTCCGATCTTCTCCGGACAATACAGATGATGGGTAAGCAGACCTGATATCCCGGTCTGTCACCATTCCTACAAGGCGCCAGTCTTTGTCTATTACCGGCAAGTGACGGAAACGGTTAGAGCGCAGGATTTCAAGGGCCTCAGGAATCAGGATGTCCGGCTCCACAGTCAATGGGGCAGGAGTCATATGGCGTAATATGTACATTCTAAGCTCCTTTCAATCTATACAAACGGAAAGACCAGCAAGATAGGCCTCCACACTAGCTGGCAGAGCATCAAGATGATAACCGCCTTCTAAAATGGACAGGACTTTTCCCTTACAATATCGTTCTGCCCAGAAGGCCATGTAGGTACCAAGGTAACCATAGAGTTTAGTCGTATATGTAAGGCCTGACATATCGTCCATTACATGGGCATCAAAGCCGGCAGCCACAATAATGGCTTCCGGCCTGAACTCTTTGACAGCTTCTCCTGCACACCCCTTCAAGGCATTAAGGACTGCCTCATCTCCTGAGCCTGGAGGTAAAGGAATGTTCAAGGTTGCCCCCTCACCTGGCCCGGTCCCTGTCTCGTTTGCATAACCAGTCCCTGGGAAACTAAATGTAGGGTGTTCGTGTATACTGATGTAAAATACATCGGGATCTTGATCGAAGATTTCCTGTATGCCGTTTCCATGGTGGGCATCCCAGTCAATAATAAGGATTCTCTTTTTACCGTGGACATCCTTCCAGTACCTGGCGGCAATAGCCACATTGTTAAGAAAACAGAAGCCGAGCGCTTGCGCCTTCTCTGCATGGTGTCCAGGAGGGCGAATGCAACAAAATACAAGATCTGGCTCACCATTCTCAATAATATCTATCCCGCTCAGACATCCTCCTGCAGCCAGGAGTGCTACTTCATAGGAATCATATCCGAGACGGTTGTCCGGATGTCCAAAGAACTCGCGACCGGAAATACAGGTCCCTTCAAAGCTTGAGAGATATTCCTCATCATGGACAGCCAGCACCCTATCCATTTCAGCCTTCCTCGGGCTTATCTTCTTTAAATATGGTGCCAGTGGACTGGACTCAAGACGTTTGAGTATAGCTTCCATGCGAGCAGGAATCTCAGGATGGAGGGAATCTGCTGTATCGTGATCGAGATATCTCGGATCTGTTACTAAAGCAATCGGACGAAAACGAGACACCTTATTCACCTTCTATCATTCTATCTACGGATACTTAACGGAACGTTGAAATTAGAAAATAGAAATTAGAAATTTGGCCTTTATGCTTTTATACTGTTTCAGATGATCGTATTATATGATAAATTATAACATTTTGAACCTTTTTGTTCCACTTACCCGAATTTCTACTTTCCAATTTCAAGTTTCAAGCCGTGAACGGCTACAATACGTTCAGTATCTGCAATTTATCATATCAGTTTTGGAGTAAAATTGATTTTGGGATTTTCACTAAATTAATGCCAATTATTCAACAAGGCAACTCTTGTCATTGTATGACAGAATATTATGTGACAAACTTGATTTTATAAATTACCCATAATTGTTACGAGGATTCTCAAAATGACACCAATCTTGACATTTATCGGCTGGCACAACTCCGGCAAAACCACTGCGATCAGAGAAGTAGTACGAAGATTACGTGACAGTGGATACAAAATAGCCGTGGTTAAATCAACTAAGCATGGAGGGCTAAATCTTGATTCCCCTGGTTCGGACTCTTATTTGTATGGAAAAGATGGAATAGAATCTGTAGCCTTGGTATGCCCTGATGAGCTAATCCTGTTTCAAGAAAATACCGGAGAGAATCTGAGACACCTGGCTTTCCGGCTTTTTCCTGACGCTGATCTGGTGATTGGCGAAGGGTTCAAGCACGCATCCGGGATACCGAAAATCGAGGTCACCAGGGCTGATATATCTAAAGAACCACTTCGCGAGTCGGTTTCCGATGTAAGGGCTGTGGTGTCAGATTATGAAGTATCATTTGATAAGGTTTTTAAAACTAGCCAAATTGCAGAACTCGCAGACTTCATAGAAAACAGCTTTTTGAACGATATGAAAGATAACGTATGCCTGTTTGTAAATGGCCATGAAATTTCTTTAAATAACTTTGTCCGCAACTTGCTAAAGGGTGTAATTTTAGGTTTTATTAACTGCCTGAAATTTACCCGGTGCGCGCAAAAACTGGAGATCCGCATACGTGTCTGATAAAAAATCAGGCAAAAACCCTTAAGGTACATAAGATGCAGAACAATGTATGGCATCGACAACCAAACAGAAATACAGAGCCCTTAGCAATTCGACCTTTTTCAGATTTGGGACGATTGATCTCAAAGGTAAAAAAGCGCGTTCTTTTGAAGAAGGAGGGCTGCTCAGCCAATAACAGACATTCGAACTATCCGAAGAAGAAACCCTTATTGCCGGAGCTGACTCATGAATATCAAGAAATAAAACTCTTTCTCCAAGCCACAACAGACGTAAAGCTGCTGGACTCGACCAAAATCAAAGAGGCCTCAAATCCATCTCCAAAGAGATCCGCCTTTATGCATGAGGATGAACAAGCCTTAATATTCAAGGAGCTTAAGGCCCTTGTTGACGGCAAAAAATCCCTTCCTGTTCATCATACTCCTGAATATGTGGAGTGGACCTGGACCGGTGATAATCCTGAACTTACGAGCAGACTTCACAAGGGGGCCTTTGCAATTCAGGCCTATTGTGAATTACATGGCATGGATTCAGTTAATGCCCTTGGAGTATGTGAAGATTTTTTTGCCCAAGCCCTTTTAGAGAACAAGAGATGTATTGCCTTTGTTCATGGAAGGGGACTATCATCTCCCAGGGAACCTGTCCTCAAGGGGGCCGTGATAAAATGGCTCACCAGGGGACCCTACAGACGATTTGTTCTGGCCTTCAGCAGTGCGCCCATATGGGATGGCGGTGCAGGCGTTACCTATGTGCTCCTGAGAAGGCGTCCGGCAAGGCGTATACGCAAAAAAACAGGCAGGAAGAAGGCCTGGTGAGGTCTTGTAGGCACAACCCACACGGATTCTTTGTTGTGGTGGAGGGCATTGACGGCACCGGAAAGACCACACTGGCCCGCAATATTTACATCCGCCTCAGAAAAAGAGGCTTTCCTGCCATCTTCACCTTTGAGCCCACAGACGGCCTTTGGGGAGAGAAGTTGCGCCGAAGTTTTTCCGCGCCCGGGCGGCTGACACCGAAAGAAGAGTTAGAGCTCTTCCTCAAAGACAGAAAAGAGCATGTGGAAAAGATTATCCGTCCATCTCTCGAACGGAAAAAAATCGTAGTCTGCGACCGCTACTACTTTTCTACAATGGCGTATCAGGGAGCCAGAGGTCTTGATCCGGAAGCAATCAGAAAAACAAATGAGACATTTGCGCCGATACCTGACCTTGTCCTCCTGCTGGAACTTGACCCGGAAGCAGCAATTAAGCGTATAAGGGAAAGCCGTGGCGAGGTACCTGACAATTTCGAACAGCTTGCATATCTGAAAAAGGTGATCGGCATTTTCAAAAGCCTCTCTGATCCCTTTGTAGTGTGTATTGATGCCACTCTTCCACCGGAGGAATTACTGAACTCAGCGTGGAACCTGATATCAGACCTGTTAAATTAGTCGTAACCGTTCAGGGTTCAGAGGTTTACCCTGTTACAAGGCCGCCAACTGGATCTGCCTCGGCAAAACAAAGGGACGGGGCAAGCTGGAAAAACAACACAAAACCCTGCTTCCTAAGAAAACCATCTTGTCAGAAACCCTTGATAGACTTGAAACTGGCAATACGTGCTTCAGAGCTGCTTTTTCGGCCTTTAGACTTGAACACCACACTCACTGCCTCATCGGCCCTGGATATCAAGTAAAATTTCAGGGTCTCCCGAACCTGAGAAGGTATCTCATCAAGATCCCTGGCATTGCGCTTGGGCAAAATGATCTCTTTTATCCCGGCCCTGTGGGCACCCAGCACTTTTTCCTTAATCCCGCCTACGGGAAGGACGAGTCCCCTCAAGGTAATCTCGCCAGTCATGGCCACGCCAGGCCTGACGGGACGATCCGTAAAAAGGGATATCAGTGCCATACATATGGCCACTCCGGCAGAGGGACCGTCCTTGGGTATGGCCCCTGAGGGTACATGGACATGGATATCCTCATCTTTGAACGTATCGACCGGAATACCCAGATCTGAGGCCTTGGAACGGACAAAACTCAGGGCCGTCTGAGCGGATTCCTTCATTACATCACCCAGCTTCCCTGTAAGCAATATCTTCCCGGAACCATTCATCTTGCCGGCCTCAACAAACAAGATCTCCCCTCCTGAGGGAGTCCATGCCAGTCCTGTAGCTACACCCGGGACCTTGGTCCTTTCCGCAACCTCGGACACAAATTTGGACGGTCCCAAATACTCTTGCAGGCCCTTTATACGTATCTGTACCTTATCAGTCCGCCCTTTGGCCACTTGTTTGGCCACGCCACGGCACATGGCAGCTATCTGCCTTTCGAGGTTCCGGACCCCTGCCTCCCGTGTGTAGGCACTGATTATCCTGGACAAGGCCATTTTATTAATACTGAGATTTCGCCTGGTCAGGCCATGGGCCTCAATCTGTCTTGGGATCAGGTACCTCCGGGCGATCTCAAGCTTTTCCTCAAGAGTGTAGCCTGAAAGCTCCAATACCTCCAACCTGTCCAACAGGGGGCTGGGTATAGTATCCAAAACATTGGCAGTAGCTATAAAGATCACCTTTGAGAGATCAAACTCTACCCCCAGATAGTAGTCAGTGAAGGTGATGTTCTGTTCCGGGTCTAATACCTCTAAAAGGGCTGAAGCCGGATCCCCCCTGAAGTCCATTCCTATTTTGTCAATCTCATCCAGCATCAGCACAGGGTTTTTGACCCCTACCTTTCTGATGCCTTGGATAATACGCCCCGGCATAGCCCCTACATATGTGCGGCGATGTCCGCGAATTTCCGCCTCGTCCCTCATGCCTCCCAGGGCTATTCTCAAAAACTTGCGTCCCATGGAACGGGCTATTGATTTCCCAAGAGAGGTCTTGCCGGTGCCGGGAGGGCCATAAAAACACAGGATGGTTCCTTTGGCGTCGGGTTTGAGCTTTCGTACTGCCAGGTACTCCACGACCCGATTCTTTACCTTCTCCAGGTCGTAGTGATCCTCATTGAGGATTCGTTCTGCCTGGTCCAGGTCTAGATGATCCTCTGTAAACTCATTCCATGGAAGTTCAATGAGCCAGTCAATATAGGTCCGGGCTACCGTATACTCAGGGGCAAAAGGATGCATCTTGGAAAGACGTTCAAGCTCGCGTTTGGCCTCTTTCATGGCGTCTTCCGGCAGACCTTTGGCCTCAAGCTTTTCACTCAGTTCCCCGATCTCATCCGGCTTCTCTTCACCTTCCCCAAGTTCTTTCTTTATGGCCTTTAGCTGTTCTCGCAGAAAGAATTCCTTCTGGGTCTTGTCCACCTGTCCCTTGACCTGGGACTGGATCTTGTGTCCAAGTTCGAGAATTTCAAGCTGCCGGGTCAGAACGCGAAGGGCCGCTTGCAGCCGTTCCTTGACATCCAAGGCCTCTAATACGGCCTGCTTATCATCAGTTGAAATATTGAGATGGCTGATCACTACGTCTGCCAAGGTACCCGAATCTTCCACACTCATTATCATCATCCCGAGTTCTTTGGGGAGATTGGGAGACAGCTCCAACACCTTGGAAAAAACCTGCCTGACATTTACCACAAGGGCCTGGGTTTCAAGATCATGGCTATCTATGTTCTGTACCGGTTCCACCTTTGCCTTTACATACGGTTCCTCTTCTGTAATTTCCAGAAGCCGTACCCTGGTAACCCCTTGAACTATCAGCCTTGCATGGCCTTCCTCATTCTTAGCCATCCGAAGGATCAGGCCCACAGTACCTACTTTATGGAAACTAAGGGTTCCGTCATCTCCTTTTTTTTCGCTTATTACTGCTACGGTCCTGTCTGTTGCAAGGGCGTCATCAACCAGCTTTACGAGATTTGGCTTTTCCACTACCCAAGAAACAATCATGTGAGGAAAGAGTACAAGCTCTTCATTATGCAACACCGGAAGCTCACGGATTGTACTGTGCTTGGTATTCTCTTTTATTTGGGTGTTTTCACTCATAAGCAATCTCAATTACACCGGGATCAGGACGCATTGATCTTTATAGTGTCATTCGCTTTTTTGCGAAGCATCTGTATAACGAGCAGCCCGTTTTCGTAATACGCCTCCAACTGTTCTGGATCTACAGCCACTGGAATGCGAATGATACGTTCGAATGGGCCGTATTCAATCTCCATCTGATAAAATTGCTTTTTGTCCAAACTAACTGGCGGACGTCTCTGGCCAGCCAGATGCAAGAATTGCCCTTTAAAGATGAGTTGCAAGCTCTCTTTGTCTACGCCTGCTGTATTCGCTACAACGTAGACAAATTCCGGGCCTTCATAGATGTCTACTGCCGGCACCCAGCCTCCTTTGGAAAGCACAAGAGGCCTTGAAACCTGAAAGACATCATCTACCAAGCATCTTACTCGATCTTGCAGCAGCTCAAAATCACGCTCTACTTTTATCTTTATGACCGGCATAGCTCCCTCCACCACAGGACGACATTCATCCTTCCAAAAAACAATAGGTCATATGCCATTTATAAGCAAGATAAAGAAGGAGATTTGCTCTTGACTCAGACACTGGTCTCATGTAATAGAAAGACCTCTTTTATTCCTCCTTGCCCTGTAGAGCCTGTTCGATATGCAGACCTGAATCAGGGCCGGATCATATAGCCCATAAGGAGACCATATATGAAATTAAGGCATTACGAAACATTTTATCTTCTCCATCCAGACCTCAGTGACGAGGAACGTACTTCTATCTCGGAACAACTCCAGCAGATCGTAACCAAAGGAAATGGCGAAATAGTAAAAATTAATCCCTGGCCCCTACAGAAACTGGCTTACAGGGTGCAAAAACAGACCCAAGGCTATTATGTGGTAACGGAATATGGCGCACTTGCTGAATCCATTTCGGAGATCACTCGCAGACTGAGGTTGAATGAGGGCGTGATGAAATTCGTTACCACTAAGTTAAGTAACAAATTTGACGCTGAAGCGCTTGCCAAGGCCCGGAACGAGTCTGCTCCGCCTGTTGAAACGGTTGAAGAGGTTTCGGATTCCACTCAGTCCACTGAGAAAAGAGAAGAGGAATGAGAAAAATGCAAAATCCAAGAAATAATCGTACTAGACGTCGTCGTATATACGTACGCCGGAAGGTCTGCCGCTTTTGTGCCGACAAGTCCATGGCCATAGACTATAAAGACTGCCGAACTTTAAGGCATTTTATCACAGAAAGGGGGAAAATACTGCCCCGCCGTATTACCGGGACCTGTGCCAAGCATCAGAGACGACTGACTACAGCCATCAAACAGGCTAGAATAATGGCCTTGTTGCCATTCACCTCCGGTCATATAATTAAAGATTAGCGATTTATACCAATATTGAAAATCGTATCTTGAAAGCTTAGGAATTTCCATTATTCAGGCAAGCGGGCACAATCAAGCATGAAAGCCTGAAACTATAATATAACCTAAATTAAGCGATTAGCCTTTAGCAGTTAGCTATTAGTTTAATGATTACAAGAGGTTTTGCTATTACAAACATTTACCCGTCGGGTGTTTCCTGATTAATGTAATGCCTTGATTTTTCAAAGCTAAACCCTAATGGCTAACAGCTAACCGCTCAACTTAGGTATAAAGCAAGTTGGCTTATTCTCCAAACCTCTCAATCAAGTGGACCCTGGCTTCTGCCGTCCTTTTAGTACCCCTTATGGTTGGGGGGATCGCACCTCTGTTCCAGCTTGTAGCACCAGGAATTCTTGTTGTAATAACCGAAGGTCTCAGTCTTGGTCTGGCAAATTCAATTATTTTGGGGAACTTTGCCTTAGGGGTTTTGCTCTGCTGGCTAGTCATGAAGCCGGAGGCTTTAGTATGGCTGATCCAGACTGCAGGGCTTGCAATAGTCCTCGTGGTCGCGAGAAAACAGAATTGGCCTGGAATCAAGACCCTTCTGGCAGGTTTTGCCTATCTTTGTGTAACGTTCATTGTTATACTCATTGCTGGATCAGGCCCTGATCTGCTTAATGGATATAATAAGGTTGTCCAGGCAATATCCGAGGATCTGGATCAGAGTCTGGCTCTTTATAAAAAGACATCATCCGGCATATACCAGGCAGAACTAGAAAATTGGTTCCGCCAGTTTAAAGAAGTCATTATACGCTTTTTGCCGGGACTATTAGGCTCAGTCTTTCTGATCATAAGCCTGAGTAATATATTGGTACCAAAAATATATCTGGCCAAAGAGCTCAAAAACGAAGCATTTGCGCCGGTATTCACTCAATGGAAATTGCCTGAACCACTGATCTGGGTGATAATAACAGCAGGTGGATTGGCCTTTTTAGGAAAAGGTATATTAAAAGTCTGCGGAGAAAATGCCCTACTGGTATTGAGCAGTATCTATTTTTTTCAAGGGATTGCAGTAGTTGCCTTTTATTTTGGAAGACTGAAGGTCCCTGCATTTATCCGCTGGATCACATATATATTGCTTTGCATCCAGTGGTATGGTCTAATATTTATTGTTATTATAGGACTGTCTGATGTATGGTTCAATCTGAGAGCCAAAGCACTATCAGGCAGAGAGTCTTGAGAGCCAGACATTAATATTTAGGAAGCCGCTCACGGCTTGAAACTTGAAATTGGAAAGTAGAAATTTGGAAGAAGAGATGATCAGAAGAAAAATTTTATCTGAGTCAAACGCGACAGAATGCAAAGCAATAGTTGAAAAATTCGGCCTAAAATTGAATACGTTCATTAACAGTACAAAAGCATGAAGGCCAAATTTCTAATTTCTAATTTCAACGCTCCTAAATTATTTTAAACACAAATATTTCCTTGAGGTTTCAGGTAAATGGAAGTCATTCTTAAAGAAACTATCCCTTCTCTCGGGAAGGCCGGAGACATAGTTAGGGTCGCAAATGGCTATGCCCGCAATTTTCTGCTTCCTAAAGGCAAGGCTATATTTGCCGAAAAAAAGAATATCTCTCAGGTTGAGCGTCAGCAGGCCTCTATCCTGGCCAAGGCTGCTAAGGAACATGATGAGTTTGATGCCTTGGCCACTAAGCTTGGTGAGTTGGAAATCAGCATACCGGTCCGGGTAGGTGAAAAGGATCGACTTTATGGCTCGGTTACCAATCTGGACATAGCTAACGCTATAGAATCACAGGGGTATTCAATTGATCGTAAGAAAATACAGATGGACGAGCCCATCAAGGCCCTTGGCGAATTTGAAATACTAATAAAACTCAGCACGGATGTCAGGGCCGCAGTCAAAGTCAATGTGGTCTCACAGGAATCTTTGTGAGATTGAATCTGCGAAAATGTCCATAACATCCCTTAAGACTGTCATCCAACCAGATGGATACCGTCTTCCACCACAAAATGTAGAAGCAGAGCAGTGTATCCTCGGAGGTATCCTGATCGAGGACCAGGCCCTGCTGAAGGTTATTGAGTTTCTGCGCCCGGAGGACTTCTACAAAGAGGCCCATAGTATCATCTATGCTACGATGCTGGATCTCTTTAACCGAAATGAGCCTCAAGACCTTGTGACTGTTCACAATGCCCTGAAATCCTTGGGGAAACTTGAGGCAGTCGGGGGGACAGCCTACCTTGCAGAGATCACGGAAACTATGCCGGTGGCAGCCAATATCGGCTACTATGGCAAAATCGTTTGGGATAAGGCCGTCCTCCGCCGGCTTATTCAAAAGGCATCAGACATATCTACCCTTTGTTACGAAGAAGCAGGAGAGGTAGACGAGGTCCTGGAATCTGCCGAGGCATCCATATTCGAGATCTCCCAGGCGAAAATCCGTCAGGCCTTCCACCCCCTTAAGAGCATACTTAGGGACAGCATCAAGAAGGTTGAGGATCTGTACGAGCGCAAAGAACTGATTACCGGTGTACCAACAGGCTTTACAGAACTGGACAAGCTTACTGCAGGCTTTCAGCCATCCGACCTTATTATCGTTGCAGGTCGTCCCAGCATGGGAAAGACGGCCTTCGCCCTAAATATCGCGCAGCACGCGGCCATTGCCAAAGATATATGTGTTGCGATCTTCTCTTTGGAGATGTCCAAGGATCAACTGGCCCTCAGGATGCTGTGTTCAGAGGCCAGAGTGAACGCACAAAAGGTAAGGACGGGCTTTCTGAGTGAGCGGGACTGGCCAAAGCTGATAAATGCCGCGGGTTACCTCTCCGAGGCACCTATCTTTATCGATGACACACCGGCCTTATCTGTCATGGAGATAAGGGCCAAGGCCAGAAGACTTAAGAGCAAACACGACCTTGGCCTTGTATTGGTGGATTACATGCAGCTCATGCGGGGAAGGGGACGCAACGAGAGTCGAGAGCAGGAAATTTCCGAGATCTCAAGATCACTTAAGGCGATGGCCAAGGAGATGAATATCCCTGTAATAGCCCTATCTCAACTCAACCGCAAGGTGGAGGACAGGCCAAACAAAAAACCGCAGATGGCAGACCTCAGGGAGTCAGGGGCTATAGAACAGGACGCCGATGTAATAGCCTTTATTTACAGGGACGAAGTCTATAATCGATCTGAAGACAACCCGAACAGGGGTATGGCTGAAATCATTGTGGGCAAACAGAGAAACGGCCCCATTGGTGTTGTAAAGCTGGCCTTTGTGGACAAATACGCCACCTTTGCTAACCTGTCTCGCGAATCAGAATATTGAGCCTCTGTTACATGAGCTCTTGCAGGAAGGTGGTATAACGCCATCAGGGGAGCTCGTAACAAGCCTCAGAGTCTATATAGAGGAGCTTCACTCCTGGAATCAGCACACCAACCTGACCGGCCTCAAGACCATGGAGGAGATGGCCATTAAGCATATCGGTGACACCTTGACTCTGATTCGTGTCCTGCCGGAGGATGTCCATCACGTATTGGATATAGGCACAGGCCCCGGGGTCCCAGGATTCATACTCAAGTTGTTTCGCCCTGATCTTGAAATAGTGCTCGTTGACGCCGTTCGGAAGAAGGTCTCATTTCTCAATACCATGATTGCAAAAATTGGCCTTAAGGGTATCTGGGCAGAGCACTGTCGAGTGAGCCCCAAAGATATACCCAGGCATTCCCCCCCGGAAGGCTTTGATATTATTGTCAGCCAGGCAGTAGGACCTCTGGATGAGCTTGCCCGTATGGCCCGGCCTTTAATGTCAGCAAACGGCCTGGTAATAGCCATGAAAGGTCCCAAGATAGATGAAGAACTGGAAGGGAAAATAGGCTATTTGCAAAGGCATGGATGGAAAACCAGTATCATAAAGACTCAAACACCTGTTGGTAGTTTTAGACGAAATCTCATCATGCTACGAAGATACTAATCCATTTACAAAAGCCGCCTGCAAAACTCAAGATTTTGTTTGAGGGCAAGGCGCGAGGAGGTGAAAAGGCGCAGTGTACTGTGGGTACATGAGCATTTTTCACCGACGAGCAACGCAGCCATCGGGACAGTGATCTCGGAACGGCAGTTCCGACCAAAGATGGGATTTTGCAGGCGGCTCACAGGATAAATGGCAGAACTACATCTATGGCAGCGAGACATCCTGATCCTGCTTCTTCTTGGCTGGAGCAACTTTTTGCCTATACTGGGAAGGGTCGTTCTTAAGGAACGCCTTTCTGCTCCTTTGGACCTGGGATACAAGTGGATAGATAATCGATATCTATTAGGCCCGCACAAAACCTGGAGGGGAATAATTATTTCAGTTATTGGGACTGGTCTGGCCGGTCACTTTACGCCACTCGGTCTTGCTCTTGGGCTTAAGCTCGCCACATGTTCCATGTCCGGCGATCTGATCTCAAGCTTCGCAAAACGACGTATGGGCTTTAAAAGTGGTAGTAAAGCCCTTTTGCTGGATCAAGGCCTTGAGTCATTTCTCCCCTTATGGGTACTCAAGGACAGCCTTTTCATTTGCTGGACTGAGATAATCCTGATAATTTCTTCCTTTACATTACTGGAGATTGGCATCTCCCCACTTCTTCGCAGGCTTCATATCAGAAGAAGTCCCCACTGAATTCATGGCTATCTTAAAGGCAGACCTCCACATACATACCTCTGAAGACCCTGAAGATCTTATTCTGTACAGCGCGACCGAACTCATAGACATGGCCCACAGGCTGGGATACGCGGTACTGGCCATAACCAATCACAACTGTGTTACCTATAGCGAATATCTCAGAGATTATGCCAGGGAAAGAGGAATAGTGTTGATACCGGGTATGGAGGCAACAATTCAAGGCCGGCATGTACTCCTTCATAACCTGGATTTTAAGCAGGTGAAACGCGACAAAATCGCCGAACTGGAATACTTAAAGAGGCCTGATAATCTGATAATTGCTCCTCACCCTTATTTTCCCAGTCTCGTAGCACTCAGGGGCATGCTGAGACGACACGTCAATCTCTTTGACGCAGTGGAGTATTGCCATTGTTATACTGAACGACTGGATTTCAATCGCCCTGCAATAAAATTTGCAAAAGAATACAATCTCCCCATGATTGGTACTTCTGACGCCCACCAAAGATGCCAGTTCCACACAACTTACTCGCTCATAGAAGCAGAACCTGAACCAGAGTCAGTTATCCAGGCCGTCAAGTCCGGCAAGGTCCAGATAGTCACTCGCCCCCTTCCCCTGTTTCTCCTGTTGAAAATCAACTTAAAGATGTTTTGGAGAAACAAGATTCTGAAAAGGTTTTGAGTTTTAACTTCTATTTATTGAAAGCACCATGCCTGTGTGATACTAAACGGATACAGGTTATGAAAACTCACGCTCATATCCAAAAAACCGTTCTACTCATACTGGCTCTTTTGCTGATACTTCCGGCAACAGGTCTGATGGCCTCAGGACCTGAAGGGGCTTTAACCGAGCAGCTTAAAGAAGAAAAAACACCTTCTGAATTCGGGACCAGTCCGTTGCCAGGAGCTGAACCATGGCGCATAGAGGCCCTTCAGCTAACTTATTTCCACTCTTCAGATGTGATTCTGGGTGAAGGTGCAGTCCAAGTCCGGAGGGGTAATCTCAAGGTCTATGCGGACTGGATCATGTATGACAGGCGTAAGGCAAAGATATGGGCAAACGGCAATGTGGTCATATACCTCGATCTGGATGTTCTGAAGGGAACCGAAGGAGAACTGGATCTCAATACATCTACAGGTACAGTAGAGAATGCCTATCTCTTCTTGCAGAGAAACAACATACACCTTCTGGCCAAACAGATCTGGAAGACAGGTCCTGAAGAATATCAGGCAAAACATGCCACCATCAGCACCTGTCCCCTTCCCAAACAGGCATGGAACTTCAAGTGTCGAGACCTCAAACTTACTACTGGCGGCATGGCTGTTGCTAAGAGCGGTACATTCAATATAAGGGGCATTCCTTTACTATATAGCCCCTGGGTTGTGTTGCCCATAAACAAATACAGAAAGACCGGGTTCCTGCTACCCCACTTTTCTTCTTCCCGAAGGAATGGGGCAGAGCTCAACGTCCCCTTCTTTTGGGCTATTAACGACAGCATGGATGCTACTTTTTATCAGCATTCCATGAGTAAAAGGGGCTGGATGGAAGGAATAGAGTTCCGCCACACATTCTCCCCGGAAGACAGAGGCATCCTCCGATACAACTTCATGGTAGACACACACGAAGACGACGACTTCAACAATGATGGATACACAAGAGGTAATGAAAAACGCTGGTGGTTAAGGACAAAGGCAGACCAACGGCTCCCTTGGGGCTTTGAGGCCAAGGTGGACGTGGACACGATCAGTGACAGGGATTACCTGTTGGAATTCGATCATGGACCAATGGGTTATGATGAAACAGATGATATCTTCCGAGAGACCTTTGGCCGCTCCCTGTCCGACGAAACGGATCTGATCCGCCCTTCAACTCTCCAGGTAACCAGGCTGGCCCAGGACATGTTTTTTGGAGGCGAAGGCCGGTATAATGATAGTATTGAAGGAGGGAAACAGGATTTCACTGTACAGACATATCCCAGATTGGTGCTTCGCGGATTCAGAAAGCCTCTCTTTAATTCCCCTTTTTACTATGACTGGGATACATCGTATGTACACTACTGGAGGGAGGTAGGCATTAGGGAACAACGCCTGCATATGGAACCAAGGGTATCCTTACCGTTAAATCTGTATAACTTAGCCGATTTAATTTTAAGCGGGTCCGTCGAAGAGACCATGTATGAGACCAACGGCCATGATCCGGAACAGGACCCTGACAGCCATCCCAACAGGCTGCTTTGCGACCTGAAAGCCGATCTGAGCACTACCTTTGGACGGACCTACTATCTTTCTGGCAAAAAGACTAAGAGACACAGCATACGGCCCAGGCTGACTTACCAGTATCGCCCTTCTAAGAACCAGGACGACCTGCCTGACATCGACTCCCTGGACCGGCTTGAACCTACAAATAAAATTACATGGTCTTTGCTCTCGTTCCTTAGTAGCAAAACCCCCCTTGGCAATAACAGATTTGCCTACACAGACGTTATAAGGTTCTTCCTGGAGCAGAGCTACGACACCAGAAAGAGCAAGAGAGATCTGCCCGGTGAAGATGACCCCAGGCACTTTTCAGACATTTACGCCGAGTTGGATTTTAGACCATTTCCCAACCTTTTCATGCGCTATGACACTAATTACAATGTCTATGGAAAGGGCTTTACCAAGTATAACTTCCTTGGACGCTTATCAAACTCTGCAGGCGATCGTCTGGACATAGATTACAGGTATAACTGCCTTGCTCACATAAATGAACTTAACCTGGAAATATATACCGCACTTTCACCTTCCTGGTATGGAATGTATCGGTTAAGGAGTAATCTCTCTGAAAGTTCAGGGTTTGAATCCGTCTATGGTCTCCGGTATCAATCGACCTGTTGGGCCCTTGAAGGCAGATTGAAAAATGACGAGGACGAAACCCGCTTTTCATTCCACCTTGAGCTTTTGGGTATTGGGGGCTGGGGCCATAAGGATTAAGAATAAAAATTAAGAATTATGGGCTGAATCAAGTACGCTTCCAATGCTATCAAAACGTATGATCAGGCTTGACAGCACCTGATGAGACTGCTATGAAAAAACCATCGATTTGTCCTGACTTAAACGAGACTATTTGAGAATTTATTAATAATAATGTTTAGTTAGTTGGAAACTAGAAATTGGAAACTAGAAATTGGAATCAGCTTTAATTTCAAATTTCTAATTTCAAATTTCACGGCCAAAGTACAGGATGAATAAAGTGTAAACTACTTTTGGCTTGCTATATAAAGATGCCAAATTATATGGATATGCAGTCAAATTACAGATAGATCCTTTTGGGGAGGAGCGGATTGATGAGTGAAAGCATATTGATAAAAAAGACCAAGGGACTTTACAAAGTTTTGTGTACAGGGGAATGGAATGCTACTGTTTGCGGGATCATAGTCGCCCTGTTGAGTATCATGATATTTACCTGGGCGCGACCCTGGGGAGCAGTTGGCGCTGTGAGAAACTGGGGTGAATGGATACTCTATGGCGTAAACATATTTGGAGACAAACCGGCAAGTATTCTCGTCAGTAGCGGTTCTGTCATCGGCCTGGGTGTATTGGCCGGTGCCTTCATTTCGGCCTGCCTTGGCGGGGACTTTGCCTTCAGGATTCCCCCAAGGCTGGAGCTGGTAAAGGCAGTGTTCGCAGGGATATTCATGGGTATTGGTTCTGCCATGTCAGGTGGATGTAACCTCGGAGGATTTTACAATTCGGTCGGGAATCTCTCTGCCAGCGGGTTTTGTATGATGGTGGGGATCATCATCGGTGCAGTGATCGGTATCAAGTATCTTTATTGGGAAATGGAGCATATCTCTTGGGGTTCTGGGGGAGCAAAGACCTTTGGGTTTCCATTGCCACTCCAGATCATTCTGGGTATCGCGGCGCTTGGCGTCCTTATTTGGGGGACTAATGCCTATGCAACCAGTGACGATGATGCTCTGGTGCGGCTGGCCGGGCTTCTGATTATTTCAGGCGGTATTGGGTACACAATGCAGCGTGGGCGCTGGTGTATGATTCAGGGCTTTCGTGAGCCTCACCTGTCAGGTGATGCCAAAATGGCCAAGTCTGTGGCCCTCAGCGTAGCTATTGTGGCCGCCGGAGCCGCGATCCTTAAATTTACCGAGCTCCGGATGGTCGAACACTATATCAGGGGCTTCTTTGGCTGGGGCGGCATTGTAGGAGGCATTATTTTCGGCTTTGGTGGCGTAATTGCCGGAGGCTGCGGGACCGGGACTCTCTGGCGTATAGGTGAGGGTCAGATTAAGCTGTGGGTTGTGGGACTTTTCTTCGGTCTTTCTAATGCCATTGTAGATGGATGGTTCAAGGCCAATGACTGGGAAGGAATGGAGGATTATATAGATGAAGGTATAACCAACAGCGGCAAATTCGGCAGCTTTGTGTACATGCCTGATACCTGGCTCGGCTACGGAGGCAGCCTGGCCGTTATCTTTCTTGTAATGGCCCTCTGGTATATCATTGTGACCTGGAATGAAGAGACGGAAAAGCTGGTCGTACCGATGTAGTCGGATAAGAGATTTCGCCTTCCTGTTTATTAAGCAGACCTTATGAGAAAGTCCGGTGGGTTCCCGGCCCATAAGGTATAGAGTAAAAATTACTTTCAAATATTAGTAATATCAAAGAGTTACAGGCATTTGCTTGTGACTCTTTTTTAGTTTTGTGCCCCTATTGTGCCCCTGGTGCGTGATTTTTGGTGACTTCTGCAATTTTTGCAGGTGTTTTTAGTGGTGCTATGCCGGTGCTATGTCATGAAAGAATTTTGAGGGAATTTCGGGCAGATTCTCACTTGAGAAATTGCTTTTCAAAGAAAAATTCAATTGCCTCAGAATCGCCTTTCTCGAAGAAGAAAAAAAGGCACCTGCGCCAATGGCAAAATAGTATGTGCTTGCTTGGTGCAAGAACGACTGTGAGAATACGGGTGAAAGCACAAAAGGGTAAATAAACTATTTGCCACGGAGAGCGTCCCCTCTTCCGGGGACGCTCCGGGCTGATGGAAGAGAGCCCTTTTGTTTACTCAGCACCTGGAGGCCCCTCCCAGAAGTCGATCTCACTCTCCTGAGGGCCGTTTCCTTCCTGGGCAAGGTCCAAAGGAGGGCCATCCTGCATAGAGGTCTGAGCCTGGAGCTGGTAACTTACGGCTGAGCCTGCTGTGCCGCTGCCTTTCTTGAACTGTGGCCGGGTCTCTCCATTGGCAGAGTTGTAGATTGACCAGTTAACGTGGACCCAATCCAGTACGCTGTAACCGCCAGCGTGGTCGTCTAATATCGGCATCCAGCCACCGTTTGTGGTGTATGTGCCAAGACCCACTACTATCTCATCATTGCCGTCACCGTCCACATCCCCGCAGGCAGGCCGTGTCTCACCATTGGCTGAGTTGTAAGCTGACCAGTTAACGTGGACCCAATCCTTATGGGTGGCGCCGCCGTTATAGTCGAATATCTCCATCCAGCC
>JAJSZR010000019.1:24930-29757 GCA_030262715.1 Deltaproteobacteria bacterium
GTCGAATATCTCCATCCAGCCGCCGTTTGTGGTGTAGGTGCCAAGTCCCACAACTATCTCATCATTGCCGTCGCCGTCCACATCCCCACAGGCAGGCCGGGTCTCGCCATTGGCGGAATTGTAGGTTGGCCAGTTAACGTGGACCCAATCCTTGTGGGTTACGGCCCCACCGGCATAGTCAAATACCTCCATCCAGCCGCCGTTTGTGGTGTATGTGCCAAGACCCACTACTATCTCATCATTGCCGTCGTTGTCCACATCCCCACAGGCAGGACGGGTCTCTCCATTGGCTGAGTTGTAAGCCCCCCAGTTGACACGGCCCCAGGCAAGATGGGAGAAGTCATCATCCAGCACCTCAAACCAACCACCAGGAATGGAGGAATTGCCCGGTACAGGTCCCAGCCCCACGATGATCTCATCATTGCCATCCCCGTCAATATCGCCTATGGCAATGCGGGTCTCTCCATTGGCGGAATTGTAACCTGGCCAGTTTACCTGGTGCCAACCCTCATGAGAATAATCTGTTTGAAATGACTCCATCCAACCGCCGTTTGTGGTGTACGTGCCAAGACCGGTGAGTAGTTTGGGCTTGGAAGCAGCAAACACATAGGCCGAGCCGGAACCGTTGCCATTGTCATCGTCCCCAAGAGCCCCGACGATGGCCGTGTCTCCGCTGATCGATACGCTCCATCCAAAGCCGTCATCGGCCGCCCTATCGCCGGCGAGGAGTTTTTTGACCTGGCCCCAGTTATCCGCTCCACCATGATTGCGGGAAAAGATATAGGCCGAGCCGGAATCGTAGCCATTGTCATCGTCATAATAAGCCCCGACGATGGCCGTGTCTCCGCTGATCGATACGCTATATCCAAAGTGGTCAGAGTCCGCCCCATCGCTTGCAATGAGTTTTTTTGTCTCAATAAAAGGGTCGATCGTGATGGGATAGACCGCCTCATGATCCTCTACTATTAGACGGATACCTTCCTGATCCGCCTCCATACTGGAGACAAGCTCCTTACCGGCGGCATCACAGGCATAGAGACCGCTGTAGCGTAAGACCTTGTTTCCTTGGGCATCCAGGAAGACTATCCCTTTGCCTTCCTTTTCCACTGCTGGTATCAGATTGCCTGTGGTTCTCATTTGAAGCTGAAGAAGACCTGAATCCATACGGCCGGATGGCCGGGCTTTCAGGGTAAAGCCCTGCTCAAGGCCACGGTGATCATTGATGTACCACTCCACCATATCCCCCCGGTGGTACTCGATGGAGTTGTCTTTGGTTATCATCTTCTCCGCAACGGTTACGGCGTGAAGGTCCGATCCATAGCCATACCTACTAAGACTGAGGCCCCAGATCCATCCCTTCTCCCCTTTACGCGGGCTTACCTGAAAGCCCTCATGGGTGAAGGTGGCATGAAGATCATGGGCATAGTTGGGGGCCTGATACTCACCGGTACGCTCATCCTTATGCAGCCGGTATTGATCCCGCTCAATAGATGCCCTTATTTTTCCTCACTCTGTTTTCGTAAGACCTTCAGGAACCGCTTCCAGGTCTCTAAGGGTTGTGGAGGCCTTTACTAAAGGATCATTCGCTTTGATACCCGGTTGCCTGTCCCCTTCATAGACTCCTTTCCCATTACCGGTAAAAAAAGCGCCGGCGCTTCCTGTGATGATTAGAATCATCATTGTGAAAACCAAGGTATAAAATCCATAAATCTTCTTCATAATTTTATCCTTATGTATTGGGTTTAGGTGTCTGACGTCAACTATTTTTCCCATTCGGCGACAGTCAACTGATCGAGTCTTCGATCTTCCTTTTCCTGTTTCTTGATGTATTGTCAAACAGTAGTTTGGTACTGTCAACTTTTTTGTATGAATTTCTCATAGGCCAATTCTTTGAGGAATGGCAGGTTGTTACTCACTTTTCCTATTGGGTTTGACTCCAATGCAATTCCATTCTCAGAGAGATAAAGGCCAGGAGACGATAACAGGCAGTCTCACCAGCAAGTATCTCATAGGCTTCGTCCTGCGTTTGAACTCCTTATTCAGTCTCTCTATTATAATGTTGGTAGTCCGTAGAGATATCCATTCCTCTTCAGGAAAGCTGAAAAAGGTCAAACAGGCATTGATGGATCTCTTTAGACAAGAATTCGATTATTTCACCAGGGAGCCTCTCTTTATCCCCATAAGCGCTGAGTTAAGCGTCCATCTGAAGCTCCCCCCTTTACAAAAAAGGAAAAGCTCGGAAGTCCCCCTTTGATAAATGGAGGAAGTAAGCGGAAACATTAAGTTAGCGCTTATGCCCTGTGCTCCTCAAATAATCCAATAACTCAAATCACCAAATCAATAACCATCGTGTCCGTGCCCGCCCCGCACACACCACACATAGAAGCTAGGGCTCTTGACGTGGAAGTGCACGGAGCCATTGTTGAAGTGCACGTACCACGCGAAGCTGGTACTGTCGGCGCCGGTAGTAGACGACCAGTAGTAGGACGACTGCACATTTGTGAACGGATGGCCTGTGGGCAGGGCCGGATTAGAGTTATCATTGTCCACTAAGCTGGATAGTTCCTCTATCGTGGGGAGCCGCCATCCTTTACGATTTGCTACCTCCCTCGCGTAGCAATGGATGCAAGCGGAAACCCAATCCCTCGCTGTCGTATCCGGACTCCTCTCCCACACGAGCCCGGTCTCTCTGTCCAGCACTGCCTGGTTATTCATTACACATTTGAACCGGCTGGAGTTACACTGAGTACCGTCATTGGATGGCAGTATTTGATGCCATGTGGGGGCAGTATTTGAGACAGTGAATGTCATAGCAGCACTCCACGGGCCATGACCATCATTTGATAGATCTTGGTACTCTGTTATACTCCCAGGTCTTTCTGCATATCCTTCAACGGGTGCGGCAAAGCCCATTGCTCCGGCATCCCAGTCTCCTCCTCTTAATAATCTCCTGCATCTATATCACTCGGGAGACTCGATGTGATCTTTTCCCAGCTCAACGTCAATGAATACTTCACCCACAACCCATTGCCCCACACACCTATCAAATCATCTGTACTGTCTCCATCTATATCTCCCGCAGCTACTAAGTTGGCCGGAGTCGACATCTTCACCCAGGAACCCGTGTCTGAATCCCGATAATAAACTCCGGAAGACCAGGTGCCTAATATGTCATTTCTTCCATCTCCGTTCATATCTCCTGAGGCAATATCGCCAGGGAGTACCGCGCATATCTTATCCCAGCTCCCTGTAGAGCCATACCTCACCCATAATCCGCTGCTCCATGTGCCAATAAGATCATCTATGTTATCCTCATCGATGTCTCCGGCTGCCACCATATCTGCCTTGCTTGAAAGCTTGACCCATGATTCACTAACTGAATCCCTATAGAAAACTCCAGAAGACCAGGTGCCTAATATGTCATTTCTTCCATCTCCGTTCATATCTCCTGAGGCAATATCGCTCGGGAGTGCCGTGCATATCTTATCCCAGCCACCCGATAAGGAGTACTTCACCCATAAGCCGCTATTCCAGACCCCTATCAGATCATCTATACTGTCTCCGTCTATGTCTCCAGATGCCACTAAGTTGGCCGGAGTCGACATCTTCACCCAGGAACCCGTCTCTGAATCCCGATACCAAACCCCTGAACTCCATATGCCCAATATGTCATCCTTAGGAGAGGTGTTAGGGATAATAGTGATAGCACCGTTATATAAAACAGGGCTTACCAGATCACCATTTTCATCACTCATAACTACATTTTGCAGGGTTAATGTGGCAGTGCTACCTGGAGCCCCTGCCAGGTAAACACTGATTACCGCGATCTCCCCGTCAGGTACTATTGGTATGGGAATTTGAACAGGCGGGGCAATAATAACCCTTCTTGTTCCGGCAGCGGGTTCACTTGTAGAGAGGCTAAAACTTGTTCCATCTAAGGCACTGCCATCTGAGGCATCTGTGATATCCACCAGAGACGAGTCAAAGGTTATATCAAACTGCATGGCTACTACATTATTGAGATCATTACTAAAAGTTATGGGTATGGCCAGTGTATTCCCCTGATAACCCTGACTACTGCCTACGGTAAGGATTTGGGCATGACTGGATACATTAAATAGAAATATTACCATTAATAAAGAGATTAGGACTGCTACCTTCTTCATTTTTTCCTCCTAAAAATTAATCTTATCTAATTCTTGCTCCAACCCTTTCTGCCCTGTCATTGCTTAAAATCACATTAGAAAAGGAAGGTAAATTGACAGTTTCTACCTTTACTGAAAAGTTTAAATGGATTAAGCAACCATCTGGTAGAAGAGGCAGGGGAATCTTTATAGGAGGGCTTATAATGACCCTCATCCTTCCAGGTGAAATCTCTTTAGTATTAATGCTGAATCCCCTCTCACTTAACACTGTTTCTCCTACTATTTCACCTAAAGGAGTGAGCCCATCACTGTCATAGACAATATCAAACTGGGCAGCCACTGCCTCTGTATTGTTGGTAAAACAGACTTTTGTCTCTAGATAATTACCAGATAAGTTATTGTTAATCTTTATCACGGCCTCTTGGGCCTGGCTGTTAAGGGAAAGAAAAAGGATTAAAATGGTTATTACACTTATAAAACCCGATCCAGCTTTCATTTTTTACCTCCTTATTTTAGTACTTAAATGTAGAGCAGTGTTTACTGCCCCAAAGCCTTTTAAGGATTTAGTATCTTTTGCCTTCCCATTTGACTAAGGTTGTGGCTTGAGCTAAACTGGCAGCCTATGGAAAGGGGTTACGCCTCTGATATTTTAGATTTTTCTACAAGATTCCAAAGTGAAAAG
>JAJSZR010000020.1 GCA_030262715.1 Deltaproteobacteria bacterium
CAGCGCCCTGGGATCCCTGATCGTTTTTAATGCATCTACTCCGGTTTTTCGTACATCCGGATCCACATCTTTTAGTGCAGTGATGAGGGATTTTACTGCGCCGGGATCTTTGATCTCCCCCAGCGCCCTTGCCGCGGCCTGTCGAACATGCCAGTCCGTGTCTTTCAGTGCAGCGATGAGGGGCTCTACCGCCCTTGCATTCTTAATCTTTCCCAATGCCTCCGCTGTTGCCTCTCGGAGATGCGGCACCCCGTCCTCCAGTGCGGCAATCAGGGGTCCTATTGCACTGGCGACCTTGATTTTTCCCAATGCCTTCGCAGACACTTTCTGGACGTTTGTATTCTTATCTTTCAGTGCGTTGATAAGGGGTTCTGCCGCCCTGGGGTCTTTGATCTCTTTCAGGGCATTTGCTGCTGCCCACCGGACAAGCCAATCCTCATCCTTGAGTGCAGCTATGAGGGGCTCAACGGCCCGGAGGGCCTTGATCTTCCCCAAGGCATTTGCCGCTATCCACCGGACTTTCTGCATCTTATCTTTCAGTGCGTTGATAAGGGGTTCCACGGCCCTGGGGTCTTTGATCTCTTTCAGGGCATTTGCTGCTGCCCACCGGACAAGCCAATCCTCATCCTTGAGTGCAGCTATGAGGGGCTCAACGGCCCTGGGGTCTTTAAACGCCTCCAAGGCCCTTTTTGCTGTTTTTTGGACAATCGCATTCTTATCTCTCAGTGCGTTGATAAGGGGTTCCACGGCCCTGGGGTCCTTGATTTCTCCCAATGCCTCTGCTGCTGCCCTCCGCCCACGGACGCTGTTATCTTTCAGTGCGTCGATAAGGGGTGCTACGGCTTTGGGGTCCCTGATTTTCCCCAATGCCTCTGCTGCTCCCTCCTGGACGTGTGGGTCAACATCTTTCAATGCGTCGATAAGGGGCTCCACGGCCCTGGGGTCCTTGATTTCTCCCAATGCCTCTGCTGCCGCCCTCCGCCCACGGGCGCTGTTATCTTTCAGTGCGTGGATAAGGGGTTCCACGGCCCTGGGGTCCTTGATTTCTCCCAATGCCTCTGCCGCTCCCTCCTGGACGTGTGGGTCAACATCTTTCAGTGCGTCGATAAGGGGCTCCACGGCCCTGGGGTCCTTGATTTTCCCCAATGCCTCTGCCGTATCCTCGTTTTTAAAGGCGGAACGCTGCCCATTCCTTATCGCTGCTAGAAGGGATGTGACTGCCGGTTCGCCCATTTTTACCAAGGAATCTATTGCCTGGGATGACACTGCTTTTTTGAACCAATACAATCCATCAGGATCACAACCTCTAAGGCCCAGCAATTCTGTCAGAGGCTTTGCGGCACTGGGGTCTTTGATTTTCCCAAGTATCTTTGCTGCATTTTTGATACGCTCTTCATTGCCATTCTTCAGCGCATCAATAAGGACAGGGATAGCATGTTTGGCTGATTCGCTACCAGGCCAATCAGAGTCAATCTTTTCCAGTGCCTCCGCCGCCTGCTTCGATGCACCCTTGCCGGCGTTTGCCAGGGTGGCTATCAGCGGCGTTATCGCACAGCGGTCTCTTATTTCTCCAAGCGCCCATGCCGCATTCTTTTTGGCACAAAGTGTGTAACTTTTTTGGGTATCCTTGAGGACGGCAATCAGGGGCTCAACTGCACGGGGATCTTTGATTTTTCCAAGTGTCCTTGCTGCCGCTCCGGCGTATTCATCAGCCCCTTCCCTCAGCGCATCAACAAGGACAGGGACGGCATGTCTGGCTGATTCGCTACCAGGCCAATCAGAGTCAATCGAGTCAATCTCTTTCAGTAACCTTGCCGCCCGTCTTCGGACATAAAAGGACTTATCCTTCAGTGCGGCAATCAGGGGTTCAACTGCACCGGGATCTTTGATTTCCCCCAGTGCCTCCGCCGCCGCTCCCCGGACATACGGATTATTATCCTTTAATGCGGCAATCAGGGGTTCAATTGCACCGGGATCTTTGATTTCCCCCAGTGCCTCCGCCGCCTTCTTTCTGACAAGAAAATCTTTATCTGTCAGATACCCTATTAACCCTTTAACTTTTTTCTGGGCCTTTAATTTTGCGATTTTTGGCTTAAATATTTTCATTTGAGCCGGTTTCAGGGGCCTGAAAACAGGCAGAATAAAGGTAAGGCAACACCCTGGGAAAGTAAGTGGAGCACAAATACAAAACTGAAACTTCCCATTTTTTTAATAGTGTTATTATTAAAATATATTATAAGAAAAACCTTATATATTTATATTACACTACCTGCTTACAGAACTCAAAAATGCATTTGCCTGTTCTCGAAAAGGTAAGGAACTGACATGACACTTTCCGTCAAAGAGATTATCGAATATTATGGTGCGAGGTTGAAGATGAGGCTGACTTCAAAGAACTCAAAAGGAATATGGGTAGTGCCGAAACCCAGACCAGCAATTCAAGTGCGGTCATGAATCATCTGCATTTCTGCATGATGGCAACTTTATTGACTCTGTCGTGGGCGTGCTGCTATGCATAGACGCATAATACTTTTTTAGGGAACTTCGGTACAAAAGAAATAAATGGTTAAAGCTAAAATTTATAATAAAGGCTCAGACCTACTGAATGAACCCTCTGTCTATAATACCCGTTTGCCCTGAGGTTCCTCGAGTCATCAGGCAGGTAAGGCATTATCTCGTTGTCTTTATGGCGCTCCTTACCATACATGAAGTTGTAAGCAACTCCCAGGACGGTCTTATCCCAAAGTTTCCAGTCGAGACCGGCCGTATATATGTGGCGGTCCCCGTCAGGCAGTTGGGGATCAAGGTTTGAATCCGGCACAGGGGCTTTATCGAAAACGTATCCGGCCCTGAAGGTGTAACGGTCAGACATCCTGTATTTTACGCCGAACCTATAGGAGAATACGTCTTCCCACTTTTTGGGCTGAACAGACGAATATTGCCCATATACCGGATCCTTGAACTTGACCTTTATTTCATCATAGGTAGACCAGCCTATCCAGGCAACATCAAATTCCAGGGTCCACTTGTTGTCCGGCTTAAAAGAGATCCCGGCGGTAAGAGAAGGAGGAAGGTCCAGGTCGCCTGTGCCCTTCGTGTCGGGGAAGGCGTTTTTTAAGGGGGCAGACACCTCGAAGTCCGCGTCTCCGTCGTCAAAGCTCAATTTTATCTTACTCCGGTAAGACAGTCCCAACTGCCAGGAATCATTCACGTGGTACAGAAGGCCGAGATTGTAACCATAGCCCCATGTATCGTCAGTGAGTTTCGACTCGCCGTCAGGAAAAGATGGAAGTAGAAGTTTCTTTTTGAGTTCGAGATCGGCCCTTAGGGCATTGAATCCCACAGATACTGCCAGATTCCCCTTTTTATAGACCATATTCGGGTTTAGGTTCACTGTCTCCAGACTTGATTTAGTCGCGAGATAGCGCCCTTCCCAACCTCCATCCCAGTATGTGCCAAGACCAAAGGGAGAAAAAACCCCAAATCCAAAATAGATTTGGGGTGATATCTGCTGGGTCAAATATACCTGTGGTGTTACAAATACCTTGGCAACAGTTTTCTCATCCTGGTTACCTGGGCCGTTATATTTCAACCTAGGGACTATAATCGTTGAACCAAGATAGGCCTGGCCACCCTCTAGCTGACTTATACCCGCAGGGTTAAAAAATAAGGCAGAGGGATCATCGGCTTGGGCTACAAAGGCATTCCCTTGGCCCATTGGTCCGGTTCCCTGCTGCATTAATGCAAAGCCCGCGCTGTGGGCATAGTCTGCGGAAACAACCAAAAAAAGTACGAAAAAGTAGACAGTTATCAGTCTTTTACACATTAAAGAAACTCCTATTTATTTATCACACAGGATGACTAGATATCTAACTATAATCCCTCAATCCCCTTATCTAAAATATATATCGGCCTATTAAGGAAATACATAAAATGGAAAGAAGGTAACTCATCACAAGGTCCAGGCGTAGGTAAAGTGTAGAAGGGACAGGGGGTTTTGTGTAAGCGACTTTGAGCATTTATTGCAGATTCTTGGTGAAGCAGAGCGTCTGGAAGTTGCGTTTGTTTGACCGAGCGTAGCAAGGAATTTTCGCAACTTCCGGACGTAGCGAGCCTAAGTAGATGCGGAAATACTCAATTGGAGCGAACATCAAAGCCCCCTATCCCTATCCCTATAGCTTAGAAATTTCAATTATTTATAGCCTTTCTGTAGGCGGCTAAGTTTATATTTATATCGATAATTACGGAATCGGAATATGTCAAAAAACCGCAAACAAAATAAATGTGTCAAAAAACTGTCATAAATTAATTGACACTTTTTCAGGCTTTATGTAACTTTTTAATTAATAAAGGGTCTCTTGCAAAATTTATAGATTTTGCAAAAGACCCTAATATCAGAATAGGCAAAGTAAGTATGCGGAACGAATCAATACTAGTAGTAGATGATGCCCCTGAAATTCGATTCAGCATGTCGGAAGTCTTAAGACATGAGGGCTTTACTGTAGACGTAGCTTGTGATGGGCAAGAAGCAATAGATAAATCCAGCAAGAATTTTTTCGATGTAATGATCACTGACCTCGCCATGCCCAGAAAGGATGGAATGGAGGTCCTATCTTTTCTTAAAGAACATTCCCCAGAGACCATCTGTATAATAATTACCGGTTTTGGGACCATACATGGGGCAGTGGAGGCCATGCGTCAAGGTGCCTTTGACTACCTTACAAAGCCTGTCAAGCTGGAAGAGGTCATTATTACAGTAGATAAGGCCCTTGAGGTCAGAGAACTCAGGAGGGAGAACCGGTCACTCAGGCAGGAGCTGCGAGACATCCACGGTTTTGAACGTATAGTAGGCGCCAGCAAGGCAATGCAGGAGGTCTTTGAGCTGGTAGAAAAAGTTGCCGGAGTGGACAGCACGGTCCTGATTACCGGCGAATCCGGTACAGGTAAAGAACTTATCGCCCATGCACTACACTACAAAAGTGAACGTGAGGACGGGCCGTTTGTCCCTGTGAACTGTGCTGCCATACCCGAGGGACTCCTGGAAAGCGAGCTTTTTGGGCATGAAAAGGGGTCGTTTACCCACGCAATAAGCACCAAGATAGGTCGGTTTGAGCTTGCCAATAAGGGAACAATCTTTTTGGATGAGATCGGAGAGATGAGTTCAGCCCTCCAGGTCAAGCTCTTGCGTTTCCTCCAGGAACGTCAGTTTGAAAGGGTTGGCGGAGTCAAGACCATCCATGTCGATGCCAGAATTATTGCGGCCACTAATATTGATCTTGAAGAGGCTTTTCAAAAAGGTAGTTTTAGAGACGATTTGTACTATCGTCTGAACGTGATCCCTATACACATACCTCCACTAAGGGAACGTCCTGAGGATATTCCTCTGTTAATTCAGCATTTCCTACTGAAATTCTGTTCTGCTAAGAGGACATGCGTAGAAGGTATGGAAGAGAATGCCATTAGATGTCTGGAAAGCTACGACTGGCCCGGCAATGTGAGGGAACTCGAAAATATAATAGAGCGCATGGTGATACTTTCCAATGGTCCCATTATAACAGTCAGAGATCTTCCAAATAGGATTTTAAAGTCATCCGGAAAACTTACAGCCGGAGATTTATCTATGGCTACCCTGCCGATAGATGGACTTTCTCTCAATTCTGCTGTGGGGAGCCTTGAAAAAACTTTAATTCTCCAGGCCCTGGAACAAACAGGATGGGTCAAGAACCGGGCTGCCAAGTTGCTGCAGATGAACAGGACCACCTTGATAGAAAAGATGAAGAAGCAGAATCTTATGACACTTAATCCCGAGGGCGTAAAATAAGGTATGAGTAAGCCGGTACAATAGGGATTCGTAAAGAAAAACATGATAAAGAATAGTATTCAAAAAATATTGATGGCTGGGCTAGGCTTGTTGATTGCCATTGCCTTTTGTCCTGTAAATTGCGAAGCTGCTCTTGATAAGGTCAGGGTCGCAGTGCTTCCGTTTGATATCAATTCCGCAGGTCCTTTTTCCTATGTTGGTCCTGCCACAGAGGAAATTTTGAGCAGCAGGTTGGCCTCGGACAGGATCTTCGTTATGGATCCCCTTGAGATCCAGCATATGACTGATAAGAGACATGGGTTTATTTCCCCTCTAAATGCTGGAGACATAGCCGGCAAGCTTGGAGTAGACTATGTTGTCACTGGTAAGGTAATCACAGAAGGAAAAAACATAACAATAGATATGGACTTACTGCAGGCAGATTCCGAGTCTCCATTATTTTCTCTTGCCTTTTCTCCCACGTCTCTTGACGAAGTACCACCCAGGATCGAAGGTTTTGCGACCCAGGCAGCAAGCCACATCCTGAATGGTCCAAAATCTGTAACAGCAGCACCTGACACCAAGGACGATCAAAAGGCTCCTCAGAAATTGTCACAAGAGGAAACAGCCCAGGATGAAGACCTCATGATTGCAAGGATGCATCCTGACCTTCTGATCAGGCGATCCTTCAAGGACTCTGGCAAACCAGACCGGATTTTTATGCCATTAGACGAAAAATCGTATGCTCACGCACTTCCGGTGATGCCGCCTGAACCCCTTCCAGTCCCTATCGAAGATGATGACGATATACTCTTACCAGATTATCCTTCCCCGCCTGATAAACCAATCCATTACCCTGACCAGACCCAGCAGCAAACTCCTGAAGCGCAGACCGCATTTACATCATCACCGAGTTCCGGGCAATTGGTTTTGCCTCAACAAGCAGTTAAAGAAAATAAAAAAGGCTGGTTATCGTGGATTAAAAAACCCTCTGCCACCATCCCACAGACATCAAGTACAGAACAGCCCATTCCCTCTGATGGGCCTATATGGCAGTGGTATTGATTTCCCCCGAGTAGACCAGAACTGTTTCTCCTTTAAGAAAGACGTCCCTGACTTCTTGCCCATCCAGATGAAAGTAAACAGTCAGCACCTCGCCACCCCGCGTCTTTACCTTGACCGGGCTATCTGTCAGGTCTTTGCAGGCGGAAAGTATAGCACTGGCCACTGCCCCGGTACCGCATGCCATAGTCTCATTCTCGACTCCACGTTCATAGGTCCGGATTAGGATATTGTGTCTGTCGAATACCTGAACAAAGTTGGCATTAGTACCTGCGGGCTGAAAGCAGGAATCGAACCTTATAAGTCGTCCCCACTCGAATATCGGGACTGATTCCAGGTCCTGTGTAAAATATACTGCATGGGGTACACCTGTATTCAAGCAATGCATGAGAAGTATCTTGCTGTATATTTCTACAGGTATGTCCAGCTTGAGGTCCTTTAGTTTGGGGAGCTGAAGCTTTACAGCAGACCCCCTGACATCTGCGTGTATGACTCCTGCCTTTGTCTCAAAACTGAGTTCCCGCGGGGCAATGCCTGCCAAACATGCGAATCGGGCTGCGCATCGCCCGCCATTTCCGCACATCTCCGCTTCGCTGCCATCGGCATTGAAAAAACGCCATTTAAAATCCGCAGTGTGCGAATTCTCAATAAGTATGAGTCCATCTGCTCCTATTCCAAACTTACGCCTGCAAAGGCGTACGGCCAGATCAGGCCATCGGGAGTTTTTTATCTTACCTTTACGGTTGTCTATCAGGATGAAATCGTTTCCACTCCCGTGCATTTTTTTAAAAGAAAGGGGCTCCATAACAAATCACCAAATGGTTTCTCCGCAAAAAGTCCTGAAATATGATTCCGCTCAAAATGCTCCAGATGCAAGGCGCGAGATTTCTAAGGAATGAGACGTACTTAGCGTACGTCGCAGTGACGAGGAAATCGAAGCAACGCAGCAGATGGGGTATTTTCAGCGGAATCACCAAATGGTTTCTCCTTGCAAAAGGTTTGCATATGTCTCACGCTTTCTGATTAATTTGAAGTGATCGTCCTTTACCATGACTTCTGAGACCCTTGGCCTTGAGTTATAGTTGGAAGACATGGTAAAACCGTAAGCCCCTGCGCTCATGACCGCGAGCAAACTACCTTGATTAAGGTCCGGCATGGGTCGTTCCCTGGCGAGAAAGTCCCCTGTCTCACATATAGGCCCTACTATGTCTGCTGGATGTAAATGCGTGTCGGTCTCTATTACAGGCAGGATCTCGTGGTATGCCTCGTAAAGACTGGGACGGGCAAGGTCATTCATGGCGGCATCAACAATATAAAACCGCTTTTCCTCAGTCTCCTTAGTGTATAGTATCTTCGTCACCAAAATGCCGGCATTGCCGACAATGGACCGTCCAGGCTCTATAATCAGGCAGTGAGGAAGATCCTTGACCTCAGGCAGGAGTGCCCTGGCGTAAGCGTCCGGCTCAGGTGGAGTTTCGTCCCGGTATCTTATGCCAAGCCCGCCACCTATATCGATGAAATCGAGTCTTATTCCATAGGCCTCAAGTTCCTTTAGGAGGAATTTAATTTTCCTTATTGCGTCCACAAAGGGCTCAATCCAGATTAGCTGGGAACCTATGTGGCAGTCGATCCCTACTACGTCAAGCTCGTCTCTGTTTGATGCCACGCTGTAGGCCTCAAGGGCCTGAGACATGGGCAGACCGAACTTATTCTTCTTAAGACCTGTAGAGATGTATGGATGGGTATTGGAATCCACATCAGGATTTATCCTGAAGGAGACCCTTGCATGGCATTTAAGACGTCGTGCCTGTCTGGATATAGCATCCAGCTCTTCCATAGACTCCACGTTAAACATAAGGATATCTGCCTTTGCGGCCTCGCGGATCTCCTTTTCGGTCTTGCCGACACCGGAGTACACTATCCTGTCTGCTGGAATTCCCGCTTTTAGTGCCCGGTGAAGCTCCCCTCCTGAGACAATGTCAGCACCGGCTCCCAATTTCCCTAAGAGATTTAATACAGCCAGGTTACTGTTTGCCTTGACAGCGAAACATATCAAGTGCGGGTGCCCGGAAAAGGCCTTATCAAAGGCATTGAAGTGACGGGTCAGGGTAGCTGAGCTATATAGGTAAAAAGGAGTTTTTACTTTCCTGGCTATCTCCTTTACCGGTACATCCTCGCAATATAGTTCTCTATCTCTATAATTGAAGTGATTCATTGTTCATAAGCTTTTTCTTTGACAACCTCCACCTCTGCAATGTCAGACCAGGGGCTTTCGTTTGGAGGATCTGCCTTGTCTAATGCAGTTACCCAATACAAATATAGTCCGCTGGGCAAGATAGTCCGGTCCAGGAATCCGGATAAGGGTAAGGGCTTGTTGTTCAGTCTGTCTATTAATTCATCCGGTCCTTTTCTGTATACAATATATCCTGAAACGTCAGACTTTGTTTCTTCCTGCCAAAAGAGTTCAACTCCATCGGCAGACCGGATAGCAACCAGGCCCGCAGGTGCCGGCGGCGGAGTGAGGTCTCTTGGCTCCGCCATGGTTTCTGACGTGCGGAGTCCCTCGATCTCAGTGCCATGATAGGGTAGAACTGCTGCCATCCTGTAACGATAACGCGCCCTCTTTTTTGCCGAGAGATCGAGATAGCTTGTAGAATCCACTAAATCAGGGAGAGGCTTCCATTTATCCGTCCCTTTTCTGGCCCGGTAGATCCTATATAAAAGTCCTTTGTCTACAGGCCTGCCATCTATCCATTTAGAAGGTGCCTGCCAGGAGAGATAAATCCCGGCTTTTTTTAACTGAACCATGAATTCTGAAGGCGCGGATGGCGGAATGTGCCAGGCCATAGAGACCTGATTTGACGGATCACTTACATTCAGCCAGCCCTTTACAGTGCAAACCTTGTATATATACTGCATCCCGGAGCGCACGGTTCGATCTTCATAGACCATCTTCCTTGTTTTTTCCGGTTTTGCCTCAAAGGGGATCTCAATAGGCTGTCCAAAAGGCGGGGGGCACCCTTCACAATACTCCTCAAAAGGTATCTCTGCCTTTAACAGCCTAAAGCCCTTGATCCTGACAAGGGGGCTGCCGTCTCTGTTTCTTACAGGAACGCTCCATTTTAGCTCAATGCCATCCGGAATAATCTTATAGCTCAAGTCCTTAATAACCTTGGGCCGGAGGGTGCCAGGAGGGACAGGAGGTGCCTTACGCCCACAGGACGCTAGTAAGATGCAAAAGGCAAAAATGATCAACCTGTTACAAGAAATTATTTGAAGGATATTATTCATGCGGTACCTGTAAATTATCAGTGACCTCCTTCTCCGCTTTTGCCAAGGCCTCGGCTACTCGCTCAGGTGCTGTGCCTCCCGGACAGCGCCTAATTTCCACAGAGCCTTCTATTGATAATACCTTGAATATATCCTCGTCGATGAGAGGAGAAAAGGCCTTTAGGTCTTCAAGACTCAGATCAGTAAGCTCCTTGCCTTGAGAAATACACTGTGAGACTGCCTTGCCGACCACTGAATGGGCCTGTCTGAAAGGCATTCCTTTTTTCACAAGGTAATCAGCAAGGTCCGTAGCAGTCAGAAAGCCCTGTGTCAGAGTTTGGGAGATATGCTTTTTCCTTGGGACCAGTTTGGCCATTAGGGCAGCCATTATCTCCACTGATGCACATACAGTATCAACTGAGTCAAAAAGGGGCTCCTTGTCTTCCTGGAGGTCCCTGTTGTAGGCAAGGGGAAGACCTTTGATAACAGTAAGAAGAGACATCAGGTGGCCATAGACCCTGCCGGCCTTTCCACGGACCAATTCGGGCACATCAGGATTCTTTTTCTGGGGCATGATGCTTGAGCCGGTACAGAAGCTGTCAGGCAAATCCACAAAGCTGAACTCTGCAGAGGTCCACAGAATCAGTTCTTCAGACAGCCTGCTCAAATGGGCCATTACAATGCTTGCCGTTGCCAGGAACTCAACAATAAAGTCCCGGTCGCTTACAGCGTCCAGGCTGTTTGCAGTAATGTCGTGGAAGCCCAATTCCTCAGCCACATATTCCCTGTCTATCGGGAAGCCGGTTCCGGCCAGGGCCGCACTTCCAAGTGGACAAATATTTACCCTCTTTCTGCAGTCTCGAAGCCTATCCCTGTCGCGCCTGAACATTTCAAAATAGGCAAGCATGTGATGTGGCCAGAGAACAGGTTGTGCCTTCTGGAGATGGGTGTAGCCAGGGAGTATCAGGTCCTTGTGGGCCCTTGCCTGGTGCAGAAGCGCTTCCTGCAGCAATAAAAGGAGTCCATCCAGGCGATCGATTTCTTCCCTCAAGTAGAGCCTGATGTCTGTAGCAACCTGATCATTACGGCTTCTGGCTGTGTGCAGCCTTTTCCCGGCCTCTCCGATGCGCTCAACCAGGGCCTGCTCGATGTTCATGTGTACATCTTCAAGCTCGGATCTCCAGGTAAATTTTCCTGACGCTATTTCTTCCTCTATCTCACAAAGGCCCTTAACAATTGCCCCTGCGTCTTTATCTGAGATAATTCCCTGTCTTGCCAGCATACGGGCATGGACCTTGCTGCCTGCTATATCTTGGCGATACAGTCTGCGGTCATAGCGGATAGAGGCAGAGAACTCCTCCAACATTTTTTCAGTGGCCTCCTGAAATCTGCCGCTCCATGGTTTTTTCGGTGCCTTCTTGACCTCATTCATTCTTGTGTGCCATTTCCCCCATGGGATATGAGCCCAACCATTCCAGAAAGGTGCAGCCTTTTCTGATAGCCTTGATTCCTTCCTGCACAGTCGGGTCTTCTATGTGGCCTGCAATATCTACATAGAACAGGTACCTCCAGGGCTCGTTCTTTACCGGCCTGGACTGTATCTTGGTAAGGTTTATCTCGAGTTTTGCCAGGGGCTCCAGCAACTTGAATAGCGAACCCGGACAGTCCTCAAGGCTTAAGAGCAGGGAGGTCTTGTCTTTCCCGCTTGGTTTGGGACACTCATGCCCGAGGACCAGAAACCGCGTGGTGTTTCCTGCAAAGTCCTCGATGTGCCTGGCAACAGTCTGAAGGTTGTATGTGCGAGCCGCCAAGGGACTGGCAATGGCCGCTACGGAAGAATCAACCGCTGCCCAGCGGGCTGCCTGGGCAGTGCTGACCACCTCTTCTGTCGGGACTGCCCGCAAGTTACGTTGCAGCCATCCCCTGCACTGGGCAAGGGCATGGGGATGGGAAAGAATGCGGCGGATCCTATCCGTTTTTCCGCTCTGATTGATGAGGTCGTGGGAGATGGGCAAATAGACTTCCCCGCATACCTTGACCTTGAAGTCGCAAAGCCCGTCCATAGTCAGGGCTACAGTCCCTTCTACCGAATTTTCTACCGGCACCACCCCATAATCAATACGTCTACGTTCCACTTCTTCAAATACCTCGGTAATGTTCCATAGGGGAACAAACTCAGGGGCATGGCCGAATAACTGGGCTGCGGCCATGTGAGTGAAGGTTGTCTCAGGGCCGAGATATCCCAGCCTGGCAGGCCGCTGTGCGTTCCTGCAAGCAGATATGATCTCTCCGAAGATGACCCTTAGGCCTTCAGCGGGAAATTTTTCGGCATTTTGCTTCAGAATATGCTGAATGACTTCCCGTTCGCGAGAGAGATCAAGGGGCTGCCGGGAGGATTCCGCCTTAGTCCGGCCGATTTCCTCAGCCACCTCCAGACGTTCCTGGAGCAGGCATACAAGCTCAACGTCTATTTTATCAATTCGCTGTCTGAGGCGTTTGAGTTTTTGATACTGACTGTCATTCATTATTTGGGCCGATTATTTCTCTGATGGCAATTAGTTCATGCCTGATTTCTTTGAGCAACTCATTGGTCCTGTCCCCGGCATCCTTTGTCTTTTGTTCTTCTGTAATCTGCCTCCTGGCACCGGCTATAGTAAATCCTTCATTGTAAAGAAGCGTTTTTATGCGCCTTATAAGATCTATATCTTCTATCCTGTAAAGACGCCGTTTTGAAATCCTGTGGGTATGGATTTGGCGAAATTCACCTTCCCAGTAGCGAAGCACATGAGGTTCAACCCCGACTAGCTCACTCACTTCACCTATCCGGTAGTATTTCTTCCCCTTTCCTGGCATTTACGATCCTCTTAAGTAACCGGCTGGGCCGGAAAACCGCTGTACGCTGAGGAGGAATAATAATCGGCTCTCCATTAACTGGACTGGTCCCTCTACGTGCTGACTTCTGTACACTGCGCAGAGTACCAAACCTCACAATTTTCACTTGATCGCCATCGGTCAGTGATGCCTTGATTTGGTTGAAGATCTCATTGACCAGTTGCAGGCTGACACGCAGGGAATAGCCAAGTTCATTGCTGATTGCCTCCGCGATTTCCCGCTTGGTCAAGGCCCCCATCAGTCCCTCAGCTTTGCCTTATAGGATTGAAGAACAGAGCGCACTAGGAGGTCATGGACCTCTGAGACTTCACGGTCCGAGAGTGTATGGTCTGTAGCCCTGTATGTAAAGCGCATACCTATACTCTTTGAGCCTTCTGGAACAGGTTTCCCTCTATATACATCAAATATCCGCACTTTTTCAAGGAAATTCGGGGACTGACCATAAATATATTCCAGGAGATCTTGAGCAGAAAACATGTCCTGGACAATTATCGCAATATCCCTCTCCACAGCAGGATACCTGGCAAGTGGAAGGAATTTAAGCTGCTGGGACGCGGCTGCTTCTAAAGTATCAAAAGAGAGTTCAAATAGAAATAACGGCCCGTTTATATCCCAGAATTCCAAAACATTCGGATCGATTTGCCCGAAGCTGCCCAGGATGGAATTTTTGTCCCATACTATTCTGGCAGAGGTGCCTTGCAGATAAAAAGGATCATCTGGTGTTTCAAGCACGGTTTTCCACTCAGAGATCCCGAGGGCCTGGAGCAACTCTTCCAGAACTCCTTTTAAATCAAAGAGATCTACCTGCTCCCTGGGCCATGACCATGATTCAGGATGGCGCGACCCTGTGCACAGGGCAACTATTCTCTGTTCCTCATTGGGAAGTTCACCTGTTCCTCGTGCATAAAATACAGTGCCAAGCTCAAAAAGACCGAGGTCCATGTTCCGTTGAGCCTGGTTTCTGGCTACTGTCTCCATCAGCGAGGGGATCAGGCTGGTCCTCATTACTGACTGTTCATCGCTCAAAGGATTCTGTATCCATACCATCTGTAACCTTGGATCATCTTTATCCAGACCCAGGGCCTTTAATTCTTCCGGTGACATAAAACTATAAGATATCACATCGGTCATGCCCTGGGATAAAAGGATATTCTTTATCCTGTCAACAAGGCCTTGAGACGGTTCCGGGGCCCGTGCGGCAATCCCGGCCCAGGGTACCTGGGTCGGTATATTTGGAAAGCCGTGGAGTCTGGCTATCTCTTCTACCAGATCAACCTCTTCTTTCAGGTCAAGACGGTATGTAGGTACCATTCCTTTGATTTCTTCATCGTCAACATGGCTAAGCTCAATGCCGATCCTTTCCAGGAATTGGGCTATCTGTCCGGGCTCAATCCCTGTGCCGAGGAGCTTGTTGGCCCTTTCAGGACGCAGAGACAGGTATCCGGGTTTATAGGGTCTTGGATAAACGTCCTTAATCTCTCCAACCAGACAGCCGCCGGTTACCTGACTAATAAGCTCCGTTGTCCTGTAAAGCGCACTTATTACTCCCTCCGGATCAACACCCCGCTCAAACCGGTATGATGACTCTGTAATCGTTTTAAGGGCCTTGGATGTCCTTCTTACCTGGATTGGGACAAACCAGGCGCTTTCGATGAGTATACGCTTTGTGTCATCATTGACCTCGGTTTCAGCCCCACCCATGACACCGGCCACTGCCACAGGCCTCTCCGCATCTGCAATGACCAGCATATCCGGCTGGAGCTCTCTGTCCTTTCCGTCAATGGTCTTTATGCTTTCTCCGGGCCTTGCTGTCCTGACTTCAATAGCCGGTCCTGTTAATCTGTCCAGATCAAAGGCATGGAGCGGTTGTCCGAGTTCGATCAGTACGTAGTTGGTCACATCCACTACATTGTTTATCGGCCTGATGCCACTAGCCTGCAACCTCATAGCCATCCAGTGAGGGGAAGGACCGATCCTGATCCCCTCCATTACGGCAGCCGTATATCTGCCGCACAGGTCAGGGTCTTCTATGGAGATGGGAATTTGGTGATTTGGTGATTTGGTGATTTGGTGATTTGGTGATTTGGTGATTGTCAGGGGGATCCCGTATATGGCGGATACTTCCCTGGCCACTCCCAGGACGCTGAGACAGTCAGGACGGTTTGGCGTAACGGCAATATCCAGGACCCAGTCTTTCAGGCCCAGGATATCCACAAGGGACATCCCTGGCTTGCATCCAGGGGCCGGTTCTAATACAAGGATCCCTGTTTTATCATCGCCGATACCAAGTTCAGCCTCTGAACAGAGCATTCCATCAGAGTGTATTCCATAGATATCAGAAGACTCAACGGTCGTGCCGTCGGACAGCAAAGTCCCAGGCCTTGCCAGGGCTGCCAATTGCCCCTTCTCTACATTAGGGGCCCCACAGACCACGTCAAACTTCTGTTCACCTGCGGCTACCGTGCAGACCTGTAAATGCAATGCCTGGGGATGGGGGACAATCTCCTCAACTAAGCATACTACGACTGGGGCAAGGCCCTTGTAGGCAGGCTCCATCTCCTCTACCTCGAGACCTGTCATGGTGAGGTCTTCTGCCAGTGTCTCTACAGGCTGTGTAAAATGCACAAACTCTTTGAGCCAGGAGGTCAGGATTCGCATGAAATCACTTTATTGATTCAAAACTGGTGGAGGAAACGCAGGTCGTTATCATAGAAAAGACGGATGTCGTCAATACCGAATCTGAGCATTGCGATTCGTTCTACTCCAAGGCCAAATGCAAAGCCACTGAACTCTTCAGTGTCATAACCGACATGCCTGAACACCTCGGGATGTACCATGCCGGCTCCCAGTACCTCCAGCCAGCCGGTATGAGAACATATCCTGCAGCCCTTGCCTCTGCATATGACGCACTGGATGTCTATTTCCGCACTGGGTTCTGTAAACGGAAAGAAGCTCGGTCTGAAGCGTACCAAGGTATCCGGATCAAATATCTGTTGGACAAAGGCGGTCAATACCCCCTTGAGGCCAGCAAAAGAGACATCCCTGTCCACCATAAGCCCTTCCACCTGATGGAACATGGGGGTATGAGTTATATCAGAGTCGCACCTGTATACCTTGCCGGGTGCAATTACGCGCATTGGCGGCCTGTGCCTCTCCATGGCACGTATCTGTATTGGAGAAGTGTGAGTACGGAGCAGGACCTTGTCATCAATATAAAACGTATCCTGCATGTCCCTGGCAGGGTGGTCAGGAGGGATATTCAGGGCCTCAAAGTTGTAAAAGTCAAGCTCTACTTCAGGACCCTGGGCCACGGTAAAGCCCATCCTTTCAAATACAGAACAGATCTCATCCATCATCTGGGTGATGGGGTGCAATCTGCCAAGCCGTCTTTGCCTTCCTGGAAGTGTGGGGTCCAGTCCTGGAATAAAAGTGCGGACATGGGCACCCTTTAACGCCTCCTTCCTGGCATTAATGGATGTCTCTATCTCCTTCTTGAGCTTGTTGGCCAGTTGCCCGATCTTTGGACGTTCCTCAGCAGAAAGCTTCCCTATGGCCTTTAAAACCATGGTCAGCTCCCCCTTACGGCCAAGGACCCTGACCCTTATATTTTCAAGATCTTCTTCGCTGGACGCTGATTCTATGGCCTCAAGGGCCTGAGTCCTGATTTCCTCTAGGCGCTCCTGCATATATAAGGTTCTTTATCAGGCGCTCTTTGCAGTTTCTACAAGGGAGGAAAAGGCGTTGGAGTCTGTCACTGCGATATCGGCAAGCATCTTCCGATTTACAGCGATCCCTGCCTTGCTTATACCTTCAATGAAACGGCTATAGGACATGCCGTTCAGCCTGCAGGCCGCATTTATACGGATTATCCACAAGCGACGAAATATGCGCTTCCTGGTCCTGCGATCTCTGTAGGCATAGCAGAGTCCCTTTTCTACAGTTTCCTTTGCCTGTTTGAAACAGAGGCGTCTGGCACCCCTGTAGCCTTTGGCCATTTTGAGTATCTTCTTGCGACGATGACGGGCCTTAAAGCCCCTGGTAACCCGTGGCATTTTCTTTCAAGCTCCTTTTTTTAGGGCCTGGTAAAAAATAACTTGGCATTTTCGCATCCCATCTTCACCACATCTTTAATCGATCCTCAATCGCAAAATCCTCGAATTAGCACTGCTAGTCCTGCGGTTTTGCTCAATCAGATCGACTAAATCTATGGCAAATCTGGGCGCGAATTCTACCAATTTATTTTTTACCAGGCCCTTATGTCAAAATCCATACTACACGCATCAGATAAAAGGCGTCATTCGTTTAATTGACTTGACCCTTGTCTCAGAGATCTCTGTCTCTTTTCTTAAGACCCTTTTGCGTTTTCGTGTCTTGGAGGTCAAAATATGGCTCGATCCCGCCTTTCTATACATAAATTTCCCGGTTCCTGTCTTTTTGAAGCGCTTGGCAGCAGCGCGTCTGGTCTTCATCTTTGGCATAATTTCTCATCCCTCATTCTGCTAAAAGCCCCATCTGAGACATCTTGAACAGTAAATTGAACCGCGAAGACGCTAAGAGATACTTTTAAGTATCTTCTTTGCGTTTAACCCCTTTGCGCTCTTTGCGCCTTGGCGGTTTTTTTTAACACTCAGATATTAATTAGTAACCCCATCAGGGTCTTAGGTCAATCCTTCTTAGGGGCAAGTATTGTGTGCATTAACGGACCTTGCTTGACGGGAACGTTCTCAGAAACGGCAATTTCGGACATCTCCTCTACAATTCGTTTTAGCAAGGCGTATCCCAATTCTGGATGGGCATTTTCCCGGCCTCGAAACCTCACCGTAACCTTCACCTTGTTTCCTTCACCTATGAACTGCCTTATCCGTCTCTTTTTTACATCAAGGTCATGTACGTCCGTTCTTGGACGCATTTTGATCTCTTTGACCTGAATAATGGTCTGTCTTTTCCGGGCTTCCTGGGCCTTTTTGCTCTGCTCGTACTTGAACTTCCCGTAATCCATGATCCGACAGACTGGTGGCTGGGCATGCGGTGCCACTTCCACAAGGTCTAATCCGATATCTTCCGCTTTGGCCAAAGCTTCATTCAGGGCTACTATTCCGAGCTGCTTCCCATCCTCACCAACGAGCCGTACCTCCTGAGCCTTGATCCGATAATTTACATTGACTGGAACTTCTCTTGCGATACTACACCCCCCTGCTTTTCAAGTTAACAATTAAAGACATCCCGGCACTCTCTTTCCACTAATGCAATAAAGTCATCAAGAGACATGGCATTCAGTTTCTGTCCCTTTCTGGTACGAGGGCTGACGGTCATGTCAATTACTTCTTGATCGCCAACTATCAACATATATGGGATCTTGTCAAGCTGGGCCTCCCTGATTTTTTTGCCCAGCTTTTCATTTCTGAAGTCGGCTTTTGTCCTGATACCTGCGGCCTTGAGCTTTTTGGTAACTGATCCCGCCCACTGATCCTGTCTGTCCGTTACGGTTAAGACAATGGCCTGGACAGGGGCCAACCATAGAGGAAAGGCCCCGGCATAGTGTTCAATCAGTACACCAAAGAACCGCTCCAGAGAACCAAGCAGGGCCCTGTGTACCATGATCGGCGTATGAGGCTGGCCATCTTCCCCTATATAACGCACATCAAATCTCTCAGGGAGATTAAAGTCAACCTGGATGGTGGAACACTGCCATGAGCGATCCAGACAATCCTTGATTTTGATATCAATCTTGGGGCCATAAAATACCCCTTCGCCAGGATCTATTTCATAGGTCAGTCCCTGTGTCTCAAGGGACTGGCTGAGTGCGTCGGTTGCACTCTCCCAATTTTCATCCGAGCCTACATACTTGTCAGGACGGGTGGAGAGATAAATCTCATATCGGTCAAAACCAAATACCCTCAGGACGTACAGGGTCAAGTCCAGAATCTCGTGAATTTCCTTGCTGAGCTGATCTGGTCGGCAAAAAACATGGCCATCGTCCTGGGTAAATCCCCTGACCCTCATGAGTCCGTGTAAGGTGCCTGTCCTCTCATAGCGATAAACAGTACCCAGTTCGCACCAGCGCATGGGGAGTTCCCTGTAACTGCGTATCCGGGAGTTATAGATCGCTATGTGAAAGGGGCAGTTCATTGGTCTTAGCTGATAGCTGACCTCGTCAATGTCCATGGGGAGATACATGTTCTCACTGTAGAAATCCAAGTGGCCGCTGGTCTTCCAGAGATCCCTGCGGGCAATATGGGGAGTGAAAAGCATGTCGTAATCCCTCCGGAAGTGCTCATTGCGCCAAAAGTCCTCAATGATCTTGCGGATAATACCCCCCTTGGGATGCCATAGGATAAGCCCGGGGCCGATCTCTTCATGTACGGAAAAGAGATCCAGATCCCTGCCTAGACGCCGGTGATCCCTTTTCTTAGCCTCTTCCAGGCGATTCAGGTATTCTTTCAGGGATTTTTTATCAAAAAATGCCGTGCCGTATATGCGCTGGAGCATCGGCTGGGTTTCATCTCCCCTCCAGTATGCCCCTGCAAGGCCGGTGAGTTTAAAGGCTTTTAAGTAACCTGTGTGAGGAAGATGCGGCCCTCTGCACAGATCTACGAATTCTCCCTGGCTGTATATTGAGACCTCTTCTTCTCCCTGATCATCCAGTACATTCAGGATCTCGAGCTTGTATTTTTCTCCAAGTTTCTCAAATCGTTTCTCCGCTTCATCCAGGGAAATATCTTCTCTTGTTATGTCCTGAGACCTCTTTACGATCTCCTCCATCCTGGCTTCTATCTTTTTCAGGTCTTCCGGGGTAAAGGGCCTCTGGTAATCAAAATCATAATAGAACCCGTTTTCTATCGCCGGACCTATAGCTACTTGTACGTCTGTAAAGAGTTCCTTGACGGCCTGGGCCATAATATGTGCAGCAGTATGCCTTAATACCTCAAGGGTATTATCATCACCGGGGAATACAGCCTCTATTCCGCAGTCATGTGTAAGGGGCGCGGAAATATCCTTTAATTCCCCGTCAATTCGGACAAGAATTGCGTTTTTTGACCTTTTCCTGCTTAATACGCTGGCCAAGAACTCGGAAGCAGGAATTCCTCTCTTAACCTGTTCTGTGTTCTCACCATTAAAGGTTACAGTGATGACATCTGTTTCAGTCTCTGCCATTAGTCTCTTTGTTCAAAGCAGAAAAAGGCATCTTTGTCCTTTCGTATGGACGAAAAAAAGATGCCTTTTAAAAAAATCCAAGGGAAGGACAGAAAACAGGGACTGGTAGGCGCGGGCGGGATCGAACCGCCGACTTCTACCGCGTCAAGGTAGCGCTCTCCCCCTGAGCTACGCGCCTCCCCAAAATTCGCTAAAATTATACAGAAGTCTATCCTCAAGGCGTTGAAGTTGATAACAAGATTTATTAGGGGTGTCAAGGGAATTGACCAGGTCAAACCAGGGCTTAAGTCAATAAAGTTTGCCAATAATCAAAAGGAGTTGGCGGACAAATATACATTCAGAAACATGCCAGAATTTAGCTCCGCTTCGCTCCGCAAATGGAGTATTGGAATGATGGGTTTGGAGGATTTTTTGACAATTAAAATGGCTTTTTCCTCCTTTACCCCAATATTCCAGCATTCCATTCCTCCATGTGTATGGCATAAACAGGTTGCCATTAAAAGACCTATAATTTCGATAAGTTGTAGAATTTCCGAGACGTTAAATTACAATGCCCTTGACCTAGGTTCAAGCTGTCCATACTGTTTCTTGTTGAACCTGATTTGACATTTTAGTAATTATGGAAAAGTGCCTAAAGTTAAAGATAATATATTATTATTGAAAAGATCCCTGGAGCAGTGTCTAAACCGTAACTTCTCAATAACTCAGGGTAAGATGTCTGGATTCCGGCTTTCGCCGGAATGACGTTTGGATGTAAATGCCTGTCATTCCCGCGAAAGCAGGAATCCAGTGAATAGTCGCAAAATGTAATTTGCCCCAACTTATTGAGAAGTTACTCTAAACCAAGCTAACCATTTTATAAAACTATATTAAGATGATAATCACGGTGGGTTGAGAAGAAAGATATTTTTGAAAGCACATGGCAATAAAAGTCGCAAGTTACGCAGGGTACAAAGCGGAAGAGAGGCCTAAAGCCTTCATTCTTGATGAACATGAATTCATAGTACATGAGATATCAGCCCAATGGCGGGAAGAGGACCAGGATTGTTTCAGAATCATTTCTACTGAAGGAAGTACATATCTGCTTCGCTACGCCAGAAAGGACGATGTGTGGGACGCACAGAAGCTAAAAGATAGAAAATGGGAGACACATCATGGATAAAAGCCGGTACGCTAGAAAGGACAGGTTAGTCAAGGAAAAACGGCATGATACTTACAGAGAATGGGGTAAATGGACAGAGCCAACAATGTGCACTAAATGCAATGCCCTTTTCCTGGACGGACGGTGGTCCTGGAAAAAACCTCCTGTTGATTCCAACAGGGTAATCTGTCCGGCCTGCCAGCGAATTGCCGACAACTATCCGGCAGGCCATATAGAGATAAAAGGGGCTTTCTTCAAGCAGCACCGCGAAGAACTGCTAAACCTCATTCGCAATGAGGAAAAGCAGGAAAAGGGAGAGCATCCCATGGAAAGGATCATGTCCATTGTTGATGAAGAAGAATATACCCTTATAACCACAACAGGAGTCCATATAGCCCGTAGAATTGGAGATGCCCTCTCAAGGGCTTATCGGGGTGATCTTGATTTTCAATACGGTGATGCAGAAAAAAGTATAAGGGTCTATTGGAATCGATAGTAGCATGGAAACAGACTAACTGAAAAAAATGAACATCGAACATCGAACGTCCAACATCGAATGTTGAATGGAAAAAGATGAAGAAACAGAAATAGCCATTGAATGTTCGGTATTGGATATTCGTTTTTCGTTCGATGTTCGATGTTGGACGTTCATCTTTTTATGGTAGGCGGTACTGGATTTGAACCAGTGACTTCCACCGTGTGAGGATGGCACTCTAACCACTGAGTTAACCGCCCATGCCAAAAATATAGCCTATAAGCACAGTTATCTCAAGTCTGATTCTATTGAAAATACCCTATCCGTGGCATTGCTTCGGTTTCCTCGCCTGCCTGTGGCAGGCAGGTCTGGAGCATTTTGAGCGAAATCCTGTTTCAGGACTTTTCGCAGTAAAATTAGGTCTAGAAAGAAAGAGGACTTAGAACCTGTTATTCATTTTTTAGGACATTATCCAAGGCCTGCTGAAAAACCTCGTCATCGGCCACAGTCTCAAGATCGCTGGAATCGATCTCCTCCGCATCAATGTCAGTGCCGGGAACGTCTACCAAGTCAGAGACATCAATTTCGGAAATGTTCGCTGAATTTCCCGCTTCTTGCTCCACAAGAGGAGCTTCGGCCTCAGTCTCAACACTATCTTTCTTGGAATCCATGCTGAACCAGATGAGTTCAGAGTCTGGTTTTGCAAAACCTCCAATTCCTGCAGAGACTTCCCTCAGGCCATGTCCGCAATTCGAGCAATTTTCAAGATAATCAAAGCTTATTCTTCCGCATTTTGGGCATTTCATAAATACCATCCTTTTTTAGTAACCGTTCACGGGATTACAACGCCCGTTTTACCGCAACCCACCGAACTGTAAGCGTTTACAGGGTGCTGCAGATGCGAGGCGGAGGGTACGCAGACGTACTCCCTGTACTTCAAGTGCCCGACAACAAAGCAGATGCGGTGCCCTGTGAACGCTTACCTTTTTTATTTGAAAAGATTTGTAACATTGTATATGGTTTATCAAAATTGCCTAAGAGATAAAAACATAATGAAAATAAGACAAAACAACTTGCCCTCACTTTTTCTTATCGGAACTTTGATGTTATTTCTTGCATCCTGCGCAGGCACGCCCAAAAAATATCTTGCCGTAAATGCCTCACTGGTAAAACAGGGCCAGTCCAAGGCCGAAATATCCGAGTTTTTTGGCCCGCCACATGCAGAAAGAACAAACCAGGCTGGTCAGGAAGAATGGTATTATTATAATGTTCACCGGCACTTCTGGCAGCGCATACCCTTTCTGGGGCATCATCTTGGGAAAGAAGAAGTAGAGTGCCTGCAAATTGTCCTGGAATCAGGACAGGTAATCAAAGCCGTTTACTATGTTCAGTGTATCCAAAGCTAAATCCAATAACCAATTCAGGATAGCCAGGGACAGAATGGTTGCCCATCAAATTGAACGAAGGGGAATCAAAGATCCCCGTGTCCTGGAGGCAATGCGCAACGTACCCCGGCATCTCTTTGTAGACGAGGCACTCTGGGACCAGGCCTATGGTGACTTTCCTCTTCCAATCGGGAGTGGCCAGACCATCTCCCAACCCTATATTGTGGCCCTCATGACCCAACAGTTGGGACTGAAGGGTGATGAAAAAGTGCTGGAAGTGGGAACAGGTTCAGGCTATCAGGCAGCTATTCTTGCTGAGCTTGCCCGGATTGTATATACCGTGGAACGCGTCTCTGCTTTGCTACCAGGGGCCAGGAAGGTCCTGGAAAGACTTAAATACACAAATATTATGCTCAAGTTAGACGATGGCACATGGGGGTGGCAGAGTGAGGCCCCTTTTGACGCCATAATCGTAACCGCAGGTTCACCTTCAGTGCCTCAGCCACTTATCGATCAGCTTCATGACCCCGGCGTTTTAATAATTCCTGTTGGAGATGAATACTCTCAGGTGCTTGTAAAGATTACCAAGTCCAGCGGTAAAATCCATCAGGAAGATATGGGCGGTGTCCGCTTTGTGAAACTTGTGGGCGATCATGGTTGGAAGGTATAATTCATGTTTTAGGATTTTGCAGTGTAATCAGGATTGCTTAAAATGACAAAAGTTGGAATTATAGGAGCAGGTCTATGTGATCCGAAATTGAGTGCATTGGCAGAAGAAGTCGGCCGTAGAGTTGCTGAGCATAAGGCCATCCTTTACTGCGGCGGCCTTGGTGGGGTAATGGAGGCATCAGCCAAAGGGGCTGTCGAAGCAGGTGGTATCACTGTTGGTGTTCTTCCCGGAGTCAAGGCCACTGACGCCAATCCGTACATCCAGATCCCCGTGGTCACCGGCATGGGGCACGCCAGAAACGTCATACTCGTTAGGAGCTGTGACGTACTGATAGCAATATCAGGCTCCCATGGCACCTTATCCGAAATAGCCCTGGCGCTCAAGATGTGGAAGCCTGTTGTTGGCCTGAAGACCTGGAAGAACCTTTCAGACGTTCACTATGCCAAATCGGCAAAAGAGGCAGTGGAAAAGGCATTTGCCCTGTTGCCTTAGCCCAGGCCCAACTCCCATAAACACTGAGTTGTTTTATAAACGTTTACAGGTTATATTGAAAAATGAACATCGAACGTCCAACATCGAACGAAAAACGAATATCCAATACCGAACATTCAACGGCTATTTCTGTTTCTACATCTTTTCCCATTCAACATTCGATGTTGGACATTCGATGTTCGATGTTCATCTTTTTCAGTATTTCATCCGGTGTAAAAATAACTTACGCTTATTTACAGGCCCAACTTCTCCACGGCCCTTGAAAGGCCCTCAAGCAGTCTTCCTTCGTCAATGGTAGTAAGCACCCTGTCTTCCATGAGCATGCGTCCTGCCACCATGACGTCCTGCACGTCCCCGCTCCTTGCCACATAGACCAGGTGGGATACCGGATTGTAGCAAGGCCGGAGGTGAACCTGATTCATGTCCACCACCACCAGGTCTGCCTTGTAACCTTCGCTTAGACATCCAAGGTCCTCTCTGTGCAAGGCCTTTGCCGCCCGGGTAGTGACCATGGAAAAGGCCTCAGGGGCAGATATCAGGGTTGGATCCTTTTTAATGCCCTTATGTAGCTTTGCAGCAGTATCCATCTCACTCATAAGATCAAGGTCGTTGTTGCTGGCAGCCCCGTCCGTCCCCAGGGCGACTGTCACACCGGCTTCAAGGAGCTCTGGTACAGGGGCAACCCCTGAGGCCAGCTTGAGATTACTCTCCGGACAATGAACCACCCGGACATCTCTCCGGGCCAAAAGTGATATATCGTCTTCACTCAAGCTCACGCAGTGGATGGCAAGCAGCCGGTCTCCAAGAAGGCCGAGCCTGTCCAGATGCTTAACCGGAGAAACCCCGCAGAGTCTTCGGATCTCTGCGTTCTCCCATTCTGTCTCGGCAAGATGGATTACTATCAGTGCGTCCCTGGCCTCTGCCAACTTCTGTGAGTGCTTGAGCAGTTCAGGTCTGCAAGTATACGGAGTATGAGGGTCTACTGTTATGGTGATCCTCGGATGCCCCTTCCATTTGTCCATCAAGCGTTCTGTCTCTTTCAGGGCTTCTTCCCCGGAGGAAAACGATGGTGACGGAAAATCAAACACTCCTTCTCCGAGCCAGGCCCTGAGTCCTATCCTGTCAACCACAGAGGCAACACTGTCTTCGAACAGGTACATGTCCACAAAACCTGTGGTTCCACACCGTATCATTTCTGCACAGGCAAGCTCAGTCCCTAAGGCCACAAGTTCTGAGGTCAGCCTGGCCTCAGCAGGAAAAATATGGTCCTCCAGCCATGTTTTAAGAGGGAGGTCATCAGCAAGGCCCCTGAAAAGGATCATGGCAGCATGAGTATGGGAATTTATGAGTCCCGGAAGTATGAGTCCGGATGACCTGTTAATGGTTTTCTTTGCAACAAAACTCTTTGTAAGTTCAGACAAGGGACCGGCTGCAACAATAGTATCGCCTCTTACGGCAACAGCTCCCCCATGGATTGGGGAATCATCCGGGTGAGATATGAGAATTTCACCACATATCAAAAAATCTACTGATTCCAATTAAAGTGCTCCTTAACCCACCGAACTGTGAGCGTTCACTAAAAAAGCCACCAGAAGACGCTCCAGACGGTGCTCCGCCTTCTGGACCTGAGCTATTACGTCCTCTATCAGGATGGGCTGGAAGTTGTCAGGATCGTTTACATTGGCAATAACCGAGATCCCCAGTACCTCCATTCCTGCATGGACAGCAACAATTACCTCCGGCACCAGGGACATGGCCACGGCATCCGCACCAATCATCCTGAGAACCCTGGTCTCTGCAGGGGTCTCAAGGCTGGGGCCTGGAACAGCCACAAATATTCCTTCTCTCAAGGTCATCCCCAGATTCTCAGCCACTTGAACAATCTTTTCTCTCAGGGCGCTTGAGTAAGCCTTTGAAAGGTCAGGGAATCTCGGCCCCCATCTGTCTATATTGGATCCCTGCAACGGATTGTCCGGGATCAGATTTATATGATCTGTAATCAGCATCAGGTCCCCTGAGGAAAAATCCAGGTTAAGGCCCCCGGCTGCGTTACACCCGATCAGCACTTTTGCTCCCAAGCCGGCCATTACCCGTATGGGGAATGTAAGCTCCTTTGTCCTGTAACCCTCATAGAAGTGAAAGCGTCCCTGGAAGAGCGCCACTCTGGCATTCCCGATCTCACCCACCAGGAGCTTCCCGGCGTGCCCAGGAGAAGTGGACACCGGAAAGTTGGGAATATCGCCATAGTCGGCTGTCCAGGCCATATCCATTGCCTGGGCTATACCCCCTAGGCCTGTGCCCAGCATCAGGCATACATCCGGGGTCCAGGGCAGTTCTCTCTGGAAAAAACTTACAGTCTCCTCAACTGCCGTAGCATACTGTTCCATAAACATTTATCCATAGAAGACAAGAACAAAAAAGTCAATCCCACCAAGCAAGTGTCCCAGTCGTTTTCAGAACTCATAGCCAGTATAAGAAAAGCGCAGAAATCCAACGCTCAATATCGTTTGTCTCGTTGCCGAGCTGAGGATGATTATGGTAGTACTTGCCCACATATTCAAGAAGCACGCTAAAAACAGTCGGATGACAGCATTCTATAGCAGTTTCGTGTAGCATGGTCAGCTACTACAGCTTGGAGGGTTCCTTGCGCACGGCTTTCATATACAGCAAAGACTTTGCCAAGTCCAAGCCTCCCAAAGGCCATCCATGGCTTGTTGGGAGGAGTGAAGTGACGTACGAACTTTGCAAAAGACTTGACCTTTTTGATCGCGACTGGATCCGTATTTATGAACCCAAGCCTGCCCGTTCCGAGGATTTGTTTGCCTTCCATACAAGTGAATACATCGATCTCCTTAAGGAGGCGAACAAAGGTATTTCCAAAGAAGAATGGCTGAGGTACGGGTTGGGAACGACTGAGTGCCCTGTATACAAAGGCCTGTACGATTACCATGCCCTGGCAGCGGGTGCCACCCTTTTGGCTTCGGAACTCATTGAGCGGGATGAAGCCGACATTGTGTTCAGCCCGACTGGAGGGTTTCACCATGCAGGCAAGGATTTTGCCGCTGGATTCTGTTATATTAACGATATTGTCCTGGCTGCCAAAAAGTGGCTTAACCATGGAAGGCGCATTCTTTACATTGACCTGGACGCCCATCATGGCGATCAGGTCCAGGCGGCCTTTTACAATACCAGCAAGGTCATGTTCATCTCATTCCACGAAAGCCCCAAGACCCTTTTTCCCTTCAAGACAGGCATTGAAACGGAAATCGGGCAGGGCCGGGGCAAAGGGTATACGATTAATGTCCCCCTGCCGGAAAATACCCCTGACGAGGAATTTTTGTGGGCTTTTGAGAAGATTTTCCCTCCTGTGGCACAAAGCTTCAAACCGGATCTGGTGATGGCCTTGCTGGGCGCTGACGTCCTGTTTTCTGATCCTTTTTCCCACTTACAGTTAACGAACGGCTCGATCAGTCAGGCGGTTGAGAGTATTCTGAAGGTCTCCCCAAAGCTCCTGGCCCTTGGTTCGGGCGGTTACGTCCTGGAAAATATTGCCCGTGCCTGGACGCTGGCGTGGGCTACCATGAATGGCCTGGGTCCCATAGAGGAAGACTACATGCTATTTGGTGGCATGTTCTGGGGCGATGGCCTTTCCTCACTCAAGGACCGGCCCCGCTTTGTGCCAGACAGTTTGAAGGAGAAGGTCAAAAGTGAGACAAACAGGGTAGTCTGTGCTATTGAAGATAACGTCTTTCCCATTTTAGAGATAAAGCCGTAAAGGAGGGGCGAACTGTGCCAAAGAAGAAGACTGAATCTGTGGCTGCAAAAGAAGAAAGATATCCACCCCCAAGGGACTTTCAGAAAAAGGCCCACGTGAAGAGCTTTGCAGAATATAGCAGGCTCTACAAGAGATCAGTTGAAGACCCAGAGGGTTTCTGGGCAAAGAGGGCCGAGGAGCTTTCATGGTTTAAGAAATGGGAGCGGGTACTTGATTATGATTTTCGGCAGGCAAAGATCCGCTGGTTTGAAGGGGGCAAGATGAATGTCTCCTTTAACTGCCTGGACCGTCATCTGGAGACATGGCGAAAGAACAAGGCAGCGCTGATCTGGGTGGGCGATAGGGCTGGTGAATACAAGATTTATACTTACCAGTTGCTCCACCGTGAGGTCTGCAAATTTGCAACTGTGCTAAAGGGCCATGGCGTCAAGAAAGGGGACAGGGTAGCTATGTATCTGCCCATGGTGCCGGAACTGCCTATTGCCATGCTGGCTTGCGCCCGCATGGGGGTGATCCACAGCGTCGTCTTTGGAGGATACAGTGCGGCTTCGCTCAGTAACCGCATGAAGGATTGCGGTGCAAGGATGCTTATCACGGCCGACGGGGGTTTTAGGGGAGGCAGACCGATCCCACTGAAACGAGAGGCCGATGAGGCCCTGACGGACTGCCCTGAGGTCAAGACATGCATTGTTGTGAGGCGGGCCGGCACGAGCGTGCAAATGAAAGAGGGCCGGGACTGCTGGTGGGACGAGGAAATGTCCGGTGTTGATCTGAGGCCTGAGTATGATTTCGCGGTCATGGATGCCGAAGATCCCCTCTTTATCCTTTATACAAGCGGATCCACCGGAAAACCCAAAGGGGTCCTCCACACCACTGCCGGTTATCTCCTTTTTGCCTATCAGACCTTCCAGTGGATCTTTGATATCCGAGATGAGGATACATTCTGGTGTACGGCCGATATCGGATGGATCACCGGTCACAGTTACTGTGTCTATGGCCCTCTTTGCTCAGGGGCGACCAGCCTGATATTTGAAGGTGTACCCACTCATCCCGATCCGGGCAGGTGTTGGCAAATTGTACAGGACTATAAAGTCAACATCTTCTACACGGCCCCCACTGTGATCAGGGCACTGGCTAAACACGGCAATGAGTGGCCCAACCGCTATGACTTAAGCAGCTTGAGGCTTCTGGGGAGTGTGGGAGAGATAATCAACCCCGAGGCATGGAAATGGTATCATAAGCACATTGGCCAGGGCCGCTGTCCTATTGTGGACACCTGGTGGCAAACTGAGAC
>JAJSZR010000021.1 GCA_030262715.1 Deltaproteobacteria bacterium
TCGCAAGCGTGCTCATCTTAGGGTGATAAAGTAGTACAATCGAGTAAATGGAGTCTGATACGAACTGCTGAAAACTGTTTTCAAGGTCGTCGTAAAAGAGCCGCACCCAAAAGAATTATAGTCGGCCGCCCCTATAGAACAGTAGATGATTTACTCAAAGTAAAGGGAATTGGCCCCAAAAAACTCGAAAAGATTCGCGCCTATGTTGTGATAGGTAAAAAAATAGAGGAGTTAGCATTTGCCCAATCGGGTAAGGGGAGGTTTTTCTCCTCTCCTCCCCTCCCCTCCCCAGCTAGCATGCGGGTCCGCACCAGGCGGTTCACAAAGGTCGTCGGGCTATAGCCGGACATAGACGCCTATTGTCATGCGTACGGCACATTTCAGGTGTATAATGATGCAATCTAACTATATGTGTCTTGGAATTACTCGATCCGCATCGCGCCCAAAAGTGGCTCCCCCTTCCGGGTTCTTCGCCTCTTCAGAGCATACAGGAACTTATTCCATCCTTTATGTTCGGCCCTTTGGCGGGGTGGCCCCCCCCGTTTATACGAAGCTCGTTTCCAGCTATCACAACCCCACCAAGTCAGGCTGCAGATAGCGTATCAATTGGTAAAGGATTATGGAATCCCTTTGGCTGAAGAGCCCGACAGTTCGGAGTTTCTATGTCTGCCATTTCCAAGGCAATTACAAGGAGAACGAAAGGGTAAGTCACTTGTGCAGGAGTCCTGCACTTTTTCATTTATTGTTTGACAGATCAACACAAAGATATTAGACTAGTCTAAGTCTAGTCTGAGAGGTGATATTATGGAAACAGTCGGTGCATATGAAGCCAAAACACATCTTCCCAAACTACTTGAACGTGTAATCAAAGGAGAACGAATAACTATTACAAAACATGGGATTCCAGTAGCTGTATTGCAACCTCCGGAATCTTTACGAAAGGCAGAACCTAAACGGGTGATTGCTGAAGTGCGTAATTTCCGTGCTAAACATCGCCTTAATGGGCTTTCTCTCCGTGAAATGATTGAAGAAGGAAGGCCCTAGATGAGTGAAAATTTTGTCATTGATAATTCTGTGGTCATGGCGTGGTGTTTTGAGGATGAAACAAGCCAATACACTGATGCCATTCTGGATAGACTGGAGGTGTCTACAGCAGTCGTACCGTCAATTTGGCCGTTGGAAGTTGGAAATGTATTATTGGTTGCTGAACGTAAGAAACGCCTCAGCCAGGCTGACAGTACACGATTTATTGCGTTGCTAACTGAACTCCCGATAACGATTGAACAAGAACCGCCAGAAAGGATGCTGAAGGAAATTTTGGCCTTGGCACGGGAGCACCAACTTTCAAGTTACGATGCCTCATATTTAGATCTTGCAATGAGGAAAGGGCTACCTATTGCTACTTTGGATAATGGCTTGATAGCAGCAGCTAAAAGAAGTCAAGTTTCAATTGCAGAGCATAATTGTTAACACTAACCTATCATTGCCTGCGTAAGAACTAGAGGATGCTGTTTCTGTTAGACACCTTTCGGGTCCATCTTCCTAAATTCAATTCCAATGTTCCCTTGTGATTTAGGGGACGTCCTTTCTTCCTTTGCTTAATGATGAGGCCTTTACCTCCGGATATACCATTCGAGTCTGCATCCATCGCACGGCGCTTAATTGGCTCAGGCAATAACTCCCTGGGCTGAATCTTTACCCAATATACTCTTTTCCATTTCAACTCTTGTCTTTGGCAGACCGGCCGGATATTTGTTCTGGAGAAATTCTAATAGCTTTTCGCGCACCAGACAGCGGAGATCCCAGGCCTTTGACGAATCAGCCGCACTAACCAAGGCCCTCACTTCAATAGTCTGTTGAGTTGCATCAGTAACCTGTACGCCACACACTTTCCCATCCCATAGGTCAGAGCCCTTGACTATCTTTTGCAGCTCTTCCCTGATAACTCGGACCGGAACAGTATAGTCCATATATAAAAACACTGTGCCCAATATGTCGGCAGAAACTCTGGTCCAGTTCTGGAAGGGCCGCTCAATAAAATAAGTGATAGGCAATACCAGGCGACGGAGGTCCCAGACCCTGACCACTACATATGTAAGGGTGATCTCCTCGATCCAGCCCCATTCATTCTCTACGATTACTACATCATCCAGCCTGATCGGCTGTGTAATGGCAATCTGGATCCCTGCAAAAAGGGTAGCTATACTTCTTTGGGCTGCAAAGCCTACAATTATTCCTATAACACCAGCAGAAGCCATTATACTGACACCCAACTGCCGTATTTTCTCAAAAGTCATTAATAAAGAAGAGACACCTATTACAAGGACAATAACGATGATCACCCGCTCAATCACACGGAATTGAGTATAAATCTTACGGGCAGCCAGGTTATCCTTTTGGTCTACATCAAACCTGGAAAGTATTATCTCTCTGATCACCGCAACAGTTCTTATGGCCATCCAGGTAAGTGTGGCTATAAAAGCAATGCCCAAAACATGCCTGAAAGCACCTGCCAGATCATCAGGAATACTCAGAGCCGGAGCAAAAAGCATGAGACATAAAACCGGAAAAAGAAATTTTGAAGGCCGCTTGAGGTATTTAACTACTGCCTCACTGAAAACATCATCCGACCTCCGGCTCCAACGGGCCAGGAACCTAAACAGTAATACGCTTATAACAAGACCAATAGCTACCACGCTAATAATTACAACCAAGAAATAGGCAAGCGGATCAACATCCCTGAGTCCACCCAGAAGATCCAGGATATACATTTCTCTCTCCTTAAAATTTATTCTAACGGTGAAAACCGTGCCCTCTGGGCACGGTCACAGTTCAGTGGTTTTACCATCTGGACAATAATTGTTACTCCAAGGCTGAGTTGCCCCAACAACTTAGCAAGGAGTAACAAATGAGTAGATTTTGCAAATTATCACATACGATATGGTATTGGCAATGCCATATCGTATGGGTTTCCAAATACAGATTTAGGGTACTCATGTGTTCGGACGTTCTCCGCGTAACAAAAGTGTGACATTCCGGAATTAAACGTGTGGAAATGCCATGTGCGGCACAGGTGTGATTTCTACCGCCAAATTTATAAATTATACTGTCTATCCCGATAATCATGTCAGAGATAAGGTGATAAAGAAGGCTGCCAATATGTCCAAGAAAGCCATAGTAGTGGATAATGATTTCTTTTTCGTGGAATTCCTCTCCGAACTCCTCCAGGCGAGGGGATACCAGGTAATAAGAACCTATGATGGCAAGGAGGCTAAATCAAAGTTGGAGCAGCAGAGCTTTGACTTGATCTTTGTGGATATGGTCATGCCGAAGATGGACGGAAGGGAGCTGATCAGATTTGTCCGCTCGACATTTCCCGATGTCCATTTCCCAATCATTGCCCTCTCTGGAATCATAGTCGAACAATTGGACAAACTCGACGAGATGGGCGCTGATTATTTTATCACTAAAGGTCCCATGGAAAAAATGGCCAAGTATATCGAGATGTTGATGGACAAAATCGAAGAATAGCCGATCATTCTTGCTTTCAAGGATTGATCGTAAGAATAGCCAGATAGATAACAGTTAGGGGTAATACCGGCCTATGGGCAGAACAAGTATAAAGAATAAACTTATCCTTAGTTTCTTGGCGCTACTGTTAATCGTCTTGGTCGTGGTGGGGATTGTCAATGAAATGTTTAGCGATTTTTTTCTCGCCCAAGGCATCTCAACTGCCATGGCCCTGGCGGCAGGTATTGTTTTCGGCAGTATCTTTTCCAAATCTCTCGTTCAAAGGCTGAATAATCTCAGCAAGGTTGCAGGACAAATCAGTCGAGGAGACTTAACCAAAGACATCCCTGTTTTATCACAGGATGAAGTCAGAGACCTTGAAGAGATTTTTGCCAAAATGATGGCTGATCTGAGAAATATGATTGCCGAAATGAAAAATGTCTTTCTTCAGATAAAGGAAACAAATAATAGGCTTTCCCAGTTGGCCAAAAAAGTGCTGCAAAACAGTGGAAAAATTGACCAGTCAGCAACGCTTATTGCCACAGGATCAGAAGAGCAAACGCTTATTGTCCAGAAAACATCTCTTAGGCTGGATAATGGATTAAGGGAGATGGATGATATGGTCAGGCAATCTGCCGAGACGGTATCCAAGATCAATGAAGCCCATATTAAGAGCGAAAGAGGGGAAGCCAATGCACGCCAGACCCTTAATCATCTGGAAGGAGTCCTCAAACAGATAGTTGAATATACCCGACCCGTATATAGATTGGCCAACAGGGTGGAAAAGATCAAGCTGGTTACCAACGTAATGGATGAAATTGCCAAAAAAACAGACCTTCTTTCTCTCAATGCTTCAATTGAAGCAACACGGGCAGGGGAATGGGGGAGAGGTTTCGTCCTTGTTGCCGATGAAATAAGGAACATGGCGGAGAATTCCAAACGTTCATCTCACGAGATCAGGCAGATGGTGGAAGAGGTTCTCGAAGATAATAAAGCGGTTACCGAAGCACTGACCCAAACTCAAGAAGGTTTGAAGGAGGGACGCAAAACCATCCATGGCATAGTAGAAACATTTGGCGATATGCTCGCTGGAGTAAAGGAGATTTCCGCGGCAATTCAGCAAAGTCAGAAAATCGTGTACGAGCAGGTGAGGCAGATGAGAGGACTGTCAAGCCATTTTGGGGAGCTGTCACGGCTTGCCCATGAGAATTTTATCTCGACCCAGAAGACTTCCGTGGCCACCAAGAATCAGAAACAAGAAATTATAAAAATCGTCAACGCCATGAAATCACTCATGGCCCTTTCAGAAAATATGATGGAAACTCAACAACGCTTCAAGCTACCTGGGAATCATGGGCCATCACAAGGCGAGATGAGTGGATAATCATGGAATTGTTTACCTTTCAAGCAAGAGATCAGATATTGGGAATCGATGCCCAGTATGTCTACCGTGTGGTGGATGACATCGATATTGCGCCTGTCCCTCTTTCACCCGCCTGTCATCTTGGCTTGTTGTATTACAGGGGAGAGTTGTTTGATGTTATTGATATTGCAAGCCTGTTGGAACAGGGAAAAGCAGATGTGACGGGAAATTTTAGGGTCATTCTTGTCAGATGGTCTGGCAAAAAATTTGCCTTGGTTCCAGACAGAATCATCGGTCTTTTGTGTATAGAGGATAAAGAGAAAGGCCAGACCGTTTGTGCCAAAGAGAATCATGTTGTGAGGCCCATAACGCCTGACCGGATATGGAATGAATTATTGAAGCTTCGCTATGGACCTAAAAAAATATCAGAAGATCTTCACCCAAGAGTCGGATAAATATCTTGAGCAACTGGACAGGCTCCTGATGAGGGTGGAAAAAGACACCCTCAATCGTGAGTTGTGGGCCGAAATCCATGGCAAGATCCACTCGATAAAGGGCATGGCCCGCGCTCTTAGTCTGGAAAAAATCAGCGAGTTGAGCCACAACATGGAGAATTGGTGCAAACAGTTTCAACAGGGGACCATGAAACCTGCACCAGAGATGGTCCAGTTGCTCTTTGACGGTGGGGACATGCTCAAAGTTCTGGTGGCGAGGAATGGAGAGATCGTATCTGCTCAAGATCAAAGGCGATACTCCACTTTAATCTCCGAATTCAAGAAAGACCCTCAGCAGTGTACTATTGAGAATCAACCAGAAAGACGGCCTGGGCTATCCAATCCTTCCCTTGCTGAAAAAATAAATTATGTCCGGGTCAGGTATTCTCTGATCGAAGAACTCCTTGGCCTTTCCCAGGAACTCCTCCTCGCAGAAAAAACGCTGCCATCTGTTTCTCAAGGACAGATCCCAACAGGACTTAAGAATTGGATCGATGATTACACATCCATATTGAAAGGTCTTTACTTTAGGCTGGCCCAATTGCGGCTTATGTCAGTAAGTGATTTTGCCGATTTGTTCATCAAACCCATAAGAAACCTGGCTAAGGAAAACAACAAAGAAGTCAGGTTGGAAGTTGTTGGAGGCGAGCTGGAGGCTGACATAACTCTGCTGGAACGTCTTCGAGAACCCTTTATTCATATCTTCAGAAATTCGATTGCCCATGGCATTGAATCTCCGAATGAACGTCTAGGGATGGGTAAAGACGCCGCAGGCAAAATCATTTTCAAGGCCAGTCGTGAAAGGGACAATCTAATCATCAAAATAAGCGATGACGGTCAGGGTATCAATAGATCGGCTATTGTAAAGCACCTCAAAGATAACAAATCCATGACGGATCAACAGATAGCCAAGATGTCCCAGGAAGAATTCTTCGAGACTATACTCAATCCCGGCTTTTCTTCTGCATCGGAAACAACAGAGATTGGGGGCAGAGGTATTGGTATGAATGTTGTCGCCCAGACCACTGAATACCTGGGCGGCAGCTTGAGCATCCATTCGGAGCCTGCAAGAGGGGCTGAGTTCAGAATAAGACTTCCCGTCTCACTCTCAATTATTTATGCTGTGATTTTTAGACTGGGTGATTATACGCTCTCCATTCCCACTTCTTACGTAGAATCTATCGATCAAATAAGACCAGCTTCTCCTGATAACAGTCATTCTTTTTATAATCTCAAGACATTGCTGGGCGTTGGAGATAATGGGGAAAGACCATTTCGTATCCTGAAGATCAGAAGTCCCGAAGAAAAATATTGCTCTAATGAAAAAGGAGCGGTGATGCAATTGATGGTGGACAGTATTGTCGGCAATAAACGGATTATGGTCATGCCTGTTGGTGAGTTGTTAGCCAAAGCGCGACTTTTTGCCGGAGTCGGGATCATTGAAAACGGCGACATTTCCATCCTTCTTGACATTGAACAGCTTTCCGAAAAAACCAAACTAGTTGAAGAATATGGCCCAACCTCGAGTTCTATATAGTCATTGAACCAAATGAACACAGTAAGGAGGTCACACGGGGACTTGACCGGGCTGGGCTTTGCAAAGGAATAAATGACATGAAGAAGATACTGGTTGTGGATAACGACGCGCTCGTTTTGAAGTTCATGGTGGATATCCTTCAAGCAGAGGGGCACGAAGTGCTGACAGTGGAAAACGGTCTTACGGCCCTGGATGTTTTGAAGACTTATGTCCCGGACGTCTTGTTTGTTGATCTGATCATGCCGAATATTACCGGATACAAGCTATGTAAGATTATTCGAAAGACGCCAAAGTTGAGGAATATCTATGTGGTCACTCTTTCCGCTGTTGCCGCTGAGGAAGGGCAGGTAAACCTGGCCCAATTGGGAGCTAATGCTTGCATTGCCAAGGGACCATTCCCAAAGATGGCCAAACACGTCCTTGACGCCCTGGCCCACGCGGATGCAGGAGCTAGAACCGAGCCTTCAGGGGAAATAATGGGCCTTGAAGATATCCACCCTCGTGCAATTACGCAGGAACTGCTTTCAGTAAAGAGACATTTTGAGATCATCTTGGAAAGTATGTCAGAAGGCATTTTGGAGATTACTCACGAAGCAAGGATAATCTACGTAAACCCGGTTGCTTCCTTCATGCTCGGGAGACCTGAGGAAGAACTGTTGGCTTCAAATCTCATCGAACTGTTCCACGAGGAGGATCAACAAAGGACTAAAGAGCTGTTGGATGGGATAGAGTCTACACCAAGAACTATCGCCAACGACAATCCCGTTAGAGTCAATGGTAAACAGCTTTTGCTAACAGCCTTGCCACTCAGAGAAGAGGACCACAAGGTCATTATCATCTTAAGCGACGTAACAGAGCAAAAACAGATCGAGGCCCAACTGCAACAAGCACAGAAGATGGAAGCTATCGGGACCCTGGCAGGAGGCATCGCCCATGACTTCAACAACCTCCTCATGGGTATCCAGGGAAGAGCCTCCTTGATGTTATCGGATTCCTATATTACGCAGCCATATTATCGAGGCCTAAAAGACATTGAAAAGCTGACTCAAAGGGGAGCCAGGCTGACCAGACAACTCCTTGCATATGCCAAAAAGGGCAGATACGAGGTTAAGCCCATCAATCTAAACCGATTAATCGAAGAGACCTCCGAGACCTTCGGAAGAACCAAAAAGGAGATTACGATTCATCTGGACCTTGCTGAAGACCTATACATAATCGAGGCAGACCAGGGACAGATTGAGCAGGTCTTGCTAAATTTGTGTGTGAATGCTTCGCATGCCATGCCGGGTGGTGGGGACATTTTCCTTAAAACCATGAATCTTACCCATGAAGACATGAAACCCAACAAGCTGTATAATCCGAGTCCAGGCAAGTATGTCTTGCTGAGTGTTACCGACACCGGCATCGGGATGGACGAAAAGACCATGAAGCGCATCTTTGATCCATTCTTTACCACCAGAGGCATGGGCAGGGGCACAGGTCTTGGTCTGGCCTCGGTTTACGGGATTGTAAAGGGACATAACGGATATATTGATGTGGATTCCAGGAAAGGGCAAGGGACTATCTTCAGGCTTTATCTCCCTGCAACGGAAAAAAAGGTGCCAAAAGATGTCAAAACTGGCAAGCAGGCTCTCAAAAGAACCGAAAAGATCCTCCTGGTGGATGATGAGGAAATGATCTGTGAGGTGGGTCAGGAGTTATTGGAGTCGATAGGCTGCCATGTGCTGACAGCCGGAGACGGAAAAAAGGCCATTGGAATTTACGAAAAGAATTACGATACGGTTGATATGGTCATCCTGGATATGATTATGCCCAATATGTCGGGTGGTGAGGTCTACGATAGATTGAAGCGGATAAATCCGGATATAAAGGTCCTCCTTCTGAGTGGATACAGCATTGATAGTCAAGCCCACGAGATATTGGCACGAGGCTGTAACGGTTTTATTCAGAAACCTTTTAGGATTGAGGAATTGAGTGAAAAAATAGGGGAGATCCTGATGTCGACTTGAAAGCTATATCATCTCAGGTCCATGTCGAGCTGTCGCAACTCCTTGACCTGGTCCCCGAGTTCTGCGGCCTTTTCAAAGGCCAAATCCTTGCTGTCTTTTTCATCTCCTCTTTAAGCCCTTTAATAATCTTCTCCAGAATTTTGAAGCAATTTGTTTGACAAGAACAGGTGGTTGTGATTTAGAATTATAACTTCTCAACAACTCAGGGTAAGATGTCTGGATTCCGGCTTTCGCCGGAATGACGTTCTGGATGTAAATGCCCGTCATTCCTGCGAAAGCAGGAATCCAGTGAATAGTCGCAAAATGTAATCTACCCCAACTTATTGAGAAGATACCTTTACCTTAAATAGGAACTTTTTTCATGATAGATAGATACAGCCGGCCCGGGATGGCAGCCATCTGGACCCTGGAGAACAAATACAAGACCTGGCTTGAGGTGGAAATCCTCGCGGCAGAGGCATGGGCTGAGCTCGGAGCAATACCAAAAGAGGCTGCAAAAGACATAAGGACCAGGGCTGCCTTTGATCCGGAGCGGATAGCTGAGATAGAAAAAAAGACCCGTCACGATGTGATCGCCTTTCTTACAAACGTGGCAGAGCATATAGGGCCATCTGCTCGATACCTGCACTGGGGTCTTACGTCATCCGACATGCTGGACACGGCCATGGCCGTATTATTTAAGCAGGCCATGGAAATCATCATTGATGATGTGAATGCCCTGATGGATGTCATAAAGAAACGTGCCTTTGAACATAGAGATACCGTGATGATAGGAAGGTCTCATGGTATCCATGCCGAGCCCATCACCTTTGGTCTGAAACTTGCCATCTGGTACGATGAGATGCGAAGGAACCGCAGGCGTCTTGAGAATGCAAAGGAGACCATTTCCTATGGCAAGATATCAGGGGCTGTCGGCACCTTTGCCCATGTGGACCCCAGGGTGGAATCTTATGTGTGCAAACACCTGGGGCTTAAGCCTGCTCCTGCCTCCAACCAGATCATACAGCGAGACAGGTATGCGGAGGTATTCTGTGCCCTGGCAGTGCTTGCAAGCTCTATTGAAAAGATAGCAACCGAGGTGCGTCATCTTCAGCGAACAGAGGTGCTGGAGGCAGAGGAGTACTTCAGGCCGGGGCAAAAGGGCTCTTCAGCCATGCCGCATAAGAGGAACCCTATCCTGTCGGAAAATCTCTGTGGCCTTGCCCGGCTGGTACGTTCCTATGCGATTCCGGCACTTGAGAACATAACACTTTGGCACGAGCGGGACATAAGCCACTCATCAGTTGAGCGTGTAACCGGACCTGATGCCTTTATTGGGACAGATTTTATACTGGGCCGTCTTACTGGAATATTGGATCACTTAATAGTATATCCTGACCGGATGGAGCATAATCTGAACCTTCTCAAGGGGCTCATATTCTCACAACAGGTACTGCTCACACTTACACAGAAAGGCGTCAGCAGGGAAGAATCCTATAGAATTGTCCAGAAACAGGCCATGGAAGTATGGGAAGGAAACGGCACTTTCAAGGAAAGACTCCTGGCAGACCAAGACCTGGCCAAGTACCTGGCTTCGGAAGAAATCGAGGCCATATTCAATATAAATTACCATCTTAAACATGTGAAAACCATATTTGAGCGGGTCTTTGGTGTGAGCGGTTACGAGCAATGTTGATCGAGAGGAAGGTGGAAAAAAGGCCTTGAGCAATGCCGGATACGAACTTTCAGCGCTGTTTACGCGTGGTGATATTTTGGCATTGGCTGAAAAATAAAAGGAAAAGTTTTTAGATCATGAAGGACAGAGTACAAAGAGCACTGGACAAAGTACGTCCCATGCTGCAGCAGGACGGCGGGGATATAGAACTGGTAGAAGTAGATGAAGATAGCGGGATAGTCAAGGTCAATCTCACAGGCGCCTGCAAAGGCTGCCCCATGAGCCAGATAACACTTAAGTCAGGAATTGAGAGATATCTTCAGAGTGAAATCCCTGAGGTAACCTCTGTAGTGGAGGCATGAATGAATTCAAGACACGGGTTCAAAGGTTCAGGGTTCAAGAAAAAAATGTTCGACGTTCATCATTCAATGATGGTAGGGCTCGCCGGCCTTGATAGTACAGGCCCTGTAGATCTGCTCTACCAGGATGAGTCTTGCCATGTCATGCGTAAAGGTCATCGGGGAGAGGGATAACCTTTTATCTGCTCTCTTGATTATTTCCGGTGCAAGCCCTGAAGCCCCACCTATCACCATAGCCAGGTCTCTAATCCCTCTTGCCTCCAGGTCTGTCAGCATCCTGGCGAGTCCGGGGGAATCCACCATCCGGCCCTTTACGTCCAGGGCAACTGTAAAAACTCCTTTTGGCAGGACCTTTACAATGGATTTGGCTTCGCGCTTCATGACCTCGTCAGGTTTCATATTCCGGGCAAAGCATACGCCCCGAACCTGGAGGACCTGTACATGCAAGTAGTGCTCGATCTTTTTTATATAATGCTCAATGCCGACCCTGAGCCAGGCATCCCGGGTTTTATCAATCCAGATTAAAGAGAGACGCAACATGGGTTATTCTCAATCTCAACAAGAACTATTAAGAAAGCTTCCAAAGGTTGACGAACTAATACAGACATTATCCGATAAAGCCCCCCGGAGGGTCAAGGTAACTGCCTGCAGAGATGTCCTTGACAGTCTGCGCTCATACATTCTATCCTTACAAGAACCTGACCCCGAATCAGTAAAATATGAAACCATAAAAAAACAAATCGAAATGCGGCTGACATCACTGCTTATGCCCTCCTTAAGACCGGTAGTCAACGCCACAGGCGTAGTGATACATACAAATCTCGGACGCTCTCTACTCCCCAAAGAGATCTTTCAGTCCATGCTGGATATAGCAGGTCGATACTCAAATTTGGAGTATAACCTGGAAAAAGGGATGAGGGGAAGCAGATACAGCCACGTAGAAGGGTTGCTCTGTGACCTGACCGGGGCGGAGTCTGCCCTGGTAGTAAACAATAATGCCGCCGCGGTCCTTATTACCCTGGAAACCCTGGCTAAGGACAGAGAGGTGATCGTCTCCAGGGGTGAACTGGTAGAGATAGGCGGTTCCTTCCGTATCCCTGATGTGATGGCAAAAAGCGGGGCTATCCTGAGGGAAGTCGGGGCCACAAACCGCACCCATTTAAGGGACTATGAGTCTGCTATAGGGGAACAGACCGCTCTTCTCCTCAAAGTACATCAGAGCAACTTCCAGATGGTGGGCTTTACGATGGCCGTATCAGTCTCAGAGCTGGCCGAACTCGGTGCAAGACACGGCATCCCTGTATTCGAAGATCTGGGTAGCGGCAATTTCATAGACTTCTCAAGATATGGAATAATTCATGAGCCTATGGTCCAAGAAGCGCTGGCTGCCGGGGCAGACCTGGTGAGCTTCAGTGGTGATAAACTTTTAGGTGGATCACAGGCAGGAATAATTATCGGGAAAAAGAAATTTGTTGACCGGATAAAGGAAAATCCCCTAAACAGGGCGGTCCGGATAGACAAGCTCACACTTGTGGCGCTGGAAGGGGTCCTGAGGCTCTATCAAGATCCGGAGCGGGCAGTTAAGATTATTCCCACACTTAACATGCTATGTCTTTCACGGGATGAGCTTAAATCCATGGCCAGACGACTTCAAAGGCAACTAAGGGCATTGAAACTCCCCGGCTTATTAATAAACATGGTAGAGACTAATTCCCGTGTTGGAGGAGGTGCTTTGCCGTTACAGCAGCTCAAATCCGTGGCTGTAGTTCTCACTCCGGAAAACAAGACTTTTTCTGTTGCGTGCATTGAGGCTGAACTCCGCAAAAACGAACCGCCTGTGATCGTGAGGATTGAAGAAGACCGGGTGCTTATGGATATCAGGACGGTCCAGGAAGAAGACTACGGGATTATTACACAGGCAGTGGCTTCTGCCTATGCAAGGCTGAGTAAATAATTACCCAGTGAGTAGTATTAACAAATGACTGATCCTATATTTCATCTGGTCTCAGCGGACCTGGAACGGCTGGGTGACCAGGTCATTAAATTGCTTGGTGAAATTTTTCCCTTTTCAGAATGGACATTCTGCTCCATTCCCGACCATGTTGACGGCCTTCCTCCGGCCAAACTTTCAGAGCGCCAGAGACAGAGAGCCTCTCAGGCCCTGTCTGAAGGTAGGAGTTTTTGGGACCGGATAGGACAGCAAGTCCTGATCCCGATAAGAGACCGATCAGCCACTCCTAATCACCAAATCACCCTCGGCACCCTGGTGTTATTTAAAGTAGACAATTCCATCGGACCGGAAGAAGCTGAAAGGTGGCTTCCTGTTCTGCAGTCCTGGGTAGAAAATAAACTCGAGATATTACGACTGGAGTCCTCTTTTTCAAGACCAGGAGAAATTCCTCCATATGTATGTCTTACTTTGGAAGCTATTTATAGAAAGAAAGGGTCTTCAACCTCCTTGCTGCACCTCATACAAAAGCCCCCGGCAAATGCCAATTACTGCAATCCTGAAAGTGTGATTAACCTGTGCTCGATGCTCTGGAGACATTCTGATCCTGAATGGCTGGGGGGAAATCCCGGGGATTTCTGGATACTTCTGCCAGGAGTAGACGAAAAAAAACTGTCTTTTGGCATCAGGCGATTGATTCAAAAAGCCCGGACAATAAAGACACTGATCTCAAAAGCTTATGGCCACTATATCTCCGAGCCTTTTGATATCCATCAGGTAAGGGAGGACATCTATGGTCTTGAATGTTTGGCTGAAGAATTTGGTACTGCGGTCTTTTGCATAGCTGATCTAAAAGCCCTTGAAGACCGCCTGGGTCTTGAGAGGCTTAGATTAAGGCTTGATCAGGTAAAAAAGGCCATCAAGGGCAGCCCAAAATATGCTGTTGCTTATGTTAAACCTGCACCCCATGATGTTAAAGATGTCCTGGAGCAAGATGGAGCATTTATTTCAGAAGGAAGAGATAATGCTTTTATAATCAGAAAACTTGGCATAAAGGCCCGGGAACCTGACCTGATCCAGTGGGGGAGTGAGATCCAGAAACTATGCACTGCCGCCCAAAGTATGCCCTCAACTATAGGAATTGCTGCCAGCTACCAACCTGCAGTAGGACCATCCAGAACCCCGGTAGCAGCCCTGTGGGCCTTTATGCACGCGGATCTGTTAGGAAACGGTTCAGTGGCCATCCATGACAGCTTGACCTGGAATGTCAGGGGAGACGAAATCCTTTCATGGGGAGATCTGCCAGGCGCTTGCAGGAGCTATAGGCTTGGTCTCAAGTCTGAGCCTTCAAACGCCAATCTGCTTAACAGCCTGGGGGTTTGTCTTGCAGAACTGGGAAGGACGAAGGAGGCTATTAATGCCTTTTCCAGAGCTGTGGACACGTCTCCTGGAAATTTTATGGCCCTTTATAACCTTGGTGGGGTCTATTTTCAAAAAGGAGACCTCAGAAGTGCTGAAAAGGCTCTGAAAAAAGCCCGCGCGCTGAAACCGGGAGACATGCGCTTAGCTGGCCGTATGGCCGAAGTGCTTATTGAAACGAGCCGGGCAAAAGAGGTTCTAGAGGTTCTCGGTCCTTTTGTAGATAGACATGACCAACTGGTACCAGGGGCTATTTTTCGAATACTCGGTAAGGCTTACAGGGTCCTTAATCGATGGCAGGAGGCCAAGACATCATGGCAGCAGGCTATAAAAAATAACCATGAAGATTCGGAGTCCATGGCCCTTCTGGCCCTTGGGTACCTTGAAGAGACACATGACTGGGAGACAGCAGCAAAGCTCGGACAACAGGCCGAGGCATTGGGGAATAAATCCAAACAAATCCGCACTATCCTCTCTCAACTTAATAAGAAATTGAATTCCCTTGAGGATCAAGAATAACCCTGGCTCTCAAATCAAGCCCTTGACAAGGGAAAAATTATTATGTTAACACACTTTATCTTGAAAGGTTTTGCTAACCACTTCATATTTATTTAATGTCCTTAGAGGCTCCTTAACCTGAATTTTTTCTTTTCACAGGTAAGGTGATTATTGTAGGCCTTACTTCGCCATATCTGGAATATTTGAATGGAGATTTAGCCAATGAAAGAAGTCAGAATTCATGGCCGCGGCGGGCAGGGAGCTGTTACCTCAGCTGAGCTCGTGGCAACTGCAGGCATAGACGAGGGAAAGTACGCACAAGCCTTTCCCAGCTTCGGTCCGGAAAGGAGGGGTGCCCCTGTTACGGCTTTTGTAAGGATAAGTGACTCCCCAATACGGACCAGGGAAAAAGTTTACCGCCCGGACATAGTAATAGTACTGGACTCAGCGCTTCCCTCTTTGGTCAAGGTCTCAGAGGGGTTGCATGAAGACGGAATTGTCATCCTGAATACCCACATGAAAGAGTCGCAGGTCAGGGAGACATTTGGGTTGGATAGCAAACTTGCTATGGTGGATGCCAATACCATAGCCAGAGAAGTCCTGGGACTGCCCATAACCAATACCACGATGCTTGGAGCCCTTTTAAAGGCTACCGGTATTGTCGGGACAGAGGCCTTGGAAGATGCATTGGATCGCCGGTTTGGACGGCTTTCTGAGAAAAACAAGGATGCTATGCATAGGGCCTTTGAAGAGACGACAGTCACTGGATGATTTTATGAACAAGGAAGTGGCTGAAGTTATTACTAATCCTATAATACCTTAAGATATAGCGAAGGAGTGACAAAATGGCCAATACTGATGCCATTGTAGGTTGGAAGACAATAACCTTTGGGTGTCACGTGATGGAGCCGGGTAGCTCGACCAAATTCAGGACGGGCGACTGGCGATCTCAAAGGCCGGTCATTGACAATGAAAAGTGCATCAAGTGTGGTATTTGCTGGATATATTGTCCTGACATGGCTATCATCCAAAATAAAGACGGATTCTTTGAGGTCAACATGGAGTACTGTAAAGGTTGTGGCATCTGTGCTCACGAGTGCCCCAAAGATGCCATAACAATAGTCCCGGAGGAGGGATGATCATGGCCAAGCGCGTGGGAATTGAAGTATCAATTGCGCTAGCTGAGGCGGTAAAGCTGGCAAATGTAGATGTGATCGCTGCATACCCAATTACCCCTCAAACCCATATTGTGGAACACCTTTCGGAAGTGGTGGCAGATGGCGAAGTGGACGCTGAGTATGTCCCGGTAGAATCTGAGCATGCAGCAATGAGCTGTTGCTGCGGTTCTTCAGCAGCCGGGGCCAGGACCTTTACCTCATCCAGTTCTCAGGGCCTCTTGTTAATGAGCGAGATCCTTTTCATACCCGGTCCAATGAGGTTTCCCATAGTCATGGCTGTTGTAAACCGTGCCTTGTCTGCGCCCATAAGTATCTGGAACGACCACCAGGATATAATGAGCCAGAGGGATATCGGCTGGATACAGACCTTTGCGGAAAACGGCCAGGAGGCCTTTGATCTGACTCTTCATGCCTTTAGGGTGGCTGAAGACAGGCGTGTATCCTTGCCAATGATGGTAAACATTGACGGCTTTACCCTGAGTCACGTTGTCGAGGCTGTAGAGCTCTTGAGCCAGGAGGAGGTTGATCAGTATCTTCCACCCTTTAAGCCCCGCTACCGCCTGGATCCCAGAAAGCCCATCACCATGGGTCCTGTAGGTATTCCTGAGGTATATTCAGAGGCAAAGGTCGCGCACAATGAAGCCCTCAAAGCATCCAGGAAGGTAATACTCCGGGGGTGGAAGGAATTTGCCGACCTTTTCGGGCGTCAGTACAATCCTATTGAGACTTACCGCTCTGAAGATGCCGAAGTTTTGCTGGTCACAATGGGCAGCATTTCAGAGACGGCCATGACCGCAATAGACACCATGCGGGATAAAGGGCAAAAGGCAGGGCTGGTAAAGATTCGTCTGTGGCGTCCATTCCCCGGCCCGGAATTTCGAAAGGCCGCCGGAAAGGCAAAAATGCTGGCAGTAGTGGATCGCTGTCTGCCCCCTGGCGCAATCTGCGGCCCGGTGGGTGCTGAGCTAAGGTCTCTTTTCTATAAGGTGCCCGGGGGCCCTAAAATTTTTAACTTCATTGCCGGGCTTGGTGGACGGGATGTAACAGTTGAGCGGTTCGAAGAAATGGTAGATAAGTCCATGGTATTTGCCAAGAAACGTCCAAAGGAACTGTATGAAGTGATCGGAGTGCGAGAAAAATGATACCTGAATTCGAAAAATTCAAACGATTTAAGGCGAAAAATCTCCCCAAGGAAGAGCTGCTTGCACCGGGCCACAGGGCGTGTCAAGGCTGCGGTGAAGTCCTGGCCCTTAGAATGGTTATGAAGGCCTTGGGACCAAATGTTATTGTCTGTATGGCCACAGGCTGCATGGAGATCGTTACTACTCCGTATCCACAGACTGCCTGGAAAGTACCATGGATCCATATCGCTTTTGAGAATCCGGCATCCGTGGCGTCCGGTATAGAATCGGCCCTGAAGGTCCTGAGACGCAAGGGCAAGGTCCCTAAGAAACACATAGACATACTGGCAGTGGGAGGAGACGGTGCAACGAGTGATATAGGTCTTGGCTGGATCTCGGGTGCCCTGGAACGTGGCCACGACTTCACTTATATATGCTTAGACAACGAGGCATATATGAACACGGGAGTTCAGCGTTCCAGTTGCACACCTTACGGGGCCATGACAACCACCAGTCCACCAGGGAAAAAGAGCTTTGGCCAGGTCACCTGGAAAAAGAACGTACCGGGAATAGCAGTGGCCCATAACATCCCCTATGTCGCTACGGCTTCGCCTGCCTATTTTCTGGATCTCATGAATAAAGTAAAAAAGGCGGCCCTGGTCAAAGGACCTGCTTACATACACATATACTCACCGTGTCCAACAGGTTGGGGATCGGCTCCCGAGCGCTCCATCGAGTTTGCAAAGCTGGTAGTGGAGACAAGGGTCTTCCCCCTGTATGAAGTTATCGAAGGACGCTACATCATGAGCCGCAAGATAACAAAACCCAAGCCGGTTCAGAAATACCTGAAAGGCCAGCGTCGCTTCCGCCATTTGGATGAAGAACATATCGCCTATATCCAGCAGCGGGTGAATGCCGACTACGAAAAGCTGGTCAGGTTGTCGGAGATAACGTAGTATTTTTTGGGTCTCCCTGACTTTACCTTTTTGCATGCCGGAGAAGATCTATTAGTTCCTCCATCATACCGATGGAAACTGCCTCTCCGTGAGGGATCTGATAGTGTGCTGCGGCCTCCACCGCATGGCCCACAGTGTGCCCAAAGTTAAGAATACGCCTCAGATCTCCTTCGCGCTTATCAGCAGACACCACATCAGCCTTTATGGAACAAGAGTTAAAGACTATGTGAGCTGTAACATGTGGCTCAAGATTTATTACATCCAGCCACTTTTCCTCCAGAAAATCAACCCTTGCGACCTCTCAGGCTAAGGGATACCCAATCTTATTGAAAAGTTACAGAAAAGCATTTAAGCCCCTGTTTTTGTGATGGTACCCATAGGAAATCGCTTCAGGAATTTGGGGAGATACCTTCTCTTTTTCACTCGGCTGACAATTTTCGACGATTAAGGCCGCAAATTGTCCCCCCTCTTTGCGCCGCCATGTTGAGCTGATGCTGACAAGAAACGCCCAACTGCGGCTTGGCGGGGAATGCTTCGTAAGCAGGTGAGGCGGGCATGGAATATGCTGTACATTTCCCTTGCAGGTCATGGGGCGGCGGCGCAAGGAAATAATTTTGACAAACCCTTCAAGCTTTCTGAATGATGAGTCGATAAAAAGTTCAGGGGTTGATTTTGGTATCGGAATCTCATCAAGCTCGAAAAAAATCCTTAGTGTATATTTTCGCAACAATCTCGAATGTAAGGATTCTACTAGACTTGAACCAGGATCAAAGCTAAAAACATTCTTTGGATTTGATATAAAATATTCATCGAAATATACACTGTTAATCAATAGCTGGGGAACATCGGGAAACATATTAAGGTTAATATTAACCAAACTCCAAATCTATGAAAAAATAACAATTTTTTAATAAAAGGTAATCTATGAATATAATTCTGAAAAAAAATAAGGTGAACGAACTAGAAAATCTTCTTGATAAGTTAATAGAAGAAGGAGGCGCAAGTTATGCTTTCCTTACAGATATGGCAGGTAACCTTATCTGTAAAAACGGAGAAAGTCCGGTAGATACTACTACTTTAGCTGTATTGGCTGCTGCCAATTTTGCAGCAACTAAAGAAATTGCCCGTCTTATAGGTGAAGATGAATTTTCCCTTCTATTTCATCGCGGGCAAAAAGAAAATATTCATTTTACAAAAATATCTCCTGACATATTGCTTATTGTGCTTTTTAAACCGTATGTCTCCCTAGGTTTGCTTCGTCTTAAGGTAGACAGCGTTAAAAAAGATATTGGTTGTTTGGAGAATAAAATTTATGGCTGTGATTAATTTGAAAGAAAAGATAATTCAAGTTAAAATTGTATATTATGGCCCTGGTAGAAGTGGGAAAACCACAAATTTAGTGTATATTTACAACAAACTCCAGGAAAAACTCAAAGATAAAATGACAAACAAGTTAATTAGTATAAATACAAAAGGAGACAGAACTCTTTTTTTCGATTTTTTACCCGTGGAATTAGGTAAGATACACGGCCTTGATTTAAAACTCCAAATTTACACTACGCCCGGACAACTGATCTATGACGTTACCAGAAAATTAGTATTAAAAGGAGTAGATGGGCTTGTTTTTACTGCAGACTCTCTTTTAGTAAGAAGGGAAGCTAATCTAGAAAATCTAGAAATTCTTAAGAAAAACTTGGCCTATTATAACTCAAGTTTGGAGGAAATACCTATAGCATTCCAGTGGAATAAACGAGACTTAGCTGAAGATGGTGTACCTTTATTAGATATAGATACATTAGAAACTGACTTAAACGCAGTGCTTAAAGCCCCGTCTTTTCCTGCAAGTGCATTAAATGGATATAATGTATTAAAAACCTTAAAAATGGCCGCTAAACTCACAATCCAATCAGTAATTAAAAAACTCGTTTTGCCCGAAGGAAGGGCAAAGGCCATAGGAAGTTGAGATGGACGAAAAAGAAAAAACCCAAAAAAAAATTTTAGAAGAATGGGGAAAAGAATTAGATGAGGAAATTGCCTCATTTAATGACATCTTATCAGAAGAACCATCTTTTCAAGAAAAATCTTTATCTTCATCATTTCAAGAAAAATTAAAAACCTTCATTCAGTCTAAAAACAAAATTTTAGGTGAAGAAATTTTATCTGATTGCAAAGAACTATCCTTAAAGGCAAACAGACAATCCCAAATCTATTTGGGAATGCTAGAAAAACTAACAAAGGCTCTCTTAAAATTCGAAAATGTTTCTGAATTATTTACCATTATGACAGATAAGCTACATTTAATCTTTTCTTCTGAAATAAAACCTCCTGAAAGGGAAAACTTAATTCGAAAATTTTATATGCAGTATCAAGATTTGAAACTAAAATCCTCCTCCCTTGCTTTCTCAGAAGGTAAAAGTGATAGGCTAAAAGAAACAGGGGCCTTGGTAAGTAATATAGTAGAAGCAGTAAACGCTAAGTTACATGAAATTAACATCAAGATCGAAGAAAATCAAAGGACCTTACATAGATTATTAGCTAGTTTTGAAAAAACTTCATCTCCGGAACAGGCTTATGTTACACCGCCAGAAACTCTAGAAATCTCAGAAATAGAAGAAAAGTCCTTTTATCTCATGGATATAGCTAAAAAAAAGTTTATTCTTCCTACTGAAGTGGTGGTAAATATGTATAAGATTTCACCCAAAAAAGCAAAAAAACTAGCTCAAAAGTTCTTGATTAGGTTTGGTCAAATTGGGACTTTTTTTAATCTTATTACAAAAAGACTAAAAGGAGGGTTAAAAGAAAAGGAGATAACTGAATTGAAAAATACGTTTCTTAATGTGCTCCAGCCTGAAACCAATACATTAGGAAAATATAATGCTGCTGTTATTGTAAGAATTCCAGATGTTGAAAACTACGGAGTTATATTTGTAAATCAACCTTCAAGGAAAACAATTAAGGGCAAAATAAGAGAAGATCAAGCGGAAACATCGGAAGGAAACTTCCCAATTTTAAATGTAAAGTCTATTTGGCTTAAAAAACAAGTGGAATATGGCCTAGTATAAAGCTATGTTAAAAGGTAGTGTAGATATTGTCTCAGTAGCCAGTGTGGTTCAACTTTGCTGTCAAGAAAAAGAAAGTGGATGTTTATTACTATATAATGGTAAAGATAAAATAGGAGAAATTTTTTTGAAAAGTGGGGAAATAATTGCTGCTCGCACGAGTAATATAAAGGGAGAAAAGGCTTTTTATAAATTGATAAGTTTGAAAAAGGGAGAATTTTCATTTGAAAATTCTGCTTTCCTTCCTGAGCAGGAAATTGATGTCCCTCGTGAATATCTATTTTTAGAGACAGCTAGGCGTGAAGATGAAACAAAAAATTATTTAGAAAGAATTGGAGGGAAACTTATAGGAAGAACAGATAAGGTTGAAGAAGCACCCTTTTTAAAAGAAATTTATAACCTTGTTTCTAAAATGGGGCATCTTTTAGAAGAAGGAAAAACTGAGTGTTTATGGTGTAAAGAAGATAACCATTTCTGTTTATTTTTAGAAACAAATAAAGGCATATTAAAGATAACCTTACTTCCCCATGTGGGATTATTAGAAGAACTTATTTCTCAAATCAAAGAAATTGTTAAGGAGGAATAATTTTGTTTTTACCACAGTTTAAAATCTATCATCAAAATCTTCATACTTCTTATTTGAATTTAGCCAATCTTATCAGTTTTTTAAAAAATGATTTACTTACTGGCTATATTCAAACTAAGGTTTCAGAAAAAGAATTTTTGGTTTTTTTAGACCATGGCCAAATTCTTAATTCCTTTGAGATAGTTGATAATAAATATAAATTCTTGCCCATAGTAGAAATATTAAACACTATCAAAGGGGAGGAAACTGTTAATGTTTATTATCTTCCCGAAGAGACAGCTCTCTTTTGGGCCAATCTGGCAACTGCAGAGATCCTTTATCCTAATTTGAGCACTGATTTTACAGATTTGATCAAGCTTATGCATAAGCTTAAAAAAGAAGAAGTAACAGGTTGGACTGAAATCACGTCCTCTCAGGGTGAAAAAAGTTTTGTTTATTTTCAAAACGGGTCGATAATAGGAACATGCTCTTCTTGGAGAAAATGGGTATTTGAGGAAAGTGAAAAATATCTTCCTGAGATTACAGAAAGGGCTTCAGAAGCTATTTTTAATGTTTATAAATTGCGTTTAGATAAAACACCAGCAAATGTAACATTAGAAGAAATCACCAATTTTTTTCAAGAATATTTGGCTACATTGGAAAAATTTTTGGGTAAAAAAGAATTCAGCCTTCTATGGCGTCAAAAGGGTATAGAAAAGGTCGTGAAATACCCTTTCTTAGATCCTTTTGCCAATGAATTTAAATACAAAGAAGGAAAAATTGTTTTTGAGGGAAATGCTACAGAAAAAGAACTAATAGAAGCTTTAAAGGAAGTATGTGAAGAAATAATTCAAGAAAAAAAGGATTTAGAGAAAGATATAATTCAAGAAACACAGTATTTAAAAGAAAAATACAGAACTTTCATAGAAAACACAGGATCGTCTTTTCTCTTAGGAACTTAAAATGGAAGAAGTTTTAAAAAAAATCATAAATCTGGATAAGATAAAAGGAGCTTGGTGGTGGGATAATAAAAAACTTAAAGAAGTTTCAAACATCCCTTTAGATATAAATACAACTAATCAACTAAAGAAAATCTTTCTCATGTTATTTAATCTTTTTGAAGAGAAAAATCTTAAAAAAGAGATTGGTTGTGCCTTTGAATATGATTTTCTCCTTTTTAAAAGGGTAAATAAAAATTGGATAGTTATCTGGGCTAAGAAAGACATCCCTTTAGCCTTATTGCGAATGGAAACAGAAGTAATATTAAGCGGGGTGGCATCCCAAAAAAGCAAAAACTTTAAAAAATTAAAATTTTGGTAGAGGAATAAAATGGTAGAAATATTGAAAGGATATCTGAGTCAAATAAATATAATGGACTTGTTAGCTTTATTAACTAATGCTAAACATTCTGGTAGATTATCTCTAGGAATAGACGAAGAAGAGGGTTCTATTTTCTTGGACCGAGGAGAAATATGTGCAGCAAACATTGGAGAACAAAAAGGCTATGACGCCCTTTTGAAATTGACAACTTTGACTGAAGGGAGATTTAGCTTTCAGGATAAATTGACCACTCCTGAACGCCATTTTCGGGAAAGTACAAAAACTATTTTAGAAAAGGTTAATACAGAACTGCAAACCTTTGTTCCAGTGAGAGCATTACAAAATAAAGTCCTCTCTTTAATCCCCAGAGATGAAGAAATAACTTTACAGCCTCCAGAATGGATTGTTGTAGCCTTAAGTCAGAAGCAACTAAGTCTATCTGAAATTGCAAAGGAAGCCCGAATAGATATTAACAAAGTGTTTAATGTAGTTAATAAGTTAGAAAATCAAGGTTTGGTCAGACTTCAAGATAAAGAAAAAACAGTGCCTGAAGAAAAAGGGAAAAGATATATACCTCCCCTCTTCTGGAAAACATTAAAGACTGAAATGGCTGCCCTTATCGGCCCTATTGCTGAGACTGTGATTGAGGATGAAATAGAAGATCTTGGAGAAATAAAAGAAAATTTTCCTTATGATAAAATTCCCATCCTTATCGAACGAGTTTCAGAAGAAATTGATAACTCAGATAAGAAAACAGCATTTCAAAAAAAGACGCTGGAAATATTAAAGCATATATAGGAGAACATCATGAGTCTTAGGATAAAATTTATCTTGGTATTTTTGGTTGTTTCTATTATTCCTTTACTTTTAGCAACTGGTGCAGGCTATTATCATATTATTAAAATAAATCAAACTACATCCACTCAAACAAAACTAAGTTTAAGAAATTCAGCCGAAACTTTAGTAGAACAAAAAGTCGAAGATATTGTAAAAATGATTCAATTCTATTTCCAAACCCAAATAGAAAGACAATCTGCAGAAAAAGTTAATTGGGAAGAACGGCAATATGACCCAATGCTTCTTCAAAGCAGCATCCAAACGATAGGTAAAACTGGTTATTCCTTTTTGCTTATGAAGGAGGAAGAGGAAATCGTATATTTTTTACATCCTAATCCCAAAGTAGTTGGTACAGAAGTGGCAGCAATGGGAAAGAAAAACCCCGATTTCGGGCGTATTGTCAGGGGACCAGAGCCAGGAGAGCGTTTTAGTAAAGGCTATTATTCTTGGAAGGAGCCAGATGGTCGGATAGAAAGAAAATTTATGGTGGTCATGCCTATTCCCAATACACCATTAATGGTAGCAGCTACAATTTACACCAAGGAAGCGGAAACACCTTTAGAACAACTCGAGTCTAATTTTCTTGTAACGCAAAAGAAGTTTCTGTGGCAATTCCTTTTGGGTGGAATTATCTCTATAGTAATAGTAATTCTTTTAGCTACCATCTTTGCTACCCGTATGGCTAAATCGATTTCGCACTTAACTGATGTGGCAAATAGGATAAGTTTGGGTGAAATGAATGTCCCTATTGAAATCACTTCTACTGATGAAATTGGAGATCTGGCTGATGCCTTAAGAAGAATGCAGGCAAGTTTGACAAAGGCCATTCAAAGGTTGCAAAGAAGGCAGGTGAGTCAATAAGCAGGAGACAAAAATGAAGAGATATTATTTAATATTATTAATACCGATTATTATTTTGTTCGCATTACAAGTATATGCTCAGCAAGTCCCACCGGTTGAGTTATTGGAAGTGAGAGACTACAGGTTTGAAGAGTTTGGCATATATAAGTATCCTCCTGCTTGGTTTTCTCATGAACTTCATGTCGAAGAATACCAAGTAGCATGTAGTTCATGTCATCATATATACAAAGATAGCAAGAATATTTGGACTCCAGAAAATGATATACAAAAATGTTCAGATTGTCATGGCAAATCTAAACAAGAACTTACTATTGCTTATCATATGAAATGTTGGGGCTGTCATAAAAGAGCTAAAGAAATTCATCCCATAGCGGATGTGCCTACAATGGAATGTAATAGATGTCATATTGATAAAGCAAACCTGGCAAAAGAAGAAAAAAGTATTCAACAAAAACTCAGACATAAAGAAAGAAAGGTAGAGGAGGTTATTAAAAACCTTAAAGTAAAAGGATTTTATAAATAAAAATCTTATAAAGAATTACACTGCAAAAAGTCTAAGTTAACCAGGATCAATACAATTGACAAATAAGCGTATATCTATTATCTGTTGAAACTAGACTCTTAAGTTAAATGAATCTTTTACATGAAACGTTGATCCTGGAGTAATAGTTAATGTTCAAACCAAAAGATACTCGAGCTACTATATTCCAAACACATCTTTATCTCCCAGATAAACCAAGGAGAAATCATGCTTAAGAAAATTTTGATCATTCTATCCATATTTCTTTTGTCCTCAAGTGCTTGGGCCCAAGATAAAATTGTATTGGGGTGTTCGGCGGCAATGAGTGGTCATGCCGGCCTTATGGGACAGAATTTGGTGCCGGGTATGCAAGCTTATTTTAATCATATCAATAGTCAGGGTGGTATTAATGGCAAGAAGATAGAATTGGTAGTTTTAGATGACCGATATGAACCAGATAAAACGGTAAGCAATACACGGAAATTTATTAACGAAATCAAACCACTGGCCTTAATTGGATATATAGGTATGCCCACAACAGTAAGGATTTTAGATACCATCAGAAAGGAACATCTACCCCTCATTGGGCCTGTCACCGGTGCACATCAATTGCATCTACCTTTTAATCGGTATGTTTTTAACATTCGTAATAGCTATTGGGCAGAGGCAGAGGTGCAAGTAGACTACACTATTAACGATTTAAAAAAAGATAAAATTGCCGTCTTTTATCAAAATGATGGATTTGGCATAAGTGGCTATAAAGGGGTAAAAAGAGCTCTGGCCTTGAAATATAATAAATCAATCGTAGCCGAGGCTGTATATCAAAGAGACAAACTGGCAGATGATGATGCAATAAAACGCATTTGTCAATCTAAACCTGAAGTAATCATTATGGTAGGCACTTATGACGCCCTGGCTGATTTTGTAAAACGAGTAAGGGCACGCGGATTAACGCCAGTATTTATATGTAATTCTTTTACCAGGGCAACACCTCTGGCTAGACTTTTAGATAAACTAGGCAATAATGTCATCTTTACTCAAGTAGCTCCGCCACCCACGACTTGGTCTGGAGTGGATTTACCGGCCATAAGGCTTTATAGAAAACTGATGCGAGCTTATTTTCCTGATAAACGATTTACCTGTATTGGTATGGAAGGCTTTATTATTGCTGAAGTTATAGTGGAGGGGTTAAGGCGATGCGGCAATAACTTAACCAGTGAAAATCTTGTAAAGGTATTGGAAACATTTAGGGATTATAATCCGAATATAAATGCAAATCTAACTTACACCCCACACAGTCGGGAAGGCCTGGATCTTGTTTATTTGACCGAAATCAAAAATAGCAAACCAAACTTCTTAATCAAAATAGTGAGAAAAAGTATTTCAATGTATATATTTTAACTTGAGAGTCCACAGTTCTTACTAATCATATGAATTTTAAAGAAATATTGTATTGGTTGAACCGTCCGCTGGAATCCAGGAAAATCAAGAGGTTATGGATTCCTGCTTTCGCAGGAACGACAGAACTTTGGACTGTGTAGATTTTAAGAGGAGTTAAAAATGGAAGGGGAAAAAAAGGAATTAGACTTTAAAAAAATAGAAAAAGAGGCATTTTTAGCCATAGATGAACTTTTTTCAGAAGGGCCATCAGAAACAGACCCTCGAATTCTACGGCTTGAAGAGGCTATTTTAAGTCTAGATTGGGAATTTACTGAGAGGGATTTAGGCAGTCTTCAAAAAACCATTGAAGAATTGAAGACCGCTTATGAAGACAAGCTTAACAAAATTTTAATTGGTATGATGGAAAGTATTACTAAATTTCTTGTGATTTCAAAAGAGCTAGCCCCATCAGATACTCTTGCCATACTGGGTAAGTTAGCTAAAACATTTAGAGAGATAAACACCACTGCTCTATCTGAGAAAGAAAAAAGACAAAAAATAAAAAAGACATATACTTTTTTTATCCAATTACGTGATAAAATACTTGGTATTAAAAAAGAAAAAGTAATACCAAAAAAAGCTCCAGAAGCTCCATCTCTAGTAACTGCGCCTGAAAAAGTAGTATCAATAGAGATCCCTGAAGCCAAACTAGAAGCTCCATCCATACTAACTGCACCTGAAGAACTGACAGCTAGTATAGAAACGGGTTTTTCTATGCTGAAAGAACTTATTCAATCTCTAAATGATACTTTAAAAAACACACAAGAACAAACCATTAACCAAATTCAACACCTTGATGCCAGAATCTCTGATTTTTTGAAAGAAATAGAAAAAATAAATGCCCGACTTGAGCTTATTGAAGCGTTTAAGCCAGAATTCAGTTTGCTAAAGCAAAAAATCACAGGATTAGAAAACATATTAATACAAAAAGAAGCCGCTCTGGAGATAGAGTTTGAACCCAAACCAGAACCGAAAGTCTCCGAAGAAATATCCGAAACCAGGGAAGCTGAACTAGAACCTGAACTAAAACCAGAAATCCCGGAAGAGGTATCAGAAACCAGAGAAGCTGCTGCCTTAGAAATCTGGCCTTATGTTTCGGTTTTCTCTTTAGGGGAAAAACTTATAGCCTTACCTTTAGAAAATGTAGCTAACACTTATCCTGTTTCTTCTAAAAAGGCCAAAAATCTTCCCCAAGAAGACTCTGTCCTGCTTAAGAAAATCAAGTCTTTTTGGCATAAATTGAGAAAAAATATGAGAGGTGAACTTAAAAATTTAAAGGAGAAAGACTTAGAAAACCTGGAAGTACCTGTATTAAAGCTCTCACTAGACGAGGCAGAAAATGCAATTTACAAGACAGCGGTTTTATTGCAACATAATGAAAAATATGGCATTTTATTTTTAAATAAAATAGATTCTAAAAAACTTTATCTTCCTGAAAGGGGAAACAAAATAGGTGAAAAAGAGATAGAAGCAGAAATTGAAATCCCAGGTGTTGGTATAGCTTATTTAATCAATCCCGGTTTTCTTTTAGAACAGGAATAAAACCTAC
>JAJSZR010000022.1 GCA_030262715.1 Deltaproteobacteria bacterium
GTTTTCCCGTGTCATATTTCTGTTTCTTTATTTTCTTCTATTCGATGTTGGACGTTGGACGTTCGATGTTCGATGTTCATTTTTTCCCATTCGATCATTCTTCCATTGACTTTACGAGAATTCTTTTCTGTAATCTCTTTGCCCTCTTACTATAACGCTCTTCTTCGCTATAGATACAGCCACAATATGGTTGCCTGTAGATCCCGAGTTCTTTTGAGATCTCTATGCCCTCTATCCAGCCATCACGAAAGTCTTGGTAGTAGAATTTTATGCCGTAAGCAGAAGCAAGCTCTTTCCCGATATCATGGATGAGGTCATGTCTCTGGTAACGGCTGTATAGGAGGGTTGTGCTGAAGGCGGGCAGGCCCAGTTCCGCGGTCTTTCGGGCAGTAGCTTCCAAACGAATACGGTAACACACAGGACAGCGATCATCCGGGTCCTGTCTTGTCCCCATTTTATTCAGCCAGCTTCTAAGCCCATATCCGGATTGATCCCACAGAACAGGGAATTTGAACTTTTCCGCAGCCATCTCCAGGGCCTCAACCCTGCGCTCATACTCCCTGAAGGGATGGATGTTAGGATTGTAGAAATAGACAAGGGCCTTGTTATCCCTTTTTTTGAGTTCTTTGATCGGGTAAAGGGTACATGGCCCACAGCATGTATGAAGGAGAATTTCCATGGGTCTATGGCTAATTATATAGGAAAGAAACTTTTGTCCATTTAGCTTGATGCCGGCTTATCTCTGCTCCCACTTCCCGCTTCCAGGCTCTATCCAGGTGCCCTTAGGTGCTGTCTTCTGCCATTCTCTTGCAAAGATTTCCTGGACCCTCGCAAGCTCTGAACCAGATATCTTAAGGGCCTTCGAGACGGCGCTGTACAGGGCCATTCTGTCTGAGTTTTCAGCGCTGACCTGACGCTTAACTTCTGCCCGGGCTTTCAGATTGATAGAACTCGTATCTCTTATTACCAGAAGGCCCTTCGCAGACTCTCCTAGAACACCCTGTTTAAGAAACGGCGCCAACTGAGTATATCGCGCCTTCATCCTTGCCTTTATTTGTCTGATTGTAGCATTTGATATAGCAAGTTCCTGTTGGGCATAAGCTGTACCTATCAAGTTCAGAAAAGACTGCGGCTCTCCGGCGCCTGTATCTGCCGGATCCTGACTTGGCTCCTGACCCCTCACATCCTTTGCAATTTCCTCTGCGGCCTGTCTTACCTCTGCAGCTGGAAAGTAGATATTTACAGTTACACAGGCAGTAAAAATTATTATGGAGAACATGAACGTAAGTTTCAGATTGATTTTAGGCATTTGCTTACCTCCTTTAATATATACTCATCACAGCGATACATCATAACAAAGGACGGTCAACCATCACTCTTGACCAGTACGGGTAATCCTTTTTAATCTATCCAGCATGTCTTTGAAAGAGATCTTGCCATCGGGATTTCGGTTTATGACATTTACTCCCCTGATAAGACCCCTTTCTACCAGGTATTCCTTCCCGTCTTTTTTTATCAAGCCGTGTAATGTGAACAGGTCATTATTCAGACTACACGATATACCTATCCGGCGGTAGGGATATTCCTTAAACATACGTCCGAAAAAAGGAATCGATCCGCCTCCTCCCAGGATTGAGATATTTTCAACTGCTTCAAGGCTAATCCTTTTAGGGCCAGGGGCCTTTGAATCGTTCTCCATCACTAATTCAAAGGACTCGGGCTGACCACCGCTCATGATGAGGTGGTCAATGTGTCCTGTCAGTTTCCCGGTTATGTGTCCAAATTGCGCGGCGTCACTCAGTTGCGCAAGATCCAGGTCATGAAAGACCACATCAGCACCAAAACTGGGCATTGGGGCAAGGGGCTCTATCCAGATATTCTGGAACCTGATCTTGCCTCCGGTGGTATTGACCAATATCTCGCCATCAAAGCAGAGCCTTGGATCACTCCATTTACCCTGATCGAGATCACCTTCAATATCAACAGAGAGGGGTAGATCCGGCCAGAATGACTTCAGGTCAACACCGATGAGCCTCAGTTCCCCAAGCTTCAAGCTCGATGCCGGCCAATCCCAGGAGATCTCTTTGAGTGAAATCTCTCCCTGTGCAACAGGAATTTTGATTGGTCCGCAACTAAGATTACCCTTGCAGACAGTCAAGGGGATCTTTGTCTTCTCTAAAGATAGTGGAGGCCAAGTCAGTCTGTCCCACTTGATAAGGCCGGGCTGGCAGATATCCGTATATATCGGATAGCCAAGATTGAGATCCATTCCCTGTATGACATCATGTCCTGAAAACGAGAGGTCTGTTTTTATTTCAGTGCGTAAGCTGCCTTGTTCCAGTTCAACCAGCCATGTGCCCTTTGGCATCAGGTCGTTCAGAAAGTCATACTCTGCGGAAAACGGTTCCTGGAAGAGAATTTTATAAGGAATTTCTAATTTGCCTTTGGCCTTAAGGACTTGAATCTTTGGCATTTTCCATTGAGAAAGCTTTGCGGTATTGTCATTAAGGTTGCAGTCAAGGGAGATCTCTCTGGCCATAAGTTCAAAGGGTCCGGATACTGCGATTTTATTGAAAAGCAGTTTCTTTTTGTCCAGAGTTCCTATCGTTTCGACACTACCGGCGAATTGAGTGAGATCCAAAAACCATGGGTACACAAGTGCTGCCCCTTCACTCCATTCAAGGTTACCCTTCCAGGATATGTTCTTGAAAGATCCATCATAATTGGCAAGGAGCTCAATCTTTGAAGAAATCCCTTCAAAGGCATGGTTCTCGTCCCTGGCCCAGGATAGATCCTTTACACCAAGGTCCATAGATACCTTCCACGAATCAGGTGTGACAAACACGTCAGCAATGATATCCCCAAGTCCTGACAGGATGGGGCCTTTGATGTTGGAAAAGTCATAGTTAGTGCTCGAAATCCTGGCAACTGCCTCCCATTGATTGCCGTTTTCACCAGGCCAGGAAAGCTTAATGGAAATGGGCAATTCTCGAAGTTCAAAGCCGGCATCAATGTAGCCATTTTTTAGGTCCGGAGACGCCTTTACTCGCCAGGTGCCTTGGATGATAGGGATGCCTGAGATGGAAGATAATCTTGTATCCTTAAGGGCCAATTTGCCTGACACCTTCAGATCTTCGGCCAGGAGGTATCTGATGCTTGCTGATATGCTTACAGGACAAGACTGGCTGATATTACTATCTGAGTCACTTTTGGTCGTCTCTTCTGAAAGGAAAGGAAAGATTGAGCAGAGGTCGTGAACCGCAAGATCAGCTTCGGCGCTCAGTCCGCCCATTTGTGGGTCAATCCTGCCGGAAGTCTTGAGGTTGTAAACTGTTCTACCCTGAAATTTATCGACTATTATTTTCCCCTTTGACATCAGGTGGAATCGTGTGGAATTCCAATCCAGCATACCTTTCAGGTCACCATCAGCCTGGATTTCGGGAGTCATCACTGATATGCGGCCTGAAATGATAGAAGCCGGGGACAGATCATTTGGTCCTTGCGCTAAAGATAAGAGTTCCTTCCGGGTTATTGAGAAGGCACTGAGGTCTGCCACAAAAGATGTAGTTTTTAGCTCTATCTCTCCATTTACAATCGAGACCTTTCCCAGCAGCCACACCAAGGTCCTATTAAACCCGAAATCCATGCCGGCTGAGGCTCCTGGAATGACCTTAAAGTCCGGCTTTTCCAGCGTGATCTCCTTGAGACCAAAGGGCCAGAGAGAATATTCAACGGATATTCTTTGGATTTCTCCCCTGATTTCTTTATGACTGATTCTGATTCTTTCAAGAGTTATTAAACCATAACTCTTTCTGACTTCGCTCAGCCTCACCGCATATCCTTCGGATTTTGCAACTATTGGCACCAGTTTTTTTATAAGCAATGGAAGACATTGATAAAGCGAGCCTGACAGCAGTGCTGCTGAAAGAAAAAAAATACCAAGAATCCAGACGAATTTCCTTTTCTTTGAGGATGTTTTTACTGATTTTTCAGTCATATTTCTCGGCTAAGTGCCTGGGTTGGCAATCTCAGGCTTGATACATTTTTTTTGACGTCCCTTTTGAGTTATGATAGTCTCTTTCTATTTATTAGAGCCTATATATTGATAAACGGAATACGTAAACAGTTTATGCTGGATATTTGATGAATATTTTTTGGCATCCGTCATCCACCAGTTTACACTTTTTTCGAAAAAACGTGTATTATCGAATTGAATACCGATGTCGAAACTGGTAATTCGAAATTTGAAATTAGGTAACGCATCTACATCTTTGTGTTTTTCCCAATTTCAAGTTTCAAGTTTCACTGCATAATCTGTCCATATCCGTTATTAACAAAAGGAGGTATTTATGGGAGTTTTGAGAATTGTCACGTTTTTGTTTTTGGTAAGCTGTATCTGGCCCTCTTGGGGACTGTGTGGTACAAAACCTGTGGTAAAGGTCCCCAAGGCCAAGACCATCGCGGAACTTGCTGCTCGCTATGATTCGAGCTCTTGCGGGGAATGTCACGAAGAGAAATATGAACAGTGGGAGAATTCCCTCCATGCCGTTTCCATCCTGGGTACTCCACGGACGGCTCCGACGATACTCACCGGCGTAGACATGGGTCTGAAGTTGTTCCCTTATTCCGGAGTCAAAGAGGACGAGGATATACAAGTCAGGCATCTCATGTTCTGTGCCAAGTGCCATTTGCCCCAACTTGAAGAGGCAACGGATGATGTAGCTGTAGAGATCGTTAAGACCACCAGAGACTGGATGAAGGCATGCGAAAAAGCAATAGAAGATGAAGATTATGAAGATATAGCAGATGAACTTGAGGAAAAGCTAGCAAGCCTGAATATCGGTTGTACGGTGTGTCATAACAAGAGGGCCATTATCCACAAATGGCAGCATGGCTATCCCCAGCCGGATACAATTTATGCATTCCAGGAAGGTGAGCACGAACACCCTGATTTTACCAAAATAGGTAAGGCCCCGGCCTTGAATGAATCCATATTCTGTGGCCAGTGCCATGGTGAGGGACCAAATTTTGAGCTGGATGAGCCCTCCCAGTGTGCCACCTTGTACGGCAGCTACCTCTTTGCCTATATACCTGAAGGCGGGCACGACACCTGCCAGGAATGCCATATGAAAAAATCCGGTCTTGGCCATGACATGCAAGCCTACCGGGACGAGACCATGATCAAGATGGCCTTTGACATCGAAGTTGATGCCATGGCCCACTTCTGGCGCAAAGACAGTATAGAAGGTGTTATTCCTCTTGGTGTAATTAACGTGGAGATCTACAATAAGTCGGGGCATGCCATACCTGACGGGTGACCTACTCCTAACAGGCTGGTCCTGGATGTGACCGCAAAGACAATGGATGGGAAACAAATCTATAATGATCAGGTTATCTACATGCCTTATCCGGGTCGTTTTGGTGTAGGGGCAGAGATGGGAAGAGGACCCTATGAGAAGTGCGGTTTGCTCAGAGATACCTGTATACCGCCTTTGAAAAAGGTTAAGGAAGTCTTTGAGATACCTTTCCCATATGCTGATATAGAGAAAGATGGTAAGAAGACCAGGGAACTTACTGCAGATGAGCTCTGTGTGGACGTCAAGCTGTGGTATGTGCCCTATGGTGAATTCAAAAATGATGATAAGGTCCTGTTCTTTAGTGAGGAGAAAAAGATAGATCTCAAGACAGAATGGGTTTGGAGGAAATAGGCAAAAAGACCATATACCTGCAGGCCGGCAAGAAGCCGGCCTGCAAATCGTTTAGTTTTCAACGCTCACCACACGTTCAGGAAGATACAGAGTAAAGGTAGAGCCCTTGCCCTGCTCAGAATCTACTGTAATATCACCATTCCATTCATGTACTAGTCTATGGACTATTGCCAAGCCTAGTCCTGTTCCATCCGGCCGGGTGGAGAAAAAAGGATTGAACACCTTTGAGAGATCCTCAGGCCTTATGCTATCTCCGTTGTTTGAGATTTTGAGAATCAGGTGATCTCCCTCTTCTGCCGTACCCTTGATTGATATTTTTCCGTCTGTATGCGGCAAGGCCTGATAGGCATTCAGCAAGAGGTTCAGAAAAACCTGTTTGAATTGAGATGGATCTACTTCAAATTGGAGATTAGCCGGGACGTCTATTTTGATATCGGCTTTGGGGAATTTTTTTCTTTGTTTCATCAGGGACAGAACAGACTCTATTTCTTTAAGTAAAGATATGTTTTGAATCTTTTTTTCCTCTGGTTTGGCATAGAGAAGAAAAGACTTTGTAAGATCATTCAAGCGGTCACTCTCTCTGCTAATAATTTGCAGCAGCCTTCTTTCTTCAGGCTGCAATGGTGCTGATTCTTCAAGAAACTGTGCTGCCCCGGAGAGGGATGCCAGGGGGTTTCTTATCTCATGGGCAAGTCCTGCAGCCATCTCACCAAGGGCGGCAAGACGATCCATGCGCTGAAGGCGCTCTTCCCTTGCCTTTATCTCTGTAATGTCTTGAAAGATTATTCCGTATCCAAGGTGTTGTTCTTGAGGACCTTTTAATAAAAAAGTGGATATCCCAAGAAATTTGAGTGAGCCGTTGGAATCTGTATAGCTCACTTCCTGCCGTTTTCCTTTTCCGCCGCTCCTGAAATTCTCCAGTAGCTGTGTCCCGGTCGGCCAGAGTTTTTGTAGAGGCTGCCCGTATCCGTTAATGATTTTCTGTCCGAGGATCTCGATAGCCGCCTGATTAAAGAAGGTTATATTTCCTTTTTCATTTACTGTAATCAGACCTGACTGGATGCTGTCTGCAAGATGGCGATGGATTTCCTCCATACGGCGCAGATCCACCTTGGTGTATGACAACTTCTCTTCTGTGTAATGAAGACGCTGTGCAAGGATAATTCCCAAAAATGCAATGATGTTAAAGGCCGCTATGGTGATAAAAAATATGTATAAAGCATCATTTAATTTGTCTCCAGGTATTTCAAAAAGCCAGAAAAGGGCAGCATAGCTCATAGAGCAAAGGAAGGCTGAGAGAGCGCCTTCCTTTTGACTACCAAGAATACACGCGGTGAGAATGGCAATCGGATATAAGAATACAAGCGGGCTTTCAGGTCCACCAGTCCAAAATACAGCAAGATTTACCAGGATGATGTCAAAAAATATCTGGATATAGAGGAATCCTTTACTAAGGCCCCTTATTTTATACCACAGGATATAAATGGCGGTGAGAAAAAATGCCCCTCCCAGGACTATAGACAGCCTGTTCACGTTGCCGGAAGCATCGGCAAATTGCCCGGATACGAGATAGGTGCTGCAGAGCAGCAGGGCTAAGATAGCCAGCCGGCCTGCGGTTATACGGTAAAACAGGCGGCCATTTGAGTTCTTAGAGGGCATACTTTGATAGACGATATCTAAAGGACCTGAAGTTAAGGCCAAGGAGGCCGGCAGCTTCGGTCTTTACCCCATTTGTCCTCGCAAGCGCCTTTTTTAGGAGAGTCTGTTCTATATGGCCGAGGAACTGTTCAAGGTCTAAACCTTCAGGCCCCAGGCACGGCTCGTAAGAAAAGGGACTGAATTCGGCGGTTTTTTGCTGCTTGAACTCAGCCAGAGACAGGCTTTCAGGAAGCAGGAGATTCGAGGTGGCAAGGGCCACACTCCTTTCGATGATGTTTTCCAGTTCTCTCACATTTCCCGGGAAAGAGTATTTCTGTAATGCCTCTATGGCAAAGGTGGATATGCCCTGTACGGACTTTTTTTGTTCTTTGGAATACTTGTCCAGGAAGTACTGGACAAAGAGAGGAATATCTTCAGGACGCTCTCTTAGTGATGGCATACGAATTCGAATCACGTTCAATCTGTAGTACAGGTCTTCCCTGAATCGCCCGGCTATTACTTCCTTTTCCAGATCACGGTTGGTTGCAGCCAATATCCTCACATCTAACTTGATCTCTCTGGTATCGCCAAGAGATATAAAGGACTTTTGTTGCACCACCCTCAACAGCTTAACCTGGAGGGTCATGGGCAGTTCTCCTATTTCATCTAAGAAGATGACGCCTTTATTTGCTATGGCAAAAAGACCTTGTTTTTCACGATCAGCACCTGTAAAGGCCCCTCTTTTGTGGCCAAACAACTCGCTTTCAAGGAGGTTCTCCGGGATGCCGCCGCAGTTTATAATTACAAAGGGCTTGTCCTTGCGGACTCCAAGGTTATGAATGGCTCGTGCAGCAAGCTCTTTCCCTGTGCCGCTTTCACCAGAAATGAGTACACTGGAAGGACTGGATGCTATCCTGGGTATTAGCTGGAATATTTTGTGCATGATCGGGCTCTTGGTCAACATATTGTCAAGCTTGTAAATCTTGTCAGCAGTATCTCTGATCAAGGGCTTGGCCTTTGATCTAGTTTCAAGGGCTTTTCTCACAACCTCCCTGATCTCTTCTATCCGAAAGGGCTTGGTAAGATAGTCCAAGGCTCCCTCTTTCATTGCCGCTACTGCGGAGTCCAGGGAGGCAAAGGCAGTAATCAGTATTACAGGGACATCTGCGTGCTTGGTCTTGATCTCTTTCAGTAAAGTCATCCCATCTATGCCTGGCATCCTTACGTCACTTATGACTAGGGATATGTCTTTCTTATCCATGAGCCGAAGGGCCTTTTGCCCACTGGGTGCAGAGCATACACTGTAGCCTTCTTTGGCAAGTAGTATCTCCAGAAATTCCCTGAGGCTTTGGTCGTCATCAACTATCAGGATTTTAGGTCTAGTAGCACTTGGGCTATTGATTGCCTCTGTGAAAAGACCTTCAGGATGCGAAGAGTTCATATAAACACCTCCGCATACTTATCGACAGAATTGAGAAAGATGTTAAGTGTGATCAGGCCAGATTTAAGGCAGCAGTCCCATGGGGTCGAATACCGGACGGCCGTCAACAAGAGTAAGAATGGCTTTACCTTGGAGGTCTTTTCCTAGAAATGGGCTGTTGTAACTCAAGGAATGAAGAGACTCACGGGTTAAGGTAAAAATTGCCTCCGGATCTATAATACATATATCTGCAGAATTTCCATCTTTCAGGCTTCCACCAAGTACGCCCAGGATCTTGGAGGGAGAAATGGACATACATCTGATCATTTGAGACGCTGAAATAAAACTATCTCTTACAAGGTTCAGCGAGAGAGGAATGGCGGTTTCAAGGCCTATGATCCCGTTTGCAGCCATTTGAAATTCACACTCTTTTTCAAGTACGCTGTGGGGGGCATGGTCCGTGGCAATAGCATCTATAGTGCCGTCTTTTAGGCCCTCGATAACTGCCAGGCGGTCCTCCTCGGTGCGGAGGGGTGGATACATCTTGGCAAAGGTGTTGTAACCAAATACGGCTTCTTCTGTAAGACTAAAATAATGGGGCGCAGTCTCTGCGGTGACCCGTACACCCCTGATCTTTGCCTGGCGTATGATTTCAACCGAACCTTTTGTGCTTACATGGGCAATATGAAGACGGCCCGCGGTCAGCTCAGCCAGGGCTATATCCCTGAATACTGCAATTTCTTCAGCCGCTGCAGGAATCCCCTTAAGCCCCAGAATAATAGATACCAGGCCCTCATTCATTACACCTCCTTTGGAGAGGTCAAGCTCCTCGGAGTGGGATATGATAAGTGCATCAAAGTTCTGGGCATATTCAAGGGCCTTGCGCATCACTGCCGCATTTCTTACAGGCAGGCCATCATCTGAGAAGGCTATTGCACCGGCATTGAGGAGGTCTCCGAATTCTGTCAACTGTTTACCCTTTTGCCCCAATGTGATGGCTGCGATCGGATAGACCCTGGCCCTAGCGGAACTTTGGGCCTTTTCCAGTATGAATCGAGTAATGCCTGCAGAATCATTGGCCGGTTGGGTATTGGGCATGCACGCCACTGCTGTAAAACCACCGGCAATAGCGGCAGCCGTGCCGGACTCAATAGTCTCTTTATATTCCTCCCCAGGCTCCCGCAGATGCACATGCATATCTAACAATCCTGGCACAAGCCATTTCCCCTTCAGATCAAGGACTTTGGCATCTTGAGGAACATCAAGGGACTCCCCGACAGCCGATATGATTCCGTCTCTTACCAGAAGGTCGCCGGTAAAATCCCTGTTTTGGGATGGATCTATTATTCGTGCATTGGTAAATAGATAGGCGTTCATAGGTTCAGGGTTCAGGGTTACCTTTCTGTAGGGGTTTATAGGTTCATGTTAAAAGACGAACGTCCAACGTCGAACATCGAACGTCCAACGTCGAATAAATTTAAGGCAGATCGCATTTTGTGAATGAATTTTTCCCCAGGTCGTACTTCTGTTTCTTTATTTTTTTCTATTCGATGTTCGATGTTGGACGTTCGATGTTCGATGTTCATTTTTTTCCGTTCGATCTTTATTCCGTTAACCTTTCGAGTTAACTCTCAACCTTCGAACCCCGCACCTTCAGCTTTCAGCTTTCAGCTTTTGTGAGAAGTAGAGATAACAGGGCCATTCTTATCGCCACTCCATTTGTCACCTGATCCAGGATTACGGAGTATGGCCCATCTGCCACCTCCGGTGCCATCTCTACTCCACGATTGATAGGTCCGGGATGCATGATCAAGGCCCCGGATTTGGCCAACTTGACCTTATCAGGGCTTAAGCCAAAAAACGTTGCATACTCTCTCACGGAAGGAATAAGACTCTGTCCCTGACGTTCCTTTTGAATCCTGAGGACTATTATTACATCCGCATCTTCTAAGGCCTCTTCCATCTTCAGGACCACTTTTGCCCCGAGGACTTCGGATTGACGTGAAGGAAGCATGGTGGCAGGTCCCGACACAACTACCTCGGCACCCATCTTTGTAAAGGCCTGTATGTCTGAGTGAGCTACTCTGCTGTGAAAGATATCTCCCAATATGACAACTTTTAAATTTTCAATATGCCCCAGATGTTCCCTTACGGTAAAGACGTCCAACAGGGCCTGGGAGGGATGCTCGTTTGTACCATCTCCAGCATTGATTACAGATGAGTTAACGTATTTTGTGAGCAGGTGAGGAGTCCCTGAATAGGGATGACGTATGACTATGACATCAGGCTTCATTGCCTCGATATTTCGTGCGGTATCAATGAGGGTTTCTCCTTTTACAACACTGCTGGCCTTGGCTGAAATTGACACCGTGTCTGCGCTTAATCGCTTGGCTGCCAGTTCGAATGAGAGGCGAGTCCGGGTACTCGGTTCAAAGAAGAGATGAACTACGGTTTTACCGCGGAGCGGGGGTACCTTCTTAATGGGTCTTTCAAGGATATCTTTGAGAGACTCGGCAGTATCCAGAATGAAGGTGATCTCATCCGGTGAGAGGGTAGATATTCCCAATATATGTCGAGCAGTGAAGCGATTCATGCCAAAAAAAAGCCTCCTTTCGGGAAAAAAGGAGGCAACATGTGACATGTCTGCCAAAGGATCTTGCTCCGAAAAAAGGCTAATCTCATAATGTCCTGGATGTAGCACAAAGGCAGGTCATGAGTCAAGTAAGACTCGTTTAAGCTGAAGATCTGAAGTGATATCACATATCGAGGTAAACCTGACCTTTGATATCCTTGGTGTGAAGCTCGGCTTGATAGATCTAGAGGAGAACGGTTAGATACCGTTGTAAGGTTAATTGATCTCAAAACAGGTTGGATATGATCTCATACCCACCAATACAGGAACCGATCATGCTACCGAGGCCTGGAAGCAAAAAAGCCAGAAAGACTTTAAGTAGTTTGTTTTTCCACCAGCCGGTCAGTGTGGACATGTCTTCAAGCACTGTTTCAAATTCCCTAACCACTGGCGGCCGAACCAAAACTTGGACAAAGGCGGTAACATAGCCGGCACCGATGACAGGCGTCAGGCTGGTCACAGGCGCTGCGGCAAAAGCGGAGACAATAGTAAAAGGGTGAGCTAAAGCCACCATGGCCCCTATGGAAGAAGGAATGCCGTTAGCCAAGATCCAGTATATAATATTTTCACCGGCTATCTCGTACCCTTTTTGCAATGCGATTACTCCAAGAGAGGCAAAAATTATCGCAGGAACAGACCAGCCCAGAACCTTCCAGATCGAGGAAACAGGTGGGATTGCGCTGATTTCCTCCATCTGGGCATTCCTGTCTTCCAGCAGCGCTTTTTTGATTCCAACAATATGGCCGGCTCCCACCACCGCAACGATTCGCTTACCCTCTGCTTTTTTGATTCTTTCGGATAAAAACGTATCTCGTTCGTCGATAAGGACCCGCTTCAGCTCCGGCAAGGCCTTACCCAATTCCATCATAAGTTCTGAAAGAAGATCTGTTTTCTTTAATTCGTTCAGCTTTTCTTCTGTGATTTCAGTCCGATCAAACAATCCAGCGAACAGACTAGCTATCAGATAGCTTTTTTTGAAAAAGGATGTAGCATGCCAGGCACGACGCAGGGTGACCCTGACATCGCGGTCGCACAGGGCTATAGAAATCCGGTTTTCCTCTGCAGTCCTCACAGCCACCAGAAGTTCTGTGCCGGGCAACACCCCAAGCTGGTTTCCCAGCTTTTTCTGGTAGGAAGCCAGCATCAGGTTGAACAATAGTGTGCTGAGCTGCTTTTTTCGGATGATTTTCTTAAGATCCAGAGATTCCCAGCGTTTCTTTCTGGATAGCGTCTCGTACCGTTTGTCATCAAGTTCCACGCACACGCAGTCCGGCGTTTCGTTTTTAATCACCCGGCGGACCAAATCAACCGAATCCTTAGAGATATGAGCCGTGCCGATAAGGATAATCTCTTTGGTTCCCAAATAGATGACCTGTACGTCCGAGGGATAATCCCTGTTTACTCGTTCTTGATCTATCATCAAAAGGTCTTTCCGATAAATATTACTACTCTAATTCTGGCATCCTTCACGACAAGTCAAAAGTAGTTTACACTTTGTTGATCTTGTATTCTGGAAGTGAAATTTGAAATTGGAAATTGGAAATTGGGAAAAACACAAGGATGTAGATGCGTTACCTAATTTCAAATTTCCAGTTTCGACATCGGCATTTAATTCGACAATACACGCTTCTTCGAAAAAGTGTAAACTAGTGAATGAAGGATGCCTTAATTCTGATCTATCCACCAGGTTCAGTTTAATGGAATTGTCTGTAATGTAAACCCTGAACCTTTGAACCTTTGAACCCTTTATGATGAGGTAGTCCTGATCACTTCTTCCATGGTGGTTATTCCAGAGAGAAGTTTTCTGCAGGCATCATGCTTTAGTGGTCTCATTCCCTCTTTGAGTGCCTGCTTCTTGATAGTGTCCTCATCTTTTTCTGAGTGTATCATTTTTTTGATTATATCAGAGACAGAGAAGACCTCGTAGATTCCGATCCTGCCCCAATAACCCGTATTGCGACAGTGATTGCAGCCCATGCCCTTTTTCGCCTGTGCATGTTCTGAGGCTTTGTAACCAAAGGCCCTTAGCCATTCAGCCGGGACCATTACAGGTTTACTACACGATTTGCAAACCATGCGCACAAGCCGTTGTGCTACAATTCCTATCAGGGTGGATGCAATAAGGTAGGGATCAAGGCCCAGGTCCTTCAACCTCGTAACTGCACTTACAGCATCATTAGTGTGCAGAGTGGAAAAGACCAGGTGGCCGGTCAAGGCTGCCTGTATGGCATACCGGGCGGTTTCACTATCCCGTATCTCCCCGATCATGACGATGTCCGGGTCCTGTCTCAGTATATTCCTGAGTATCGAAGCAAACGTCACATCTATTTGTGGCTGCACTGCTATCTGATTAAACTCTTCACAAACCATCTCGATAGGATCTTCCACGCTAATGATATTGATATCCGGTGAGCTGAGGTGTCGAAGTGTAGAGTAAAGCGTGGTAGACTTCCCACTTCCCGTTGGCCCAGTCATAAGTATTATGCCGTGGCTATTCTGTATAAAATGCTGGTAGGCCTGAAGGTCCCTTTCTGAGAATCCAAGCTCGTTTAAGTCGCTGAAGAGTATATCTGCGCTTTGCAGCCTCAGTACAACCTTTTCACCAAAGGCAACCGGTATAGTAGAGACCCTGACCTCTGCCTCATCCTCCTTCCGGGCAACTTTTAAACGACCATCCTGAGGCCGGCGTTTTTCTGCTATGTCCAGCCTGGACATGGTTTTTATTCTGGTGCATATTGGTTCGTGTACTACCCTGGGGAGACGATAGATAGTATGCAAGATTCCGTCTATGCGAAGGCGTATCCGGGACTGTGTTCGCTTTGGTTCTATGTGAATATCGCTCGCACGCTGATTTAGGGCATACTGAAAAAGGTGATCCACTGCCTTTTGTATGTATTTGTCTGAGGCTGCAACATCTGGAGCTGCCAGGCGCACATACTGTTCCAGGTTGGATATATCCACTGTCGGAAATTTGAGCACATCTTCAGCAGCAGCAATGGATTGTTTGAAGTCAAAGAATTCACTTATAACACGTTCAATGTCTCTCCGGGGAGCTACTGAGATATGGGTCCGGGTCTGGCATGCCCTCTCGAGATCCTCTTGAAGCTCCCGATCTTCCGGGTCATAGCAGACTATTTCGAGCTCTCCATCGTCCCACGAAAGAGGCAGCACCAGGCGCTTTTTGGCAAAAGAGGCTGGAAGTGTCTTTGTCACGACCTCCATATCAAGACGTAAGGGGTCCAATCGCCTGAACATCCATCCATGATCCCTTGCTATGAGAGAAATAATATCTGCTTCTTTAAGATTAGTATCAGGGGAATCCGCTCGGGGAAGTTGCAGTGAATCCAGCCATTGCACAAGATCCTGGCCCTTGCGTCTAGGTATGGAGAGCTTAGGTGTTAATTTAGTGATCTGCTCTTTTGATAGAAGACCTTCCTTTTCAAGGATTGGGAAGATATAATCATGGTCGTAGTATGGATGAGACATGAGCCTGTGAGTCCTCGTGGTCCTGAGTTTAATTACTCTGCTTTTTATACATCGGCTTAAATCTCTCAAGTCTGAAGTTCGAGATATTGATTTCAATAACCAAGAGTGATGGTCTCGTAAAAAGTCGAAATCGAGTCACTCCCGCGAAAGCGGGAGTCCGTAGTAACTTGAAATAACTGGATTCCTGCCTTCGCAGGAATGACAATTAAGAGACATATTGGACTTTTTACGAAGACATCAAGAGTAAGATTACATAATTTTGTGATGTCCCTTGCTCGCTTTCTGATATCATCTGATGTCCTCTCAAGGGCCCAGAACACACTTATCCTCACGGGCAGTGAGGCACATCACTTGACGCACGTGAGGCGTTTGGGGCCAGGAAGCCTTGTCGAACTCGTAGACGGTTCTGGAGTGATAGCCAAGGCGAAAGTCATCCGGGCAAATGGGACAGAAGTAGATTTGCATATTATGGAGGTCTCAGAACAGCAAAATGACTGTCTGCCGATTAAGTTGATTGTGGCCCTGCTCAAAGGAGGTCGCATGGGCTGGATGATACAAAAGGCGACTGAGTTGGGAGTCCAGACTATCCATCCTGTAATTACTCAACATACTGTGGTAAAAGTAGATACTGAAAAGACCGGCAGACATCTCGTCCGCTGGAAGGAAATAGCCAGACAGACCTTGAAGCAGTGTAAAGGAAGTCGTGTGCCAACTATCTACCCGGTAGTTTCGTTGAGAGAGGCCCTGGAAAAGGCCTCTTATGCCAGGGCAAAGATTCTTCTCTGGGAATCGGAAAAGACGTGCTCCTTATTTTCCACTTGGAGAGACCAGGGAAACGCCACTCCTGTGGCTGTTATTGCCGGGCCGGAGGGAGGCTTTTCCAGGAAAGAAATTCTGGCATGTAAGGGTGCGGGCTTTTCCCCTGCCACCATGAGTAGAAGGACACTCCGCTCAGAGACCGCAGCCATTGGAGCAGTGGCGGCCCTATCAGCAATGATGACCTCAGGTCTGGAGAAAAAACGTTGAACAGAAAATGCTATCATGCCCTGATTTTGGCCGGAGGGTTTGGGACCAGGCTTTGGCCAAAAAGTCGGCAACGCAGGGCCAAGCAGTTTCTCTGTATTCACAGCCAGGAGACTTTACTTGAGCAGACTGTTTCCAGGATTCGGCCCATGTTTCCATGGAAGAGGATCTGGGTAGTTACAAAACCAACCCAAAAGGAAGATGTATTAGCTCATGTCCCAGGCCTTATCAGCTCTAATGTATTCATTGAGCCATGCCCTAAGGGGACCGCGGCTGCAATCTCCTGGGCTACAGCCAGGATTGAGTCCCTCCATACCAATAGTGTGATAGCAGTTCTGCCTTCTGACCACCTTATCGAGGATGAGGAAGAATTCAGGCGTGTCCTGGATGCCGGGCTCTCCTTTGCCGGATTCAATCCTTGCCTTGTTACCTTTGGGATAAAGCCTTCAAGGGCAGAACCTGCTTATGGCTATATAGAGATTGGCAGGTTAAAAACCAAGGTAAGAGATAAAGATTGCTATGACGTTATGGCATTCCACGAAAAGCCGGATAGAGAAACTGCACTCAATTATCTTTCATTAGGGAGTTTTTTCTGGAATAGTGGGATCTTTGCCTTTTCATCCGCGGTGCTGTTTGAAGCCCTTAAAAAATGGATGCCTGCAGCACGGGAGCCCCTTGAACATATCAGGTCCCTCTCCGGCTCAAAGGAAGAAGCATCCGTAGTCAGCCGGTACTATAACCTGATGCCGGATGGTTCTCTTGATAAAGGTCTTCTGGAAAAGGCCTCCAATGTCGTGGTCTTTCCATGTAATTATGGCTGGCATGATATGGGGGTCTGGGAAACCTATTATGATTTATCGGCCAAGGATGAAGACGGCAATGCCGTTGATGGACTGGTTGCCTCTGTTGGATGCAAGAATTGTCTGCTCATGTCGGAAGGTGGTATCCTGTTGGCTGCCGTGGGTACTGAGAATATGGTAATTGTGGCTGAAGGTGATGCAGTGCTCGTCTGTCCCAGGAACAGGCTTGGCGAAATTCAACAGGCAGTAGAAAAGATCAGGAAGGAAGGCCTTGTGGAATATCTCTGATGAAGATCCGTGCTAATCACCTTACAGCCCTTCGGATCATACTGTTGCCCCTGCCGTATTTTTTACTCTATGGAGATGTCAGGGCAAGGATTGCAGCCCTTATGGCTTTCACTCTCTTAGGTCTTACTGACTATCTTGATGGTCTGCTGGCCCGCCGCGACGGTAGCACACCTCTGGGCAAGCTCCTTGATCCTATTGCCGACAAGATCTTTATAGCTGTTACCTTGATCCCCCTGGTAGATCTTGGCATCCTTCCCCTTTGGATCGTATGGCCGATTTTTTTCAGGGAATTCCTGGTGACAGAGTTCCGCAAGTTTTGTGCAGCATCAAAAAAGCAACTCCGTGTCACTGAACTCGCAAAAATCAAGACCACTCTTCAAATGACAGGTGCGGGCCTGATTCTTATAACCGATATGTTTCCGGACAAAACAGTCCTTATAGCATTTCTGTCTGGCACCTTGCTGGCCACTATCTTTCTGGCTGTAGGCCTCTATTGGAGGGATGGTCACCTGTCAACCCGTATGCAAACGGCATCGAGCCTTCTTGCCTTGGGGCTGGCAGTGGGGCTGGCACTTAAACCGCCCCTGATTATCATTACTTATGGCCTTGTTATGCTTGGCATTACCCTGGTGTCCGGTAGCCAGTATCTCATTGTAGGCCTTCCAGAAGGCCTGAGACAAGGCCTGACGGCCCTGGGAAGACTTATTGCCTCGTTAATCCTGCCACTCTTGTCACTTGCCCTGATGCCCTCAGCTCCAAGGGAAATGACCAGCCTGGTGGTCCTTATCGTTGCACTTGAATTCGGGAGCCAGGGTCTTGACATGTGGGCAGTGCAAGAAGGAGAAATTGATATCTCCTGGATAAAAAGACGTATACTCGTACCTGTTGCCTTGCTGTCGCCGGTGCTGGTCTGTGTGTTTTATGGGTTTGAGAATGCGATTCCGGCCTTCCTTTTGATTACAACCGGTCTTTGTATTTGTTATGCAGCAGCTAATTGCTGGATATACTGGAGAGCAGCTTGCAGAACCCATAATCTTGTTCAAGGACAAAGCGCGAAGAGGTGAAAAAAACGTGCTTGATTTCCAGAAATGCTCCCATTATAAAAACAAATATGTACGCAGATTCCGGTCTAAAGCTCAAAAAGCTAAACAGACCCATAACTATCAGGGAACAGATTCAAGAGCGCGAACGTCTGATCCTGTGTCCCCAGGCCTGCCTCAGCAGCGAGACCAAGGGAAGGCTCCATCCCATAGAACCATGTGACATCCGAACCCCGTTTCAGAGGGACCGCGATCGCATAGTTTATTCCAAGTCTTTTCGCCGTCTCAAACATAAGACACAGGTATTTTTATCTCCCATGGGAGATCACTACCGCACCCGTCTTACACACACACTGGAAGTATCAGAGGTCGCAAGGACAATCGCCAGAGCGCTTTGCCTTAACGAGGACCTGGCAGAGGCAGTGGCACTGGGTCATGACCTTGGACATACTCCCTTCGGGCATGCCGGTGAGACTATTTTAAATGAGATTGTGCCCAGGGGATTTTCTCATCGCCGTCAGAGCTTGAGGGTAGTGGATGTATTGGAAAATGGTGGCCGGGGCCTCAACCTCACCTATGAAGTCCGGGACGGAATACTTAAGCACTCAAAGGGCTTTGGAGAGATCATTCCCAAAAAAATGAATGAGTGGGCCATGACTATTGAAGGAAGGGTCGTGCGTATAGCAGATGTAATTGGCTATCTGAGTCACGATCTGGACGACGCAATTAGAGGCAAAGTGATCTCTGAAGAGGATGTTCCGTCAAGGTGCAAGGATGTCTTGGGAGAAAATCACGCTACCCGCATCTCAACCATGATCAAAGACGTGATAGCAAACACCAAGGTAGTAAACGGGGAAATGGAGCTTTCAATAAGTCCCCATCTTTATGAAACGATGATTTATCTTAGGGCCTTTCTCTATGACAATGTATACAGGGCACCTCAAGTGCATGGTGAGTTTGAAAAGGCCAAAAAGATCCTCTTTGATTTGTACGAATATTTCTTAAAAAATAAAGATGCCTTTATCCGGGAAAACACTCGGATGTTTGAAGAACAAGCAGTAGAAATAGATGATGATGACAATACCCCTTATGAGCGCAGGGTCTGTGACTTCATCGCCGGGATGACTGACCGTTACGTGCAGAATCTGTACTCGCGGATTTTTATACCGGCTTCTGTTGTTTAGGATCTGCAGGACCTCCAAAGGTGGGTTCACTGGGTTCGACAACTCCCTTGGGCATAAAGGCCGATTTATCCCCTCCCAGGACATAGCCTCCGTCCATCCGTATAGTCGACCCGGTCATGAAACTTGCGTCAAAGACCAGGAAGCTAACCATTTTTGCCACCTCTTCAATCCTTCCGGTGCGTTGTAAAAGAGTATGATCAAGTATGGCCTTTTGTTCCTCAGTACTGATTATATCCCAACCCCTGGTGGCCGGTCCATGACGCGTCTCAACAAAGCCCAGCATGAGTTCATTGACCCGTACCTCAGGGGCACCCTGTCTTGCCCAGGTTTCAGTAAGAGATTGAATGGCCCTGTTTGACAGCGAGTAGCAGTCATTAAACACCAGACCTGCCGGTCCACTCCTTCCCACCAATCCGGCTATGGACGAAATATTGACCACTATTCCACCACCTTGGGACTTCAAGACTGGTAAAGCCTCCTTAAAGAGATACCACTTAGCAGTCACAGTGGTCTCGAACTCCAGGTCCCACTGTTCAGGTACATATGGGCCATGAACTACAGGCCATCCACCCCTTTCTATATTGTTAATCAATATATCCAGTCGCCCAAATCGGTCTTGAACAGTGTGAATCAAGTCCTTTACGTCTTTAAGGCAAGTGAGATCGGCCGGGACGGCATGGTAGTCAACACCTGTTTCCTTCATATGCCTGTGCATACTCTCAAGGCTGTCCAGCCAGTCATAGTAAGGCAAAACACATTTAATCCCTGAACGTGACAGCTCAAGGGCTATGGCGAGGCCAATACCTTTTATGGCACCAGTAACAATGGCGACCTTGTTTTCGGATTCCATAGATGATTTTCCCTGGAAAAAAACAGATTGTTTATCCCTGTAACGCGATTATAATAGTCTGCGAAGCTGTTTGCAAAACCCTGGATCTTATTTTATGGTAAGGCCCTAAAAACGCGAGGAAAGCCAAACCATGCATATACAAAAAGAAAAAAAAGATTTGATAGTCCCTGTCCGACTGGATCTTAACAGCACTTTCACCTTTACTTGTGATAAAGAAATCGCCTGTTATACCCGGTGCTGCAGGGATGCTTATATCCTGCTGACTCCATGCGATATAATCCGCATGAAACAGAGATTGGGGCTCTCTTCGGATGAGTTTCTTCATATTTATACAACCCTTGGATATATTGAGAAAACAGATCTGCCAATCCCTGTTATGAAAATGCTGGAAGATGAGGAAAAAACCTGTCCGTTTCTGGACGAGTCAGGATGTGGCATATATGAGGATCGTCCATTGACTTGCAGGTACTATCCTTTAAGTGCCGGGATGTTCCACGACCAGGATCTACATTCTGATGAACATTTTTTTGCCCTGGTGAAAGAAAGCCACTGCCTTGGACATGATCTCGGCAGGGAACTCACAGTAGATGAATGGCGCAAAGACCAGGGTATCATCCCATACGATGAGGTAAATTATGGCTGGACGGAATTGATCCTCAAGCGCAAGTCCCTGGGTCCATTCGTTACTATTCCTGATAAAACGCTACAGATGTTCTTTATGGGTTGCTACAATATAGATCGATTTCGTCGTTTTGTGTTCGATAGTCTATTCCTCAATGTATACATTGTTCCGGAAGAAAGGAAAAAGAAAATTTCAGAAGACGATCTGGCGATGCTGGATCTTGCTGTTGATTGGCTGAAGACTACTCTATTGGGAGAGCACAGGTTAGAAATCAGGGAACAGATAGCCGAAACGGATCCTGTGGAGGTTGAGGCCTAAGCCGATCGGTAAACAGTTTAACGGGCTGAAAATATAGGAATATTGATTGAAAAGGGGAATTCAATAACCGAGGTAGCAGGCTATTATTTTGTTGACTTGAGGCAGGTTTTCTACAAACTCCACTCCTATCTTGGTTTCGCGTTCTGTTCTATATAGGTTTCTTATATGACCGATTAGCTCCTGGTCTTCGTTCATTCCCGGTAATAGGCAGCGAATTGTGAGCTTATCATCAATATGAAGTGTAGGCAGTGGGTTATCTTCCCCGCTTTTTTGCTGACATAAACAGCCCGTGATGCTCATGTCGATTATAAGTCCCGGATAGCTTTGATCACTATCTAGGCCAATTGTGCATGGAAGAAAAATTCCCACTCTTCTTTGATGGCGCAATTTATGGTAATGGATGACAGACGGATAGCTCACAAAAAGTAGCTTTTGGGGGAAGTCAACAGATGCCAGAAGTTTGGAGTGGAAGAGGCAAATCTTTCCTAAGCGCAGGTATTTGATGGTAAAACGTGCTCCCTTTGATATCTTGTGCTCAGTAACCGAAAGGCGGAAGGGCAATGTGATAATGAGATGATCGTCAGGTATCATGCCTACCATGATACTCTCCAAAGTCGAATCAAAGCCTTCGATTTTTATCTGTAATCTTGTTCCGATGTCCAAACTAATTCGTCGGCCCGCTGTGGTCTGAGTCTTGAGCTTTATCAATTTACGGGTGCCTGTGCCTGCCGGGCGCATGTCGTTTAACTTTTCGTCGCGGAGACGGTAAGCCTCTACCAAGATAGCCATCAGCGGTTGAAGGATTTCTTTTTCTTTTGCTGGAAGGGTGCTTTTGATTTCAATAACTGGTTCATCCCAGCCAATTATCTCGTAGGCCGCCTTTTCTTTACTGAGGCCATCGGCCTCTGCGGCAATGAGTTCGCCATTCTTTATGTAAAGATAGCCTGTCTTTCCCTGATACGTTATACGTAACGTGCAACACTTTTGCTCCAATTCAATCATCTGCAAGAAGGAAGGGACGGAAATGCCCAGTAATTTGCCGCCGAAACTGCTTCCTGAGGTGACCTCAATAGTTTGCATAGAAATATCTTGTGCGTGTGAAATAATTCAACATTTTAACATTATCACAAGAGAATACCCTGCTTGGACTTCTGTATGGGGTTTCCGGTCTTGTGATGGTCATTCATACCTTTGGAGATTACACTAGGTTCCACCTGCATCTTCACGCCATAGTCGCTGATGGCTTTTTCCGAAAAAACGGGACTTTGCTTCCTAAGTGCAAGATGAAGCAGCTTAAGGTTCTAAACTGTTAGTTTTATTGAAAATAGATATCAACCCTTCGATTAAGTTCCTCGGCCTTTCTACCCTTTTCAAAATATACAGGTTTTGATGCTCCATTTCCAATAATTATGATTCTATCTCTTTGCACACCTTGCTTTACCAAGTATTCTGCAGCAGCTTCTGCCCTTTTTTCTGAAAACTTCAAACCATACGCTTTGCCTTTCTTATCCTTTGGCGCATAAACATTTCCCTCAATAACTATCTTTCTTTTATTTATCATTTCTGCCCATTTCACAAACATATTCAACTCCGGGTAATACATTTTGTTCAGGCATACATTCTTTGATTCAAAATAAATTGAACAAGAGGATTGCCCAACGACATCCTCCATGCTTTCAATCTTTTTATCTTTTATCTTTATTTTATTCTTCAGTGCTTCAATCTGCTTTTCCTGTTCATTTATTATGTTTTCCAGTGCTTCAATCTCAACAGATTTTTCGTCTACCAAATTATCTGTGTTCGTTTGTACCTCTGCATTTACAGAATTATCTTCGCCGTCACTATTCTTTACCTGGGAGGTATTCTTGTTAATCAGTACAACAACTAAAACAGCTATTATTACAATGCCAATAAATATTACCGCTTTTCCTCTTGTGGTCAGTCTGACTTTTCTCACACACGCTCCACCCTCATTCTTCAGGATTTATGAATTGAACAGTATATTTAATCCTTTGATTTTCATACTCAATAGCATTCTTTTGATCTTCTTGCATTTTCTTTCTTTCCGTGATTTTTTTCCTAATCTCCATGATTTGATTTTCCAATTCGGCTATCGCCCTATTATTATTAGCAACAATTTCTTCTGTCTTCTTTAACTGACTCTCCAATACTGTATTCAATGCATCCAATCTCCTGGATGCATCGTCCATCAAATTGTTGATGTCAATTCCTGAAGCCATAATGATATCCTTCACAGATTTTCGCTTAACATCTGTAGGCAGGCTATCCGGCAACGCACTGAGAAATTCGTCGACCAAAAAAATAGTCCTTCTTTTATCATAATCCAATTGCTGTCTGCTATATATTTCATCCACACCTAAAAATTCAGGCTCAACATTGATCTCCTCTGCCAGCTGGATGCTTTCCATTTTGTCAGCCATTCTCTCATACTCCCTAATCTCCTGCTCTATCCGCTCTTTTTCCGCGCTATCCGCTTCAACTTGAACCTGCCTTTCTTCTGTCGGCTCTACATCTACCCTGTTAAACAATCCTTGAGCAGGTTCTTGTACATCTGGTTCTTGATCTGCAACAATTTCTTCGAACAATTCTTCTTCAAACAAAGTATCAAGCTCATCTTCCTTATTGTACATGCTCATCTCTGACAATTGATCCTCAGTAATATGAAGCGTATCCTCAGAAACTTCCTCATCTTTGGTATATTCTTTTTTTGGGCTCAATATTGATTCTTCAGCAACCTCTTCTTCTATTTCTTCAACCTTAACAAGCCCTAGTTTTTCAAACACAGATTTCCTCTTCCCCATCTAAAATACTCCCAATCTGCCACGAACTTTCTTCCTAGTATATATATCGGCACTTTTATCAAAAATTATATCTAAATATCCATATTTCTCATAAAATTCATGTTCAGCCCTTATCAAGCCTCTCCGTATTTCCAATGCTTTTCTCTTATGGATAAATTCTTGAATATTGCGACAACTGTTTCCTGTCTCATCGCCACCATCTGAATACTTCTGTAAAATCGTATTTATGATTCCGCTGAAAAACCCAATCTGCGGCGTTACTTCAATTTTCCAGCCCATGCGACATACGCTAAGTATGCCTCATTCCCGGAAAATTTTGCGCCTTACATATCGGGCTTTTTGAGCAGAATCATATTTCAGGGTTTTTGCAGTGTAATCATTGATATGGCATTATTCGAAACTGTTTAATGTTGCCATTAAAACAAAATCGAAAAAGCAGTTTCAAAATACTGGACAAAACGCCTGAAAAAGTCGATAAAGATAATAGTCTGGAAATTCAGTCATAGATATAAGAGCGAAATGCTCACGACAAGCACCTTTGAATAGCTACAAAATGGCAATGAAGTTAATTATCACTGGAGGCTTACAAAAAAACTGGAAATTTGAATGGAAAATTATATACTTGAATATCTCATCTGGGAAAACGCTTTCAATAATCAACATTATTGAACACTTTTGGTAAATCTGCCCTTGGCAAAAGAAAATATTTTGCTAGTATCGATCGAGAAACTCCTAAAGGATAGCAGTGCCAAATCAGGTCATAATCAACATATCTTAAAAGATAAAACCAATGAAACCAATGAAATTTCCTTGGATTAAAAAGGCAACTTTTTTATTTTTATTATATCTCATTTATGGCTGTTCCGCAGCCAGGGTCACAAACGTGAACCATAATGAATTTCCTGGCAATTGTACTTCCGAAGAAGAAACTCGTGCTCAGGACAGTAAAGAACTTCTGGCCTATATCCCTCCATCAAAACTGAAAGACAGTGAGAATACAGAAGGACATACAGTCGGATTTTTAGGGAATCCCAAGGACTACAGCAAAGCTATAGAAAAAGAACCGGATAGAGAGCAAGATCTTTTAGATGCCGCCCTGGACTATTGCAAGGCCTCCCAGGAATTCTGGGTTGAAGGTTACCTGAATAAAGCCATCGATGCTCTGGATCAGGCCTATGAGCTTATCCTGAAGGTAGATCCAGGAAATGACCCGGAATTTATCCAACAAAAGGAAGACCTGAGATTTATGATTTCCAAGCGAATTTTGGAAATCCACGCATCGCGATATACTGCTGTAAACGGGAACCACAAGGCCATCCCGCTTATCATGAACAGCCATGTAAAAGATGAGATCCAGAGCTTCCAGGGACGCGAAAGGAAATTCTTTATAGAGTCTTACAAACGTTCTGGGGAGTACAGGGATGAAATCGTTAAGGCCTTGAAAGAAGCAGGGCTGCCGGAAGATCTCTCATGGCTGCCCCTTATCGAAAGTGGATTCAAAGTAAAGGCATTATCCCGCGCCCGCGCCCTTGGACTATGGCAATTCATTCCCTCCACGGGCTACAAGTTTGGCCTGAATAGGGATACGTGGATTGACGAGAGATTGGATCCCGCAAAATCTACTGCCGCAGCCATTTCATATTTAGAGGAATTGCATCAGATATTTGGGGACTGGACTACTGTTCTCGCAGCATATAACTGCGGTGAAGGGACAGTCCTCCGGAAAATTCGTAGGCAGAAAATCAATTATCTCGATAATTTCTGGGATCTATACGAGAAACTCCCAAGGGAAACTGCTCGCTATGTCCCCAGATTCCTGGCCACGCTTTATATCATAAAAGAGCCGGAAAAGTACGGGATAACCCTGGGGGAGCCGGACAGACCGGTACCATATGAAGTCATAACCATTGACAAGCAAGTCCATTTAAAGGCAGTGGCCGGCAAGCTGGACATACCTGCTAAAGAACTCACCGCGATAAACCCTGAACTCCGCTATAATGTCACTCCAGGTACCCCCTATGCCATCAAAGTCCCTCTGGGAAAAGGCGAAATCCTTCTTGCCAAAATTGCAGATATTCCGGAGTGGTCCCCACCTAAAAGGGCTTATGTGTATCACAAGGTTCGAAAAGGTGAGACACTCTCACTTATAGCCCTCAAGTATCATACGAGTGTTCGGAATATTGTGTGGGCAAATAATATTCGTAAAAAACATTTTATACAAACTGGACAAAGACTAAAGATACCTGTTGCCGGCAGGAGAGCTCCGAAATTACTAGCCAAACGTGCTGCAACTCTTCATGATGGAAAATATATAGTGAGAAAAGGGGACTCACTGTGGCTTATCGCCAGGAATTTCAACACAACAACAAAAGAACTTTGCAGGCTCAACAATTTGTCATCAACTCGTCTTCATGTTGGCCAACAGTTAAAAATTGCAAAGGTTAAATTCCCAACTAAATCTGAGAAGAAAGTAACATATCGCATTAAACGTGGAGATAACCCCTCACAAATCGCCAAGAAGCACAATATGTCTCTATCCCAATTGCTCCGCATCAATGATCTGGATACTGGATGTAAAATATATCCAGGACAGGTGCTCGTGGTCAGTAACTAGTCACAGGTAACCATACAAGTCACCCTTACGTAAAAGATAAAATGTTTTTTCGTTTACTAGTAACTCAGACACCGGGCAATCCTTGGAAGCAATCTCAGGAATTCCTAAGTTATCTTATAGTAAAGAAGAATCGTAGGATGAAATTTGTCTTTATTTCTAGTTCGATCTGAGGTAAAAGATTTTTTTGAGAGAGACGCGTGGCTCTCTTAATGAAGTAGTTAGAATTATAGTACAAAAGTGAGGGTCGGTATTTTGGGGCCCATTTGAAATCGATCTTTCATCAAAGCGAAACGATTTCATTAGTAGTCACCAAAGTAACACCTGATAAGAAGTATAGGCATAAATAAAAGGAGAATGTCGCAATTATGGAAGGTCGAGTAAAATGGTTCAATGACAAGAAAGGTTATGGCTTTATTGAAACGGATAACGAAGGTGATGTCTTTGTACATTATAGTGCTATCCAAGGAGAAGGATTTCGCTCCCTGCAAGAGGGAGACAAGGTAACTTTTGATATAGAGCAAAGTCCCAGGGGACCTCAAGCAGCAAACGTTAAGCGAATTGCCGGGTAAGTGAGATCCTGAAAAAGGGCACTCTAAATAATTTATTCAGAGTGCCCTTTTTTGCAAAAATAAAGCTGATTAGATGTAATGTAACCGTTCACTCCCCCCC
>JAJSZR010000023.1 GCA_030262715.1 Deltaproteobacteria bacterium
GTCAATATATCTAGGAAACTCAGTGCGCGGGCTCCTGAAAGCAAGCTACAAGGACATGCTCTCCCCTGGCTTCAGCTCCACTAACTGAGTATCAACTTGCTGAGACGCGAGTTCCTTACTGAATTCCTCTACAGTGCCTGTAAGAACAGGGAAGGAGCCATAGTGCATCGGGATAACTTTCGTTGCCCTAAGGAATTTGCAGGCACAGGCCGCTTCTCTGGGTCCCATGGTATAATGGTTTCCTATAGGGACCATGGCAATCTCAGGCCGATACATCCCTCCTATCAGGGCCATATCCCCAAACAGGCCAGTGTCTCCTGCGTGGTAGAGAATGAGCCCGTCTTCAAGGCGAATCAAAAAGCCTGCGGCCTCTCCGCCGTAGAGGATCTCGTCGCCTTCCTGGATCGAAGAGCTGTGAAACGCAGGTACCATGGTGATTGCAACTCCTTTTGTGATATAGGTTCCTCCGATATTCATACCTGTCACATTTGGAAGGCCCTTGATAAGGAAATATTGCTGTATTTCGTGGATTGCTACTACTTCAGTGGCAGATGACCTGGCCATGGCCAGGCAGTTCCCTATGTGATCTTCGTGGGCATGCGTAATAAGAATGAGGTCGGCATCCATTGAGTCAGGCTTACCTATAGCTTGAGGATTGTCCAGCCAGGGATCAATCCATATCTTCAAATCTTGTTCTGTCACTATTCTAAAGGCTGAATGGCCAAAAAAGCTGAGTTTATGAGACATGACTACTCCTTTTAAGTAAATCAATAATAAAATTCCTATCCATAAATCCCTTTTACATTCGCTCTAGCTACCGGGTCAAGGCAATTCAGCTCATTCAACCTGGCAGGTCCGATATCCAGCCTAGTGAAAATAAAGGGCTCAATTTTCACGACTTCATCAAGAAGCTTCCTGATCATTTCCCGACGCTCAGGAGTAGTTCCATAACGTCTTAACAGGTCCTCAAACCTTTCTGACAATGTGACTATAGAGGTGTGCTTTACACGCTTATCTGCGTAGTTCACAAGTAATGCCTCAGTTATTATTGGATTATGTCTAATGTTCCAGTCAAGACGCACGTGTTGACGGGCTATATCTGCCACCGCATGATACCCCAGAGTCTCAAGCAACCTGAAGGCCGATAAGGCATGATCCTGCTTTGTATGAACAGAGTCCATCTTGGTTATATCATGGAGAAGGCCTCCTGCCTCCACCAGGCCGATATCAAGATCTTCACCTACCATTTTGAGGTGAGCTGCGATAAATACCCCTACCTGGGCTACCCTGAGACTGTGGGATACTATATGTCCCGGTACTTGATACCGTTGCAAGAGAGCCAGGCAACTTTCCCTGTCAAGGAGTTCCATTTTGTCACTATGCCAAAACGATAATGATATTACAAGAACAGCTTTATTCATAAAAAAGCTGCGAATAGAAAATTCAAAAAATTGGATGAAAATTGAAGAATTAGTAAGTTCCGGTTGTTTGAAAAAGCTGTTGAAAAATCGAGGTCAACAGGAGAACTTACGAGAATTATACGAATTTTTACGGGCAACAAAAACTTTATCTTCTCCATAAGTTACGTAAGTCATAAAAAAAAACAACGAAAAATCCATAAGATAGCCCCTTGTTGATAACTCATGTGCTGATAGAAGAAAAATTTCCTTTTCTCCACTTTGACAGAAGAAAATGGCTTCATTATGAACTAGAACAGAATTACGATATTTGTCAAAAACCGATGTTCATAGTATAGAATTTTCTATTTTTTGACAGGGTCAACAGGATAAATGAAAATCATGTAAATCTTGTTCATCCTGTCAGAGAAGTCCTGCCGAAGGCGGCTAAGTTCAACACCTTAGAATAAAAAAATCCTTTCAAATGAACTGATCAAGAGTTGCAATAGGTTATATCTGCTTTCGTGCTAATAGGTTGAATTTATATCTGTCCCTGGTTAAGAATTAGTTTGTAGTTGGGCCAATGAATTTCTGAAAAGGAAGTTGAGGCTGCAATTGCGTTAGGTAATCAGAAATGGAAAGTATCTGGCAAGGTCTAAAAAAAATTCTTCGTTCCAAGATACCTGAAGGCAGCTACCGGTTGTGGATTGCCCCTCTGACCTATGGGGGGACAGATGGTGACACTATCATTATCCACTGCCCCAATCAGTTCTTTGTTTCCTGGGTCCAGGAGCATTATTTGCCTATGCTAAAGGAGGCAATTATTCAAGAGGGGCATACCTGGAAGATAAGGCTTTCTCCTGCCGAAATCGCAAAAGAGGCTGCACGTGATCAGTTACACCTTCCAAACTTTGCCCCCAGTGAGGTGCTGAGGCCCCGGTTCTGTGAACGCTTTACCTTTAGTGAGTTTGTGGTTGGGGACAGCAATCGCTGTGCCTTTTCAGCTTGTTGGGCTACAGCTAATAGAGAGAATAGTCACAGTAAAATAATTTACCTGAACTCTGAGGCAGGACTTGGGAAGAGCCATCTTACCCAGGCAGTTGGGCAAAAAATACTTGAAGAGATACCGGATACAAGACTCTGCTATCTTACTGCCAATGAATTCACCACCCAAGTTGTAAGATCAATAAAAAACGGCCAAATGGACACCTTTGTGCGGCGCTATCAAAATGATTGTGACGTTCTTCTCCTTGAAGAGGTCCATTCCTTTGCGGGGAGAGAAAGGACTCAGGCAGAACTGGCTCTGGCCCTTGATCACCTTATGGACGCGGGTAAGACAATAATTTTTACCGGAAGTCAACTCCCAAGACAGATACCCAGTGTGAACGATCAACTGCGATCAAGACTGGTTAGCGGGCTGATTACATCCATAAATCCCCCGGATTTGTTTACCAGGAAAAAGATTATTGAACGTAAGGCCACGAATCATGGAATGTGTCTCAGGAAAGAGATTATCGACTTTCTTGCCCAGCACCTGACGGGCGATATCAGAAGAATCGAAGGAGCAGTGATTGGGCTTGTGACCAAGTCCTCGCTACTCAGACAGCCTGTTGATATGGATCTGGCTCGAGAAGTGGTTAAAGACCTGGTCGGAGAACCTGAGGCAATTACTGTCGTGACTATACGGGAAATAATCTGCCGTCATTTTCAATTGAGCAGGGATGAGATTTGCTCAAAATCCAGAAAGAGTTCTATTACACGGCCGAGACAAGTGGCCATGTATCTTGCACGACGCTATACTGAGTCTTCTCTCGAGACCATTGGAAGAGAATTTAATCGCGACCATGCCACTGTGCTGCACTCTGTTAACCGAATAAAAAAACAACTGAATGAGTCTGGTAAGCTCAGGCACCAGTTGGAATTCCTGATCAATCAACTTGAAAAACAGCAATGGCAGAACTGATTAACGGTTCCTGATGCAGTGAAAAGGACTCTGGTTCGACAGTTTTTGGAGATTGTGGGACCTGAGAATTTTTCCACAGATCCGGCTGATCTAAAATGCTATTCCTACGATGCAAGCAGCATTAGCTCCCTACCAGAGGCCATAGCCCTTCCAGGATCTACTGAAGAAGTCTCACAGATCCTTTCCCTTGCAAATCAAGAAGGCTTGGCAGTATTCCCCAGGGGTGCTGCTACAGGTACTACAGGGGCATCGGTCCCGATAAATGGGGGACTTGCGCTCTCTCTCACCAGGATGGACCGGATAATATCCATTAACCCTGGGGACCTCACAGCCCTGGTAGAACCCGGAGTCGTTACAGGTGAGTTACGGGAAGAAGTATCACGACACGGGCTGTTTTATCCACCGGACCCTGCGAGCATGCGTTTTTGTACGATTGGAGGAAACGTGGCCACTGGTGCCGGAGGACCGAGTGCGGTAAAGTATGGTGTTACCAGGGACTATGTCATGGCCCTTGAGGTGGTGCTTGCTGATGGGGGTGTGATCCACACAGGCACCCGGACGGCAAAAGGAGTGGTTGGATACGACCTTACCAGGCTGATAATAGGCTCTGAGGGCATGCTGGGTGTCGTGACCAGGATTACCTTGAAGCTCATACCAAGCCCGGAAGCAGAGGGCATGCTGATCGCGTTCTTCCCGGATGCAAAATCGGCCTCAGATACAGTGGTAAGCCTCTTTGAATCAAGGATTCTGCCCAGATGTGCAGAATTCCTTGACAAGATGAGTATTGGATTGATATCAGGACAGCTTCCGGTTGCAATACCTGAAAGGACCGATGCCATGTTGCTCATTGAAGTGGATGGTGTCCGGGAATCTATTCCGAGGCAACTTGAGAAAGTGAAGAACTCCTGCAAGAACTGTGGGGCAATTGACACACATGTGGCAAAGTCCAAGGATCAAGCAGAGGCCTTCTGGTCAGCCAGACAAGGCCTGGCCCCTTCTATCAGGAGCCTGGGATTCCCTGACAAAATCAATGAAGACATATGCGTTCCAAGAAGCTGCCTGCCGGAGATGATAAACGAGCTGAAAAAAATAGGCAGGAAAACCCGGATAACAATCCTCAGCTTTGGCCACGCAGGTGATGGAAATCTTCATGTAAACCTCTTGCTTGACCTGAGTGACAGGGAAGAAAAGCTCAGGGGAGAGGCTGCTGTAATGGAGATCATGGAGGCAACCTTGGCCCTTGGAGGGACCATTTCCGGAGAACATGGCATTGGTCTTACAAAAAGGCCTTTTATTCAAATGGAAATTGATAGCAGGGGCCTTGATATCATGAGGGGTATAAAAAGGGTATTTGATCCCAAGAATATTCTGAACCCCGGAAAGGTGTTTCCATAAGATTGAAATACTATGAATGTCTCAGCTATTATTGTGGCAGCCGGTGCTGGCATACGTTTTGGTGCAAGGATTCCTAAGCAGTTTATCGCCCTGGGAGGACGCCCCGTTTTTGCCTGGAGCCTTGAAGTATTTGAAAGATCAAGCCTTATAAACGAAATGATAGTAGTAGTGCCGCCTTCAGACGAGGTATCTGCCATTGAAATAACAAGAAAATGGGTCCATAGGGTCCCGGTCAAGGTAGTACCAGGTGGAGCAACCAGACAGGAATCCGTACAATCAGGGCTGGATGCAGTTGATGCCGATCTTGAGTGGGTGGCGGTACACGATGCTGCAAGGCCCCTTGTGACCTTAACACAGATAGAGGCTGTGTGTTTCTTGGCTCAGGAGGTAGGAGCTGCTATCCTTGCTATTCCTGTGCAGGATACAGTAAAGGTGGTTGATGAAGACGGACTGATTATCAGGAGTCAGGACCGGACCCGTCTCTATCTGGCCCAAACGCCCCAGGTCTGCAGAAAGGAAGATCTGCGATCAGCTTACAAGCTGGCAGAAGATAAGGGCATAAGGGCTACTGACGAAGCAGGCCTCCTGGAGGTCTCAGGAGTTGCCGTGGGCGTTGCGGAAGGCAGCCCCGGCAACTTCAAGATTACCACTCAGGAAGACCTCAAGATGGCCGAAGCTTTAATAACTTCGATTCGAACAACATGAATACGATTCGAACAGGCTTCGGCTATGACGTGCATAGGCTTGTGACCTGTCGCAACCTTATTCTGGGAGGCGTAAAGATTCCCCATCCTTACGGACTTCTTGGTCACTCTGATGCAGATGTCATAACTCATGCCCTATGCGATGCAATCCTTGGGGCTGCAGCCTTAGGCGACTTGGGACGGCATTTCCCGGACAGTGATCCGCTTTACGCCGGAATTTCAAGCATACACCTCCTGGAAGAGGTAATTCAAAAAATCACCTCTTTGAATTGGAGACTAGGGAATGCCGATATTACCCTGGTCGCCCAGGCCCCTAAAATCGCACCTTTTGTAGCCGAGATGAAAAAAAATATCTCTGAGGTCTGCAAAGTCTCTGTGGATCAGATCAACATCAAGGCCACCACCACTGAAGGGCTTGGATTTATAGGGACAGGAGAGGGTATGGCTGCTTATGCGGTCGTAACAATTCTCAGGACTTTTGCAGTGTAATCATTTCTCAACAGCATCTGAAAGATTATAGGGTCCGGATAGTTTGCTTCCGGTCCTGTCGTATAATTGGGAATCCTTAATTGAGATCTCTCCTGCGGCAAGGGATTTTATGGTCTGGACGATGAGCGGGAGCTCCCTTTTTACTCCCTCATTGCGAATTTTTGCAAAAAGCGGCTGTGATTCTCTAAATGATACCTTTATTTCTTCAAGGCTTGATCTTTGAAGCTCATGCTCAAACTCTTTCCATAGGGAATTCCAGGCATCTCCTTGTATGGAAAAAGAGCAATAGGTGACAGCAGGCCCTTTGTCCAGTTCCGGGGTCACAAGGTGCATCATGACTCCGGTCTTGTCAGCTTTCTGATCCAGCAACTGCCAGATCACCTCCTGCCAGGTGCCTGCGGGACCTCCAGGGGCCGCGGGATGGAGGTTGATAATCGAGAGCTTTTGGCAGACCTCCGGGCTGACTACCCACATATAGCCTGCAAGTATCACTACCCGGGCCGGAAAACCTTTAACCTTAGCAAGGACTTCTTTGTGATAGGCCTGTCTCCATGCCTCACGATCCTGTTTCCTGAGATCCGGGCGAAAATGCACTGCTGAAAGACTGACCACAGGGATACCATAGTCTTCAGCCCTTTTTACCAACCTGTCACTGAACTTGCTTTCTCCGGGCTCCCTTGAAGAAAATAAATATGAGATCTCTCCAGGGATGATCTCATTGTTAGTGGCATTATGAACTGTCTCAAATAGGTCAATGGCTGCCTGGTCCCTACCCGTGGTCCACCACCCGAAAGTCCACATATTTCCTCCTTTTTCAGGCCTATAGCCTGGCCAGCCAGCCTCTGCCAAAGGCCGACAGAGATAAGGCGGCCAGCCTGACACCAGACCTGAGGCATTCATGGGCCGGTGCCCCTTGAAGCATGGCATTCAAAAAACCCGCATTAAATGCGTCTCCCGCACCGGTGTTGTCAACCACTTCTAAGACCTTTTCAGCCGGAATTGTCAAAGACATCCCAGGGCTACAGATAGTCGCGCCCTTTGGACCCTGTTTGCATATTATGGCAGTTCCCCCTGTGTCTTTGAATAAGTTTAATCCCACAGAGCCGTTGCGACCCAGTAAGGGATAAATGGCCTCAAGTCCGGCCTTGCCTGCCATGCCGGTCATTATCTTTACCTCTTCTTCCGTGACAAAGAGGAGATCCGTCCTTTTGAGAATGCCTGACAGGGCCTTAATGCCCCTTGTCGCGTAAAGCTCACCTGGATCAAAGGAAAGGATCTGTTCCGGCTTAAGGGCATTGGCCAGCTCTTTTTGGATAGAGATGCCGCGAGATCGGACCAGAGAACTGAAATGAAGCACTCTTGTATTGGACACACTTTTCAGAACCGCGAAATCCAAAAAATCTACCTCTTGGTCATGGGGCACAACAAACATGGCCCTGTCCCGCTCCACCTTTTCTACTATAATGATACAGATTGCACTCCTGCCGACCTGCTTCACAAGAGATAAATCCACACCCTCCATAGAACTCAGTATGAAACTCCCGGCTTCGTCTTCACCTGCTACACCGACAAAGCCGACCTTATGCCCAAGACGGCTGAGAGCACATATGGTATTGGCAGAAGAGCCACCACCGCTTTTGGCCATGAGAGTCCCCCTGCTACGGAGAAAATCGATAAGGGCTTTTGCCGTCTCGTGATCTCCTGATATCTCCCGCCCGGGATAGAGATCAAAGCCTGCTGACCGCACATCCTCAAGGTCATCCACCTCATAGACAAGATCGAGATTGAGCGCTCCTGATCCCAAAAAGTCGATCATGACGTCAATCACCCCTGCTCGTTTTCTGCCGGACCTTGATCATGAACAAGTTCCGGCGCTTGAAGCGTCCTTGATGACTTCTCTACGGGCGATACCGGCATGATTTCTTTTTTTGAAGAAGCGCCAAGCTCCGTAAAGCGTCGGGCTGTAGGAAGTATTCGACTCTCTAAAGAACCCACTGCCTTGTTATAAGTCTCTACGGCTCGATCCAGTCCCTTACCCACTCCGGAAAAATGATCAGCAAAGACGCTCAGGCGCTCATAGAGCTCGTTTCCGATTTTGCTTATTGCCTGAGCGCTTTCGGCAATTTTCTCCTGTCTCCATCCGTATGCTACAGCACGAAGCAAAGCAATCAATGTAGTCGGTGTCGCAAGAATTACGCAATCCTTGACACCTATTTCGATTAGCGCTGGATCCTGCTCCAGGGCCGCGCTGAAGAAGTTTTCTCCAGGTAAAAACATGACAACGAACTCCGGAGCCGGCTCAAACTGAGTCCAATAGGCCTTTGAACTCAACTTTTTCATATGTTCACGTACTTGACGTGCATGGTCATTCAGGTGCTCAAGCCTCGACCTGTCATTTTTGGCCTCCATGGCCTCCAGGTATGCCTGGAGCGGGGCCTTGGCATCAACCACCACATTTTTCCCGCCTGGCAATCTGACTATAAGGTCAGGCCTAATATGTCCATCATCGGTTATTACTGTCTTTTGTTCGACGAAATCACAGTGAGGCAACATACCGGCAATTTCGATAACCCTCTTGAGCTGGATTTCTCCCCAACGACCGCGTACTGAAGGGGCACGAAGGGCCTTAACCAGATTTCCTGTCTCTGACCGAAGCCTCTCCTGCGTAGCAATCAGGGACTTTACCTGCTCGGACAGACCGCCATAGGCCTCTTTGCGCGACTTTTCTATCTCCTGTATCTGATAGTCAACTTTTACCAGAGACTCCTTGACGGGTAAGACCAGATTTTCTACCGCCTTTTGCCGCTGCTTCAGGTCACCCTGGGCCTCAATCTGGAATTTCTCCAGTGTGGCCTTTGCGAGCTCAAGAAATGACTGGTTATTGCTCTTAAGGGCCTCGGCAGAAAGGGCCTTAAAGGCATCGGCCAGGCTGGTCTGGGCACTGTTTAACAGATTAAGCTTCTCTTGAATCGATTTTCTTTCATCTGCAATACGGGTCTCTAATTCCGATAATTGTGTCTTAAGTTGGGTGTTTTCTTCCTGAAGCCGGAAAATCCTGGATTCTTTGGCATTCAACGAATCCTTCAGTTCAGGGATGCGGGAATTCTTCTCCTCGGCGGCTGAACGTCTCTCAGACTCGGCCTGAATTTGATCTCGAAGGTCCCTTGTCTCATCATTTGACTTTTCAAGGGTGATTCCAAGGTCCTGGATCTGCTTGTCTCTTGCAAGGAGCTTTTCATTTAGGGCAACACGCTCAGATTCGCCTTCTAACCTCAATTGTTCCCGAGCCTGTGTGATTCTGGCACGATGGAAAAGCCAAAAAACTCCGGCCCCTGAAACAATGCCGACAATAAATATTAAGACCGGAATAATGTTCTCCATCGTTCACCTATCACCCACTCCCAGCTCTTTTCTTGTTGCTCCCAGCTTGTACTGATCCTACTCCCATTTCAGGAGCAACTCATCCTGCTCTTTCTTGGGTGCTTTGTATTCGCTAAGGAGCAGGACATCCCTTTTTCGTGTTTTCATGCTTGATTTCTATTGACTAAAGTTGATAGTCTATATCTCATGAATCATTGTTTTTTTCAACAAAGTGGACAGGGAATCATGCTAAGCAGAGAGTATTGGTCCAAGGCTAAAGCCGCAGGCTTCTTATGGAGACGATTTTGAAGTTAAAAACGGCAATTTTTATGAATCTGTATTCATTCTGTCCTTGACAAGAAGGAGGGGCCGTACTAAAAAGAATATGCTTTTTCTCGATTTATTTTATGATATTTGGATTGATTTTTAATATTTCAGGAGGTCCCAAGCAATCCCTTTCAAAAGCAAACCAATTTATCCTCTATTACTATAATAAAGCAACAAAAAGCTTAGGAAAGGAGGCGAGACCCTGAATGACAAAAGACTACATGTTGAGGAGCTAACTTTTATTTTCAACTATTTGATTTTATTGATATATTTTTATAATAAGTAGCTTTTTGTTTTGTCCTTGATATTATGAATAAATCCCTGTTTCAGGGATTGAGATTTACACAAAACAAGAAAAATTATTTTAAGGAGGTTTGCGATGGCGATGATTGAAACCCCCCCGCCTCATGGAGGGAGACTCGTAGAAAGGGTTGTGACAGATCCTGAGATGGGGAAGAAGTTGGCAAAAAAATGCGATGCTGTCTATGACATTAAACCCGCTCTGAGTGACGGCGTTCCTATAAGGAATGTCTACAGGGAGATCATGTCTATTTGCTATGGCTTCTTTTCTCCTGTTGAGGGGTCAATGACAAAAGCAGAAGTCGACAGGATTTTAAAAGAGAGGAGATTATTAAACGAATGGGTTTTCCCTTATCCTTTGGTCTTTGACATCACTGAAGAAGAGCTTAAGGATCTGGGTGTTACAGCAGGAGACAAGTTGCTTCTGAGGCTTAAAGGAAAGCCCTTTGCAACGCTTGACATTGAAGAAATCTGGAGAATTGATAACCCGGAAGAGCTTGCCCATAAGACCTTTGGGACTCCTGAAGACAACCCGGAGGTTGTACAAGAGGCATTTAATGCAAAGATGCCGGGCTGGGTTATTTACAAGAGCCTTAATCCAGTCGTATTAGCCGGTAAGTACACTATCATCAATGAGCCCAAGTTAACGCCGCCCTTTGACAGGTTCTGGTACCCGCCCAGGAAGTCCAGGGAAGAATATGCCAGAAGGGGATGGAGGACAGTTATTAACCATCAGACCAGAAATGTCCCGCATATCGGCCATGAATTCCTCATGAAAGATGCCGCTTATACGGGCGATATAGAACCCTGCCACGGCATACAGGTAAACGCCATCATTGGTGTCAAGAGGGCCGGGGACTATCCGGATGAGGCGATTATTGAAGGTCACGAGGCTGTCAATCTCGGCGGCTACATCAAGCCTGAAAGACATCTTGTGACATTCACCTTGTGGGACATGAGATACGGAAATCCTCTTGAAGCCATGTTACATGGGATCATCAGGCAGAACATGGGCTGCACGCACCACATGTTTGGAAGAGACCATGCGGCTGTGGGTGAATATTATGATATGTTTGCCACACAGACACTCTATAGCAAGGGAATACCGAGTTATGGTTTTCCTGTCTCTATCAATGATGTGCCCTATGGTCTGAAGATCAGGCCTCAAAACATGCGTGAATTCTGGTATTGCCCTGTGTGCAACGAGATTGCGTACAGTGAATGCTGCGGTCATACCAAAGAAAAGCAGAAATTCAGCGGAAGTTTTGTCAGGGGCATGGTAGCAGAAGGCATCTTTCCTCCTAAGGTCATTTTCAGGCCTGAGGTATACAAGGTTATCGTAAAATGGTGGGATAAATTTGGTTATCCCTTCTGCAATGCAAAGTATGTAAAGGAAAAGGAAGTTAGATTAGAGGTAGATTTACCTGATATGGACGTATAGTTAGGAGGTGAAATGTGGCTAAATACATAAGTGTCCTTCTTGATGATAAAAGAATGGATGCAATCAAGGGAAGCGACCTTGAAAATAAGATAGACAAGATGTTCGGCGGGCAGCTAAATGCCTTTACTTTAGAACTCTCTGATGCCAAGGCCAAGGAAATAATGGATGCATTTTTCACTGCAAGGGTGGATTCAAGGAGTTTTATAACAGATGTGCCCATAGCATTCAGCAGGACTCTCTTTGCAGAGATAGCCAAGACAAAGTCTCTTGGTGATGATGTGATAGATGCTGTCCTGACCCAGGTGGATGAGATAAAAGAGGCTGCGGCCAAGGAATCTGAGTTTCTTCCTACGCCTGTGCTTTAGGCCTTAAAACCAATAATAACCATTGAGCGCGGTGGACACCTTGTATATAGTGTCCACCGCGTTTTAGTTTACACAACCTGCCAAGGAGTGTACCAAAGAGGTCGTGTACCCCGAGAAATTTACCCTACGCATAGACCCTTCATTGGTCTATTTTTTTCGTTTCATCCTTGAGGGATATGACAACCTGTTCGTGCTCAGCACTGTTGACCAGCGTGCAGGATTGGTTGATGTGCTGGCAGTAAAGGGCTCTGTAAATGACCTTTTGTTTATCCTTAGATCTCTGAAATCCATCATAGGTCTTGATTGTATGGACTCAAGATGTAATGCTTGGATAATGGAACAACTCCTCAATCCCTAAATTTGTAGAAAAATGAAACTATTAAATTTCAACAATGTGAGTGCCGCTAGTCCCCGGAATAGAGGGCGCAAAAGGCTCTACCTCGCCACCTTTGGTTGTCAGATGAACGAGTATGACTCCCAAAGGATAGCGCAGATCCTACACGAGAAATATGCACTCACATCAAAGCCTGATAATGCGGACCTGATCCTTGTAAATACCTGCTCAATCAGGGAAAAGGCAGAAAACAAGGTCTACAGTCTTGTTGGCCGTTTAAAAAAGTTCAAGAAACAAAAGCCTGATTTGATTATTGGTATAGCAGGTTGCGTTGCCCAGCAGGAAGGTGATCGTCTTTTAAAGCGTCTGCCATTCATTGACCTGGTATTTGGACCACAGTGCATTTACGGTTTGCCCGACATGCTAAAGGACGTAGAAAAAGGCATGGGAGCTGTCTTGCATACTGAACTCAAGCATGATTTTTTGATACCCCTGATTACTGCTCCTCTATCTGAGCCCAATCCTGTCCAGGCATTTGTGACTATTATGCAAGGTTGTGACAACTTCTGCACCTTTTGTGTGGTTCCCTATGTACGGGGGCGCGAAGTCAGCCGTCCACCTGAGGATATCCTTGCTGAAATAAGTCAAATACTGGATAAAGGCGTAAAGGAAGTCACGCTCCTAGGTCAAAATGTAAACTCCTATGGAAAAAAAGTAGATACCTGCCCCGATTTTCCAGGCCTTCTCCACATGGTGGCTGAAATCCCGGGTTTAGAACGTCTGAGGTTTACAACAAGTCACCCGAAAGATATTTCCCTTGATTTAATAAAATGCTTTCGAGATCTTGATACACTGTGCGAACACCTGCACCTGCCGGTGCAATCAGGTTCCACCACGGTCCTAAAACGCATGAACCGCCATTACACCAGAGATCAATATCTGGCAACGGTGGAAAACCTTAAGTCTCTCTGCCCGAACATTACCCTTACTACTGATCTGATTGTGGGCTTTCCCGGTGAGACTGACAGAGACTTTGAAGACACCATATCCCTGCTTAAGACGGTAAAATTCGATCAGATTTTTGCCTTTAAGTACTCACCCAGACCCCTTACCCGGGCAGCCGGGTTCGATAACCATGTTCCGGAAGAAATCAAGGCGGAACGTCTTGAAGCAGTACTTGAGCTTCAGAAAGAAATCGGGTTCATGCGTTACAAATCCCTGGAAGGCCGGGAAGAGGAAATCCTTGTAGAAGGCCTCAGTAAAAAAAACCAGGAGGAGCTTAGAGGTAGAACTAGAGGCAACCATGTGGTAAACTTTTCTGGACCTCAAGAACTTATTGGAAAATTCGTTACTGTAAAAATAATCAAGGCATGTTATCATTCTTTAAGGGGGAAAATCCTGATTCCTTAATTGAGAAACCTTAGCACTTTTTGGAGAAATCATGTCAAATATTTCCATGTATGTACACGCAATAACTCTGGATACTGACTCCAACTCTCCCATACTCATTCTGAAAGAAGAAAATGGGGAAAGGACTTTGCCAATCTGGATTGGTCTGTTGGAAGCCACCGCCATTGCCACAGAGATGGAAAAGATCGAATTTGCAAGGCCAATGACCCATGATCTTTCAGTAAATCTCTTAAAAAAAATGGAAATAAAGATACCCAGGATAGAGATATCTGATCTCAAGGATAACACCTACTACGCCTTGATAACCCTCAAGCAGGGAGACCGCGAGCTGACTGTAGACGCAAGGCCAAGTGATGCGGTGGCCATTGCCTTGAGGGCTGAGGCCCGGATATTTGTCAATGAGTCCGTGCTCAGAAAGACTCAACCTGCTGGAGGAACAGCAATAAATGGGGAAAGAATTCTTAAGGAAGAAGAGAAGTGGGCAAAAATCCTGGAAGAGATGGATCCAGACGCATTTAAGTATAAAATATGAGTTGTCAAGATGTTGATGTTTGACCTTCACTGCCACAGTCTTTTTAGTGATGGAGAGCTTTTACCATCTGAACTGGTAAGACGTGTAGAACTCCTGGATTATAAGGCCATAGCCATTACCGATCATATCGACTCTTCCAACTTTGATTTCATAATTCCCCGCTTGGTTAAGGTAGCAAAAGACATCAACCGTTACAGCTCCACAAAACTCATACCCGGTGTGGAACTGACCCATGTTCATCCTGATCTGATTGCCCCTTTAACAAGAGAAGCCAGGCATCTGGGAGCTAATGTACTGATCTGTCATGGAGAAACCATTATGGAGCCTGTCTGTCCTGGGACTAATCGGGCCGCCATTGAGGCCGGCATTGATATTCTTGCTCACCCAGGATTGATCTCTGAAGAAGAGGTGGAGCTGGCAATCCAAAATGGTACTTTCCTTGAACTCTCCGGCCGGAAAGGTCACAGCTTCACAAACGGTCACGTAGCCAGGCTTGCCAAAACCCATGGAGCAAAGCTTATCATCAACTCAGATGCCCATGCCCCGGAAGATTTCATGAGCGCTGAAAGGGCACGGAAAGTAGGTCTTGGTGCAGGACTTAGATTGGAGGAAGTTGAGTCAATCTACGATGTGGCCTGGAGCTGGGTCCGTTCCTTGATCTGATCTCACGTCTGCGAAAAATTCCATCTGCGATAACGCCGGCAATATAATCGTTGCGGGTGAAACCGCAATCCGAAAACTAAACCAAAACCCAAAATACTATATAGGTGCTTCTTTACTTGATTGAGATAGTCTTATTTGTTATCAATGGGGTCACTTTTAAACTTTTGATTCTGATTCCGCTGAAAAAACCCAATCTGCGGCGTTGCATAAGAGCTGAAAGCCTGAAGCCGAAAGCTGAAAGGGGTTGATTACGATAGCTCTTTGAGCTTTGACCTTTTAGCTGATTTCAGTGCCTTGCATCTCGGTCTTTTTGAGCGGAATCATATTTCAGAATTTTTGCAGTGTAATCATTTGATTCTATTAATATGGCAGAAGCTCAAAAAATTCTGTTAAAGTCCGCTGGTGCAAAAGACCCTTTGTCTCCTCATAGGTTGAGCAACAGAACCCTGGTTCTAGAAATTGATGGTCTTAGAAAGACCTTCACGAACAATGGACTCAAGGTGGAGGTGTTGAAGGATCTCAAGTGTTCGATCTATTCCGGTGAATTTGTTGGAGTGGTTGGGGCTTCAGGGGTCGGGAAAACCACCTTTCTTCACATACTGGGAACTTTAGATCGCCCTAGCAGCGGTAAGGTTTTCCATTTTGGAGAGAATGTGTTTTCCTGGAACGATACTAAACTCTCCAGGTTTCGTAATGAAGAACTGGGATTTGTCTTTCAGTTTCATCACCTTTTGCCGGAGTTTTCTGCCCTTGAGAATGTTATGATGCCATGTTTTGTGGCTGGGGAATCCAGGCCCAAGGCCAGGGAGATGGCAAAGGATATACTTGTTGAAATTGGGCTTGAGAGGAGATTTGACCACCGAATTGGTCAACTCTCAGGTGGTGAGCAACAGCGAGTGGCCCTGGCAAGGGCCATGGTAAGAAAACCCAGGTTGCTCCTTGCTGACGAACCCACTGGAAATCTTGACGAAAAGACTGGAGAGAAGGCCGCGGAATTGATCTTTGCTTTAAATAGACGCTATGGCACAACTGTGGTAGTTGTCACTCATAATTTGGCCTTGGCAAGCCGCATGGACCGATGTATCGGGTTGGCAGAGGGCCGGGCTGTTGAGCTCAATGTCTCTGAACTTAAGGATTTTGGTGTGGGGCGTATATCTTGAGGTTTAGATGGCACAATGAAATGGAAAATGATAAATGAACGCCTTTGATATCATACGAAGACCGACAGTCTTTGTGTACGGATTATTTTATTTGCTTGCCGTATGTCTTGTTTTGTCTTTGCTTTTTCAATCTATTTTGGTCTCCAGTGCCATGGGGGGCATTTCTCTTCCATCTGCAACCATTCTCGGGACCCCATTGGCTTATTATGGGCCAAAAGATAGGTCCTGTCTGGCAGATGAGGTGCGGGAAGGACTTTCCAGACGCCTTGAATCTCATGGATATACAGTGCTTTTGTCAAAAGACGGACCACCACGGTCTTTGGATGATGTTATTAAAGCGGGAAAGACCCAACAGGTTCAGTTTGTGTTTTACGGAAGTATTAGCTGCCTTGGAGAGTGGTTGGGCCTGAATTTGAGGCTTCTTGACCTGAAGGATGCCGGTAGAGAGCCTAGGATTCTCTTTACTAAAGGGGAAAGGCGTGAAATGGGTATGCTTCTGGATCAGATGGAGGCCGAGATGGTAAAGGTCCTGGCTGCTCCTTATCTGGTAGCGGAGGTATGTACCAGTGGTAATAGGAGGGTGGATACCGACGCAATCCTGCAGGCGACCGTGACCAGGGCTGGTGATTTTTTCGATCCCGAGATTATCGCCTCTGATATTAAGAGCATATATAAAATGGGCTATTTCAATGATGTGCAGGTGGATGCCAGTGAAAGTCCTTCAGGTCGCGTAGTGACCTTCATACTGAAAGAAAAGCCCGCTATAAAGAAAATCAAATTTTCCGGCAATAAAGAAATTTCAGAGGAAAAGATACGTGGGGTCATAGATCTTAAGCCATATACTATTATTCAGGAAAAGACCCTTCAGGAAAATGCCGAAAAGATCAAGGCCCTATATATGGAAAAGGGCTATATTGGAACCAATATTCTGGCTTCAGTGGAGCAGGTATCAGGGCAGGTAGCCGATGTGATTTTTGAGATTACGGAAGGAGAGCAGGTCCGCGTCAAGGCCATCGAGTTTCAGGGTAACCATACTTTTTCAGACAAGGAATTAAAAAAACTATTGGAGACCTCTGAGAAAAAACCTCTCTGGATTCCTTCCTGGAGCAATATCGTGGCCCTGTTTAAAGGGGAACAGGCAGTCCTCAAGCAGGATGCCCTGGAGAGGGACTTGGGAAGGATTGCAGCCTATTATCACAATCGGGGTTACGTGGATGCCAAAGTGGGACAGCCTATGGTCCAGAGGAAAGATGCCTGGCTCTATATTACGATTCCAATAGACGAGGGAAGTCTTTATGGAGTGGGTCAGGTAGACATAGAGGAGGACTTTTTCAAGGACAAAGAAAGGCTTTTAAGCGAGCTTAAGATCACTCAGGAGCCTGTTTTCAGCCGGCAGATACTTCGCCAGGATATATTGAAGCTCACAGATCTGTATGCAGATGAGGGTTTTGCCTATGCTGATATAAGTCCGAGGATTGAAAAGGACCCGAAGAAAAAGCTGGTAAACATAACATTGCTGGTGAATACAGGCCCAAGTGTGAAGTTTGAACGAATAGAGATAGTTGGAAATACAAGGACCAGGGATAAAGTCATCAGGAGGGAGCTCAGGGTCAAAGAGCTTGAGCCTTTTAGTGCCTCCGGGTTCAGGAGGAGTAGTCAAAGGCTGAAAAGGTTGGGATATTTTAAAGATGTAAATCTCACACCTAGTAAGGGGAGCAGTGAAGAATATATGCACCTCAAGGTGGAGGTTGAGGAGCAGCCTACTGGTACCTTCAGTATAGGGGCAGGGTATAGCTCAGTGGAAAATTTAATGTTCATGGGGGAGATTAGCCAGAGGAATTTTCTTGGAAAGGGTCAGTCTCTGAGTTTCAGGGGTATACTTGGCTCAAAGACCAATCGATACTCACTGAATTTTGTCGAGCCCTACTTCATGGATACCAGGCTTTTATTGGGTATTGAATTGTACAATTGGGAATATGAATATAATGATTACGCAAAGGAAAGTACAGGTGGCGCGGTGCGTTTTGGCTATCCCCTGACCGACGATATCAGTACATTTATTAAGCTGAGAATGGATGATACTGATATTTCGGACTATTCTAGTAATGCCTCAACAATCATAGAGGATTCACTTGATATCCATACCACCAGGTCCGTAAGCATTGGTCTCAGCCAAGATACAAGAGATGACTACTATAATCCTGCCCATGGCTGGTACAACAAAGCCTCAGTAGAATATGCAGGAGGACTCCTGGGCGGTGACAGCGCCTTTGTGAAACTGGAAGGCCGTGCCAGCTATTACCATCCCATCTGGAAGGCCATCATTGGTCACGTGAATGGTGGAATCGGCTATGTGACCGAGGGGAGCAGCGGAAAACTCCCTATCTACGAAAAATTTTTCCTGGGTGGAATGGATTCTGTCAGGGGTTTCAAGTATGGTGATGTAAGTCCTATTGATCCAGAGACCGGGGATCGTATTGGCGGTGAGTACATGGGTTTTATGCAGCTTGAGACCATTTTCCCGCTATTGAAAAACATGGGTCTGAATGGCGTATGCTTCCTGGATATGGGGAACGTCTGGGAAAAGGATAGTGCTTATGACCTAGGGGATTTACGTAAGTCCGTGGGTCTTGGCGTAAGGTGGCTTTCTCCCATGGGGCCCCTTAGCATAGAATGGGGTTATAATATAGATAAAGAGGAGGGGGATGACACAAGCAACTGGGAATTCAGGATGGGAGGAAGCTTTTGAATTTGGTGATTTGGTGATTGTGTGATTTGGTGATTGATGGGCTATGAAGACTCTCGGAGAGATAGCGCTTTTGATCAAAGGGGATCTGAAAGGGCCAGAGAATTTTCCCGTATCAGGTATTCAGGCCTTGATCGCTGCAAGCCCGGACGAAATAAGTTTTGCTGTCGGATCTCGCTACAGGGAAGATGTGGAAAGGAGCAGGGCAGGGGCCCTGGTACTTCCAAAGGACTGGCCTTATCTTTTGAATCGTCCCTCTGTTCTGGTTGAAGATCCATATCTCGCCTATGCCTTAATAGCGTCTGCATTTTCGGATAAGCATTTCAGCGCTTTGGGGGTAAGTTCGAAAGCCCATGTGGGCTCAAGTTGTGAAATAGACCGGAATGTCAGTATATATCCCGGAGTGTACATAGGTGACCGGGTGCGTATTAGCCCGTATGTGACACTCCATCCCGGAGTGTATGTGGGAAATGATGTATATATTGAGGATGAAACAACCTTGTATCCCAATGTGGTAGTTTATGAGAGCTGTCGCCTTGGTAAAAGGGTGGCAATACATGCAGGGACGGTGATCGGAAGCGACGGGTTCGGTTATGCCAGGCGTGGTGAATCCCATGTAAAAATTCCCCAGGTTGGCATAGTCGTGATAGAGGACGATGTAGAAATAGGTGCCAATTGCACCATAGACAGGGCAGCCCTGGGAGAGACCCGTATAGGCCGGGGTACCAAGATCGATAACCTCGTGCAGGTTGGCCACAATGTGTCTATAGGGGCCGACTCATTGCTTGTGGCCCAGGCCGGTATTGCAGGGAGTACCCGTATAGGTAAGGGAGTGGTGCTGGGAGGTCAGGTCGGTGTGGGAGGTCATATAGAACTGGGGGATCGAGTCATGGTAGGTGCGCAATCCGGAGTTGCCAAGAGCGTGGCAGCCGGCGAAGTGGTCTCAGGGTCTCCTGCAATGCCTCACAGGTTGTGGTTAAGGGTCGGAAGCGCTCTCAAGCGTCTTCCTGAGCTGGTAAGGGAAGTCCGTGATCTTAAAGGACGTATAGACAGACTTGAAGACAGGTTATTAGGAGAGGGAAATGGAAACGACGCATAACCAACTCCGCATAGAAGAGATATCGGCCCTGTTGCCTCACAGGTATCCTTTTCTGCTGGTTGACCGGGTTTTAAGCCTTGAGCCAGGTGTAAGCATCAAGTCACTTAAGAACGTTACTATAAATGAGCCATTTTTCCAGGGACACTTCCCTGGAGAGCCTATTATGCCCGGGGTCCTTATCCTGGAGGCCATGGCCCAGACAGGGATAATTTTTGCCAAGAATACAGATCCCGAGGGTCTTGAGGGTAAGCTGCTGGTATTTGCAGGGATGGATGGGGTGCGATTCAGGAAATCAGTAGTGCCCGGCGACCAGTTGATTATGGAACTAAAACTAATAAAACGTAAATCGATTGTATGGAAGATGGAAGGCAAGGCATCTGTCGATGATAAGGTCATGGCAGAGGCTGTGCTTATAGCGGCCATTCAATAAATCGGCATCCTTCACGACGAGTCAAAAGTAGTTTACACTTTGTTGATCTTGTATTTTGCAGTGAAATTGGAAATTGGAAACTGGAAATTAGGAAAAACACAAAGATGTAGATGCATTACCTAATTTCAAATTTCGAATTTCCAGTTTCGACATTGGACGATCTGATGCTTATAGAGAGAGATATACACCCAACAGCCATAATTTCCCCGGATTCAATAATTGCAGAAGGAGTAAAGATAGGGCCCTATACAGTGGTTGGGCCTGAAGTCGAGATAGGTCCGGAGACTGAAATAGGCCCCCATGCCGTAATAGAGGGTCATACCCGGCTTGGAGAAAAGACAAAGGTTTTCCAGTTTGCATCTATCGGAGCCCCTCCTCAGGACCTGAAGTACGGTGGCGAGCTCACAAGGGTTGATATTGGCGACCGGACCATAATCAGGGAATTCGTCACAGTCCACCGCGGGACTCAAAGTGGAGGCGGTATCACCAGGGTTGGAAAGCAGTGCCTGCTCATGGCTTATTGTCATGTGGCCCATGATTGCAAAGTCGGGGACAATGTGATCATGGCAAACGGGGTTACTCTCGGGGGACATGTGAAGATAGAAGAGCACGTCATCATCGGTGGACTGTCAGCTATACATCAGTTCTGTCGAATCGGGACCTATGCCTTTCTGGGTGGAATGTCAGGTGTAAATAAGGATATACCTCCTTATATGAAGTACTGGGGTCAAAGGGATAATCTCTATGGAGTGAATTCGATAGGACTGAGACGGCAAGGGTTTTCAAGGGAGGTCATTGAAGCCTTGAAAGAGGTTTATCGAGCAGTCTTTCAAGGGAGTGATACTGTAAGGGAAGCCCTTGATGTCGCGGAGTCCCGCTTTGGGGCCATAGTTGAGGTAAAGAGATTAGCTGAGTTTATCAGGTCTTCCAAAAGGGGCGTGCCTATGGCCTCCAATGGAGAAGAGGAACCTTGATGCAGGACCATCCTTTGGGGCTTGTGGCAGGAGGAGGGCAGTTTCCTCTCTTATGCGCCAGGGCCGCCAGAAGACAGGGCCGTAGCATAGTGGCAGTAGCTCATAAAGGGGAAACAGATCCCTTGCTTTCAGAGGAGGTGGACCAAATTGAATGGGTTTACCTGGGGCAGCTAGGCAGGCTGATAGAAACGCTCAAAAAAGCAGGCGCATCAGAGGCCATATTTGCAGGCTCCATAACAAAGACCAGGATATTTAAGGACGTCCGCCCTGATCTCAGGGCTATCAACCTATGGCGACGCCTGGGTAACAGACTGGATGACGGGATCTTGAGATCCATTGCTGCGGAGCTTGAGCAAGAAGGAATCCAGGTTCTTCCCTCCACTATCCTATTAAAGAGGCTACTTGTTCCCTCCGGTGTATTGACCCGCTGCAAGCCCTCAGAAGGCCAGTGGGAGGATATCCGTTTCGGATGGGAGCTCGCAAGGGAGATAGGGCGCCTTGATATAGGCCAGTGTCTTGTAGTCAAAGATCGCGCCGTGCTTGCTATTGAGGCAATTGAAGGTACGGACCAGACCATCCGGCGGGGAGGACAACTAGGTGGGCCGGGTGCCGTTGTAATAAAAGTCTGTAAACCCGGACAGGATACCAGGTTTGACCTTCCTTCCGTGGGAGTGGAAACCATTGAGCAGATGGTCCAGGTCAAGGCATCAGTGCTGGCTGTGGAGGCTGTCCGTACCCTGTTTTTCGACAGGGATTCTACCATTGATCTGGCTAACAGGTCATCAATAGCCGTGGTTGGTATTGACAGAGATCACGCTGCATAATAATTGCTTTCACAGCAGAGCACTGATTGCAATTGGTACTGTGTAGTATAGACGGAGAAATACATTGATTCGGACAGCGGTCATAGGAGTGGGATATCTGGGGCGATTTCATGCCCAGAAGTACGCGCAGATGGAGGGAGTAGACCTGGTTGGAGTAGTGGACTTATCTCCTGAGCGTGCACAGGCAGTAGCTAAGGAGGTCGGGACCAGGGCCTACACTGATATCCATGAGATCACAGGAAAGATCGATGCGGCATCGGTGGTTGTCCCTACTATTCATCATCACGAAGTTGCCAAGATACTGTTTTCCCATGGTATACACTGTATGCTTGAGAAACCTATCTCTACTACTGTGGAGGAAGCGGATGAGCTTATTAACCTGGCAAAGGAGCAAGGGCTGATACTCCAGGTGGGCCACTTGGAGCGATTTAACCCTGCTATAAAGGTACTTGAGGCAAAGGTGACGCATCCCCTCTTTATAGAGGCCCACAGGCTGAGCGGCTTTAAGGACAGGGCTACTGACGTGGATGTGGTCCTGGATCTGATGATTCACGATCTGGATATAATTCTGACCCTGGTGAATTCACCTCTTAAAGAAATAAGGGCAGTAGGTGTGCCGGTACTCACCCAAAAGGTGGATATTGCAAACACAAGGCTCATTTTCGAGAATGGATGTACTGCGAATCTTACAGCAAGCCGGATTTCTCTCCAAGATATGCGCAGAATCAGGGTATTTCAGCCGGGGGCCTATATCTCTGCGGATTGCGCAGAGCGCAAGAGCCTGGTTGTAACCAGGGACTTGAGCGCAGGTCCAATGGCCGCCATCAGACCTGAATTCAAGACCCACGAGGGGACAGACATGCTCTATGACGAACTTGAGTCATTCGTAAGGGCAGTGCAGGGCCTTGAAAAACCAAAAGTTACAGGAGAGGCCGGGAGGAAGGCACTGAAGCTTGCCCTGGATATAAATGCCCGGATTATGCAAGGGCTCAATACCCTGGAACAACGATCCAAAATTCCATAGGAATTAGTGGGTGCAGGTATTTATCATAGCCGGAGAGGCCTCTGGCGACCTTCATGGTTCAAACCTTATCCGTGCCCTTAAGACCAGATTGCCGCAGGCAAAATTTGTAGGCATAGGTGGCCCAAAAATGGAGGAGGCAGGGCTGGAATTACTGTTTCCAAGCTCTGATCTCGCGGTGGTAGGGGTGGTCGAGATCATCGGTCATATCAGGCCGATTTTAAAGGCCTTTGGTCGTACTACAAACTGGCTTCGCAAAGAGAGACCGGATTTACTCATTCTCATAGATTATCCGGAGTTTAACCTCCAGGTGGCCAGCAGGGCAAAGAGGCTGGGTATCCCCATATTTTACTATATCAGCCCACAGGTATGGGCCTGGCGCCAGGGCAGAGTGAAAAAGCTTCGCTGTTTAGTAGATCGAATAGCTGTCATTTTGCCCTTTGAGGAGGCCTTTTTCAGGTCTCACGGCATGGAAGCGACCTTTGTGGGCCATCCTCTTCTTGACGTAGTCAAGGCCGAGGTTTCCAGAAGCGAGTTCTGCAATAAGGCAGGGCTAAATCCGGAAAGGCCGGTTATAGGACTTGTACCTGGCAGCCGAAAGAGCGAGGTCTCGAGGTTATTTCCCGTGATGGCAGGTGCTGCGGAAAAAATCTTTCAAGACAGGCAGGATGTCCAGTTCATAGTACCGCTTGCTCCATCCCTTGATCCTGGAATTCTGGAATCGTTCAATCATCGAATTACCAGATTAATAACCACAGACCCACACAGACAATCACAGATGGACAAATCACCCAATTACCCAATTATTCGGGTGGTGAGGGGCCAGACCTATGATGCCATAGCCGCTTCTGACCTGATACTTGCGGCCTCTGGGACCGTCACCCTTGAGGCCGCTATTCTGGGAACTCCCATGTTAGTCACCTACAAGGTGTCACCTGTTACGTATTTTCTGGGAAGATACCTTATAAAGGTGCCTTTTGCGGCCCTTGTAAACCTGGTGGCAGGACATCAGGTAGTATCTGAGATAATTCAGCAGGATGTCACTGCTGAGCGGCTCTCTCAGGAGGCACTGTCACTACTTAGAGACGACTCCGGGAGGAAGAATATGATTAAGGACTTGAAAGAGGTGAGAAACGCCCTGGGTAAATCAGGGGCGGCAGAGAGGGCAGCAGACCTCGCCATGGAACTCATTTAGGTGTCTTCGGCCACGTGTGCAGCCCGGCTATGAGCGTTAAGTCAATAAAGAAACATCCTGCAGCAATTAATCTGATTTGGCTTTTTATGATACTCTTGGCTACCGTGGTTGCTTCTTACAACGGCAGAATGAAACAACTGGTCGATGCCTCATTCGAATCCGCAAAGAGTTCCGTCAACTTAGCTATCGGCTTAATCGGGGTTATGGCATTGTGGCTTGGTCTTATGAAAGTTGCTGAAGCCGGTGGCTTGATGCGTCTTATTGCTCGTGCCATCCGACCCGTCATGCACCGTCTATTTCCTGATGTGCCTGCCGAGCATCCGGCCATGTCGGCCATGATTATGAATATGGCCGCCAATGCCCTGGGACTTGGCAATGCCGCCACACCAATGGGAATCAAGGCGATGATGGAACTCGACCGGCTGAATCCGAACAAAGGAGAGGCTACCAATGCGATGTGTCTATTCTTGGCGATCAATACGTCGAGCGTTACGATCCTTCCGCTTGGCGTAATTGGCGTGCGGGCAGCCGCCGGCGCTGCAGAACCCGCTTCCATTCTTATTCCTTCACTTGTTGCAACAATCTGCTCTACTGCAATGGCCGTTGTCGCCTCAAAGGCCTTTATCCGCTTCAGCAGTCATGAAGCACCTATAGAAACAGTAAGCAAGGATCCTGAGGATAAGGGACAGGACTTTGCCACGGTCTACAATGGAGAAAAAGAAGTCGATGAAGAACTTTATCCGCCCGGATGGGTTGGCAGGTGGGCGGTCATCCTGATCGTCCTTATCTTTGCAGGTGGAGCCGTGTTTCGTTTAACCGCCGGCACTGATTGGCGAGACCTGGGTAGAGAGATCATCTCTTACTGGTTGGTTCCTGCAATTATGTGCAGTCTTCTTTTATTTGGTTATCTTCGAGGCGTCAAAGTCTATGAAGCTGCTACAGCGGGCGCAAAGGAAGGGTTCCAGGTGGCAGTAAAGATTATCCCTTTTCTTGTAATGATCCTGGTTGCCATCGGGATGTTTCGGGCCTCAGGTGCTTTTGACCTTATGGTGTCAGCGTTCCAACCGCTTACATCAATGATCGGAATGCCGGCTGATGCCCTTCCTATGGCCTTTATGCGGCCCCTTTCCGGCTCCGGGGCGTTTGGAATCATGAGTGAGGTAGTGAGCCGTGCCCCGGACAGCTTCTCATCTTTTTTGGTCTCTACAATGCAGGGTTCCACAGAAACCACTTTCTACGTCCTGGCAGTATATTTCGGTGCTGTTGGCGTGGTTCGTACCCGACATGCAGTAGCGGCTGCTCTGTTTGCAGACATAACAGGAATTCTAATGGCGCTCGTTATGTGTCACATAATGTTTTAAGGTAAATTATTCATGAAAAATATTCTGATATGCCTTCCCATTTGACTAAGGTTGCTTCAAAGCTTTGAATCCCAATGGCTTTGAGCTGCCTGTGACGATTTTGAGCAAACTTCTAAAGGTAACCATTGGAGTCTCA
>JAJSZR010000024.1 GCA_030262715.1 Deltaproteobacteria bacterium
AGGGAGAAGTACTGCTTGCCTGGAAATGTCATTTGAACCAGCGTGGTCTTGCCCGATTGACGGGGCCCTAGGACCGTAACCACGGGATACTCCACCGCGGATTGGACCAGCGTCAGGTCCGCCCTGTTTGCCACGGTTGCGGAACCGTGTCGGGAAATTTCAGAAAAGCGTGGGTTGAGGTTGGCTATTAATTGGCTCAGGGATGCTTAACGCGGCAGTTGGAAAGGCCCTTGGCCTTGCGGATAAATTTGTTGTCAAAGGTCAGAAAAGAGGAATGTTGCTGGCTGGTTGCCAGATGGAGGGCATCGGCGAAATCAAGGCCGGATTCATGCCATTGAATTGCCTGATAAACAAGATCAGGGTTATTGACATGTACATTTGGCAGGCCGAGGAGTCTTGTGAATGACATACGGATTTCCGTTGGCTCGAACCGATATGCGAAACGCAAAACCCACTCTGTTTCCATGAGCACTGTGTTCGGGATAAAAACATCGCGGCTGCTGAAAATTTTTTTGGCCTTTTGAAATTGCGCCTCATCGTCGCGGGTGAGCAAACGGACAATGACATTGGTGTCAACCGCAGTCACGGGCGGACTCCTTTGCCCCCTGCTGGATGGCTTTTTCCATATCCTCCAGACTTTTTGGTTTGCCGTGATATTTCAGGCAGGAAGCCACCTCGTCAAGCGTGGTTTCCTGAAAAGGGGTTTCAGGCTTGAGCAATATTCCGTCGCCGGTGTCAATGGCCATGAGTTTCTGCCCCGGCTCCCAGTGATGGGCGATCCGTAAAGGCTTGGGAATAATAACCTGACCTTTGCTTGATAATTTTGTGGATTGCATTGCCCCATCCTTGTAAGTAAGATTTATGTAAGAATTATGATAGGTATAGAAATAGATTCTGTCAATATCCCGTTTTTGTAGCCTCTTTCAATTCCCCAATAAATTCTCCCACCTTAAAGGTTCAGCGCTTCTGGTTCTCTCCTGTCTTCTCCCACCAATCCTCAGATGCATCATTAACGTCTCACCATAGACTGCTTTCGCTTTTTCCGTGTCATCCAAAATCGCCTTGAGCGGAATAGGGTCCTGAGGGTTTACAGAAATTGATTCTTTTGTGTTGACAAAAAATTGTTCAGATGATAAATTAGTGGCAACTCAATGCCATAAAATGCTAACTTTATGGCATTGCAAAAATAATAAAGGGAATATGTATGGCTTTAATAGATCTTATTTTTGATATGAATCCCTGGTGGCGCGACAGGCAATCCATCAATCAAGACAAACATATACGAACTTTCGAGGCCTCTAAGATCAAATGGCGCCCACCCTTGCTCAAAACTCCTTTGAACGAGGACGCGCTTCACATAATCAAGGGGCCCAGGCAGGTAGGCAAAACTACCCTGATCAAGCTTTTTATTAAAAATCTCCTGGCCGACGATAAAGTTTCGGAAAAAGACATCTTCTTTCTTTCCATAGATGCTGCCAAAACCGTAGACGAAGTTTTGGAGGTAATCCTTTATTACTTTAAGACCATAAAAACCTCTAACCGAAGATACCTTTTTCTGGATGAAGCCTCTTTCCATCCGAAGTGGCCGCGCGGGATAAAGGTCCTTATTGATATGGGTTTTGATAGAAATACCACCTATGTTGTTACAGGTTCTTCAGCCCTTGATCTGAAAAGAAGTTCCGAAAAACTGCCAGGCAGGCGTGGAAAAGGATGTGACTTTGTTCTATTACCTCTGTCTTTCCGCCAATTTCTGAGCATTATATATCCTCAAATAAAGCTTGCCTCGATTAATTATATCTCAGAAATTTTAGGAAAAAAAGAAGCGGACTTTTTTGATTTTCGCATGTACAAAACTGAGTTAGAGGGAGCCTTGCACGCTTACCTTAAAACCGGGGGGTTTCCTGCATGGATTGATGCCCACCTGAAGGGAGAGTCCGATGAACACCTTCTTATGACTTTCCGGGCAATTATTGAGGGAGATATGGCGAGGTTGAAAAAAACCGCCTCACTTCTAATGCACATAGCGCTTCCCATCTTGAAACACATAGGAACACCTGTGGATTGGAAAAAACTTGCGGTGGAAACGGGCATGGGTTCCCACCATACGGCACACGATTACATCAATATACTTTCTGACTCCTATATCCTTTATTTTCTTCAAGCCTTAGATATCAACAAAAATTTGCCAAAGCTACGAAAAGGAAAAAAAATCTATCCCTTTGATCCCATCATTAGCACGATTTTACTCACATATCATCCTTATTTACGGATTGAAGACCCCGAGCTGATTGAAGCTGTTGTAGGAGGTCATCTCTTAAGAAAAAGCCAATTTATAACTACCGGTCTTTCTTCGATATCGGATCTCTTTTACTGGCACAGCAAAGCAGGTAAAGAAGTCGATTTTGTGTTTCTTGATCAAAAAGGACTGCAATCTATTGAAGTGAAATACCAAAACCACGTCACGTTGAGAGACAGTATCACTATGATCAGACATTTCAACAATGGCCTGCTACTCTCCAAGAAAGATTTTGAAGTTGGACCCAATGTCTTAATGCTTCCCATTTCATGGTTTCTCGCCATGATTTAAGCCCATCCACGTGAAAATACTTTTTGAATTAGCCACCCCAGTATCATCTACCGGCGCTACAGGACAGGCAGACCCACACGGACTCACACGGACATTTTACCCTGTCGACATGGTAGGGCAAAAACAATATGCGCTCAAGGGGCGTCGACAATTTATCCGCTGGTGGGTCCACCAGCGGATAAGGTCTTTTGTCTGTGTGTGTCGAGCGAGCGTAGCGAGCGGGTGGCAAATTTTCATCTTCGGGGGTGGCGAAAGGCCCCGTCAGCTGTTAAATTGTTAAGTTAACTCCCTCCCAGGTCTCGTCCTCAAACGGCACTAATTGGCATTTACTTTTCCGATTAATTATCCTACTTGACAATTCAGCACGATGCGTGATAGTTTAATTTTCAATATTCAATCTACATGGGTTGTGTTATGATTAAACGGGCACTCGAAAAAAAATTGAAAAAAGCGGCAACGCAATACCCTGTCGTCACCTTGACCGGGCCGCGTCAGTCAGGAAAGACTACCCTTGTTCGTGCAGTTTTCAAGAATTACGATTATGTCTCACTGGAAGATCCGGAACTTCGTTCTTTTGCCCTTGAAGATCCGCGTAATTTTCTGCAGCAATTTAGAAAAAACGTCATTCTTGACGAAGTGCAGCGGACACCGGAACTCTTTTCCTATATCCAGACAATAGTTGATGAAGAAAACAGGTCAGGGCAGTTCATTCTCACCGGTTCTCAAAACTTTCTTTTATTAGAAAGTATTAGTCAGACCTTGGCTGGCCGTTGTGCCATTTTTCATCTATTACCATTCTCTCGGGATGAACTTGCCGGGATTCCATCTTTGCCGGCGGATCAGATAGGCCTGATTCTTCCGACCGACCGAGGAATCCCGGATATAGATTTGAACAGTCAATTGTTCCAGGGGTTCTATCCACGTATTCACGATAAAAAACTTGATCCTCAGGACTGGCTGAAAAATTATTACCAGACTTATCTTGAGCGTGACGTTCGCGAGATAATTAATGTTGGTGACCTGGAAACGTTTCGCAGGTTTACTGCTCTTTGTGCCGGCCGCACTGGACAACTGTTGAATTTTTCTAATCTCGCATCAGATTGTGGTGTTACCCATACAACAGCAAGACGCTGGTTATCTGTTTTGGAAGCAAGCTTTCTCGTTGTTCTTCTCAGACCACATTATCAAAATTTTCGAAAAAGGCTGGTCAAGGCTCCTAAACTCTATTTTTTAGATACAGGGTTGCTCTGCTACCTGTTGCGCATCAGAGAACCTGATGAGTTAGCATTCCACGCTGCCCGAGGCGCTATTTTTGAAACATTTGTAGTTTCAGAATTTTACAAAAGGGCTTTTAACGCTGGACAGGATCCTGATTGTTTTTTCTGGCGGGATTCAGCCGGGCACGAAGTTGATATAATTATTGATCTGGGCAGCACATTGGTTCCCATAGAAATAAAATCAGGGGCCACAATAAGCAAAGATTTTTTCAAGGGCCTTAATTATTGGCAAAATCTCACTGGGACTAAAGTCAAAAGTCGGGCTGTATTAATATATGGAGGCAATAACTCTGTAATACGCAATAAGATTCACGTTTATGCCTGGTGGAACTTTTGAGATCGGAGAGGATCCGCGCATCGCTTCACCGCAGTAGTCGTCTCCGCGATGCAAAAGAAAAGGATACTTGGCGTGACAAGCAGGTATCTGATAATCCTGCGCAGAGCAAAGAGATAGAAGGATGTCCAAGAAAGGCAGGGCCAACGGTCTTTCATCTGTCAAGGGTTTGATTTGTTATTTGGGGTGAAAAATTTGCAAAAGAGTAAGCTATTAAGCTAACTCCGTGAAATGGCTGTACGTCTATCAATTGCCTTGGGCGGAAGCCCAGAGAGTTGGATGGGACACCAGGTGGCCTATGATCTGCGGCAGGTGGAACAGCGCAAAGAAGTATTGAATGCGACTCCTCTGGCCGCATGACCACTGAGGGAAATCCACTGAAGTGCGCTTGAGGTAGCAAGACGACTCAGTTGCTGATTTGCGTGAGTTACAGGCGTATATCGCTCAGGATGATTCCGCAACGGTTCAGCGCTTTTGGTTCTCTCTTGTCTTCTCCCACCAATCCTCAGATGCCTTCTCTTTGTTCCACCAGTTATCCATATCTTTATCCGAGTTTAACCAATCCGGTCCCGCCTGTGTTTGGCCTCCCATCCTGTTATCGTGATCTTTGCGCTTCCTTTGAATCGTTTTCCATCCTTTAGCTCTCCTGAGACTATTATGTCAATACTCCTCTCCAGGGATCATCTCCGAGAGAGTCTCCATGGCCTTGAACTTGTTAAATCTGACCAGCATCACATGGCCTTTAAACTTCTTTGAGAACTTACTCCCATTATGCCAATCTTTAAGGCCTCGGATTTTGTTGAGATCCCGGCCTTCTCTTATATCAAAGATCAAAGCTATTTTTCCCCCTGCCCAAATCTCCAGGGTTGAGGATGAACCAAATAATTCAAAAGGAGTGTCTCTGGCACTATCTCTTCAACACTGTGCGGATTACCTTCATTATCCTTGAGGTTACCTATCATGCAGAGGATACAAACCCTTTCAGCATAACGGGCATTTATGCAAAATTGTTTTCTTGAAAGGGGCAGTCTCGCTCCTGTGTTGTCATTCCCAATGGGCCTTCTCAGCCTGTCCCTGGCAATGCCCTATTAAGAATATGTTTAATTAGTCCAAGACGTCCCTCATATCCCACAACCCAAAAAAAGAGATTGAATTAATATACTAGATCTGGCATATTTTAATTATGGATAATCCAAGGTACAGACCGCTCGTTTGGATAGGAAGCACGAAAGAAGATTTGAGAAAATTTCCTAAGGCATTGCCATGCCTAAAGCGGATATTGACTTAATTAGGGCGAGGCTAAGAAGAGCAAAAGAACTCTACAAGAAAGGAGAAAAAGTATGAATGACGATATTAAGGTGGAAAAAAGCAGTGGAAATGTCTTTGCTGATCTTGGAGTTGCCAATCCAGAAGAGGCGTTGGCGAAAGCAGAGCTTGCTCGCCGGATAAGCCAAATTATATCCAAGCGTCACATGAGCCAAAAGGAAGCGGCGACTCTTCTTGGTATAGACCAACCAAAAGTTTCGGCCCTTATGCGAGGACGCTTATCAGGTTTTTCAACGGAACGTCTGTTTAAATTTTTGAATGACCTTGGTCGAGATGTGGAGATCGTTGTAAAGCCAAAGCCACGTTCCCGGCATCGTGCGAAAATCAGCGTTGTAGCCGCTTGAGTTTTTCAGAATTAGGTTCATTCAGAAACAGCGTTCCCAATTTCCTCCAAAGGAACTTCGAATGGATAGTCGTCGCGGTTGTATCTCACAGGTCAGGCTGCAGATAGCGTATCAATTGGTACAGGATTATGGGATTCCCTTGGCAGAAGTAGCCCAACAGCTCGGAGTTTCTATGTCTGCCATTTCCAAGGCAATTACAAGGAAAACGAAAGAGTAGGTCAAGCTAGTCACTTACGTCTGCAATTTTCCGTGGAATTGAGCGACGGCCAATTTTTATTGATGACCGTGACCGTGACAGAGATGAGTTTGTTCGCTGTTTATCAGATCTTGCTATGGAAGGAAAACTGATAGTTTACGTATGGTCTTTAATGCCCAACCATTTTTTATGTTGAGCTCAACATAAGACATGTTATATTTTTGAACTCATTGATTAATTGATAAAATTACCCCCCAAACACATTCTCTTTGGAGGAAAAATCAAATGAAGACATTTAATGTAATAATTGAACGAGATACGGAGGGTTTTTATGTTGCTACCGTTCCGGAATTAAAGGGATGTCATACACAAGCAAAATCCTTGGATGTATTATTAGAGCGCATTAAGGAAGCTATTGAATTGTGTGTTGAAGTTGAGGATGTTCCAATTACTACAGAATTTGTCGGCCTTCAAAGAATAGCTGTGCCAGTATGACTCAATTTCCTTCATTGAAAGGCGAGCAAATTATTAGAGTTCTCAAAAAGGCTGATTTTGAAGTTATTCGAGTTAAAGGCAGTCATCATTTTCTCAAACACTCCGATGGCCGTTGTACTGTTGTTCCTGTTCATTCCGGTGAAACAATTGGGCCAGGACTATTTTTAAAAATTCTTCGAGATTGTGAATTGACACGTGATGACTTCTTAAAATTACAGCAAAAAATATAACGAATAAGGTTAGATTGTGTGAGGAACGAACCACAATCTAACCTTATTCGATAGGCTCAGATCCTTGTAGCTTTTTTCAATTCCCCAATGAACTCTCCCACCTTTTTGACCAGGCCAGGCCCGGACTTAAGATCATTGCCCTGTTTGATCGTGTGGGCCTCAATCAGTTTTATAATGGCACTTCCAACAATAATCCCGTCTGTTACAGCGGAGAGCATGGATACCTGGGCAGGTGTGGAGATCCCGAAGCCCACTGCCACTGGTTTGTTGGTAAGCTGTTTGATTCCATCAAGGCCCTGGGACAGCTCAGTGGGGAGCTGAGACCTTGCCCCGGTAATACCGGTTACGGAAACATAGTACAAGAATCCCTGTGTAGCTTTGGCAATTTTCTTGACTCGATTTGCCGGGGTGTTCGGGGCCACAAGCAGGATGTTGGCAAGCCCTTGGGGCTTTGCGACTGCCATCCAGGCTCCTGCCTCCTCAAGGGGCAGGTCGGGGACTATTGTACCGTCAAGACCGGAATTAACCGCGTCTTTTGCGAAAACAGAGAGTCCGTACTGGAGTATGGGGTTATAGTAACCCATAAGGACCAGTGGGATACTGGTCTTTTCCCGGACCTTTTCAACCAGCCCAAATAAATCCTTTGCATTTATTTTGTGACGAAGGGCCCTCTGGCTTGAAGCCTGGATAGTCGGGCCGTCTGCCAAGGGATCTGAGAAAGGAAGACCAAGCTCAATAAGGTCTGCACCCTGTCGGTCCATCTCCAGTATCAACTCCTCTGTAGTGGCAATGTCCGGATCTCCAGTGGTTATAAACGGGATGAGCGCCGCTTCTTTCCTTTTTCTGAGCTGTGAGAACATACGATCTATTCGGTTCATTTGTCTGCCCTCCCCTTGAGCAATTCCGCAACTGTGGCAACATCTTTGTCTCCCCTTCCAGAGAGATTAATCACCACAATGCTACCTTTAGGAAGAGAAGGGGCGAGCTCCTTCAGGTATGCAACGGCATGTGCGCTTTCCAGGGCAGGTATGATCCCATCGGTCTCTGAAAGCAGCCTGAATGCCTCAAGGGCCTGTTCATCATCAACTGCTACATACTCGATTTTGCCTGAGTCCTTAAAGACGCTGTGCTCCGGTCCTACACCCGGATAGTCGAGCCCCGGGGCGAGTGAGTGGGCACCTTTGATCTGGCCCCAGTGGTCCTGCAGCAGATAGCTCATAGTGCCGTGGAGCACACCGGGGCTGCCGGCACACAGGGGGGCAGAGTGATAATCTGTTTCAACACCTTTTCCTGCCGCTTCAACTCCTATCATGCGTATTCCCTGGTCCTTCAGGAATGGATAGAATATCCCCATGGCATTGCTCCCGCCGCCAACGCAGGCCATTATTACATCCGGCAGGCATCCGGCAAGCTGCCTGATCTGCCTTCGCGTCTCCCTTCCGATTATGCTCTGAAAATTCCGGACCATCATTGGATATGGATGGGGACCTACCACGGAGCCTATGACATAGTATGTATTTCTGACATTAGTAACCCAGTCCCGTATTGTCTCATTTATTGCGTCTTTAAGGGTCTGTGTCCCGGATATTACAGGGATGACCTTTGCCCCGGTCAGTTCCATGCGAAAGACGTTCATGACCTGGCGCACCATGTCCTTTCGGCCCATATAAACTTCGCATTTCAGGCCCATCAGGGCAGCCGCGGTTGCAGTTGCCACACCGTGTTGTCCTGCACCGGTCTCTGCTATGATCCTTGTTTTCCCCATGCGTTTTGCCAGGAGCACCTGGCCGACAGTGTTGTTGATCTTATGCGCCCCGGTGTGGGCGAGATCTTCCCGCTTGAGAAATACCCTTATGCCGCCGCCTACGGCCTCTGCCAGGCCTTTTGCCTCGTAGAGCGGGGTAGGGCGTCCCACGTAATTCTTGAGGATCTGATTGAGTTCCTTCTTAAATCCGGTATCCTGTCTGGCCTTCCGGTATGCTGAATCCAGCTCAGTAATGGCGGGCATAAGTGTCTCCGGCACAAAACGGCCTCCGTAGATACCAAAGTGACCTGAATTATTTGGTGATTTATTCACTATTCCTCCATGTGATGGTGATTGACATCCAACGTGGCCCTGCGTATGAATTCAGCTACCAGGTCTATATTCTTTTTCCCAGGAGCATTCTCTACACCCGAGCTTACATCCACTCCCCAGGGCCGGACCTGTTTTACTGCCCTGGCAACGTTTTCCGGTCTCAGGCCACCTGCAAGAATAATAGGCCTTGAGAGGACTTTTTTCGCCTCAATCGCTATTGACCAGTCAAAGGTCTCGCCTGTTCCGCCATAGGCACTCGGGGACCAGGCGTCAAGCAGGAAGGCTTTCACAACTTCCTGATATGGCAAAAGGGCCTGAATATCGGACTTTGTCCTTATTCGCCATGCTTTTATAGCCCTTGGAACAAGTTGTTTGCAAGTCTCCGGGGTTTCCTCGCCATGCAATTGCACCAGGTCCAGGCCGCAACAATCTATTATCTGCCTTATTTTTTTGGAAGACTCATTGACAAAAACCCCGACTGTCTGGACCATTGGCGGCAGATTTTTAACAATCTCTCTGGCCCTGTCCGGATATATCTGCCTGGGACTCTTGGCAAAGACCAGTCCTATGGCGTTGGCTCCGGCCTCTGCCACTGCTTTCGCCTCTGACGGATCAGTGAGCCCGCAGACTTTTATTTTTACCATAAATCACCAAATCCTTCCTGCTTCAACGAGGGCAGAAAGATATTTAACGCGATCTTCGGCCTTCACCAGGGCTTCTCCTATGAGTGCTGCGGTAATCCCTGCATCAAGGAGCCTCTTTATATCATCAGGGGTTGAGATCCCGCTTTCACTTACCAGTGGTATTTCCGAGGGCAGGGCCTTTCTTATCCGGAAAGTGGCTTCAAGAGACACGCTGAAGTCCTCAAGATTACGGTTGTTTACCCCAATGAAATCAGCGTTTGCAGCAAGCGCCCTTTCCATCTCGTTCTCGTCATGGACTTCCACCAGAGGATCCAATCCCCTTTCTATTGTGTGGGCCATGAGTTCTGAAAGCATGCTGTCATCAAGGGCGGCTACAATGAGGAGTATTGCATCCGCTCCCCAGAGCCTGGCCTCTTCAACCTGAAAGTGGTCTATGATAAAGTCTTTTCTGAGGAGTGGAAGGTCAATTTCATTTCGTATTTTAGGAAGAAACTCCAGTTTTCCCTGAAAGAACTTTTCGTCGGTCAGGACTGATACTGCTTTTGCCCCTCCTGCCTGGTAATCTCTCGCAATGCTTACAGGGTCGAAATCTGGACACAGGAGCCCTTTTGAAGGAGATGCCTTTTTGATTTCTGCAATTATCGAGACCCCGGGATCGGAAACAAAGGCCTCTCGAAATCCCCTCGGGGAGGCAACTTCATATTTTGGAGGGATAAGCCCCCAGCGATACCTCTCTTTCAATTCCGCCTTCTTGTGAGCGATTATTGTGTTCAGGATGCTCATCGTGGCGCACCAAAGGCCTTCAAGGCCTCAAGCCTTTTCATGGCTTCCATGGAATCTATGCTTTCAGCAGCCAGGAGCACTCCTTTCCTCAGGGATTTCGCCCTGTCTGCAAGATATATGGCTGCCCCGGCATTAAGGAGTACCATGTCCCTCTTAGGTCCCTTTACACCTGAGATTATGTCTTTGAGTATCCGGGCGTTTTCTTCTGCATCTCCGCCTTTCAGATCCTCGGCTTCGCATGGCTTAAGCCCTGCGTCTTCCGGTCTGATCACGAGTTCTTTTACTTCGTTTCTATCCCACTGGGCCACATAACTCTTACCCATAAGGCTGAGTTCGTCCAGCCCTCCTTCTCCATATACCACCCAGGCCCTTTTACTGCCGAGTCGCCCTAGGACCTCTGCAAGGGGCCTTGTAAGCATAGGATCGTAGACCCCGAGTAGCTGCACATTTGCCCATGCAGGGTTTGTAAGGGGTCCCAGGACATTGAATATAGTGCGGATGCCTATTTCCCGTCTCGGTCCTATGGCGTATTTCATGGCTGGGTGAAGGGCAGGGGCCAACATAAAACCTATACCTATTGTCTCCACAGCCCTTGCTACATCCTCCGGCAACAGAGCCAGGTTTACACCCAGGGCCTCAAGTACATCGGCACTCCCTGACTTGCTGGACACAGAACGATTGCCGTGCTTTGCGACCTTGACGCCGGCCCCTGCAACCACAAAGGCGGCTGTTGTGGACACATTGAAGGTCTGGGCCCCGTCACCTCCGGTCCCGCAGGTGTCAACAAGCGGCTCTTCCGGTGATATGTTTACATGGATGCGGAGGGCCTTTTTTCTCATGACCTCGGCTGCGCCGGTTATTTCATCTACGGTCTCTCCCTTCATCCTCAAGCCTGTAAGGAGGGCTCCGATCTGGGCAGGTGTTGCCTCTCCCTCCATAATTATTTCCATAACTGACGAAATCTCATCCTGACTGAGGTCTTTCCCGCTTACGATATCAGAGATGGCCTTTTTTATTGTATCCATACCCCTTTAATTCCTTAATCCTATAATCCCCATAAGTGCTTTGAAAGATGAACGTCCAACATCGAACATCGAATGAAAAAACAACCACCCAATATTCAACGACTATTTCTGTTTCTTTTCAGGCGTTTTGATACTCGTAACGAAAAACTTAATTAAGTCTGTTTCTTTATCTTTTCCCATTCAACGTTCGATGTTGGACGTTCGATGTTCGATGTTCATTTTTTCAGTCCCCCTGGACAAAAACAACTTAGCGCTTATGCTTCTAATCCTGTACTTTGGTTCCCAGGAAATTCCTGAGGAGATTGATCCCCTCGGGAGTCATGATTGATTCCGGGTGAAACTGTACTCCCTCCACAGGAAACTCTTTGTGCCTGAAGCCCATGAGCTCGTCCTGCTCCGACCATGCTGTAACTGCAAGACATTCCGGAAGGGTCGCCTTATCCACAAGGAGAGAATGATATCTCATGGCCTCAAATGGATTCGGCAGACCGCGAAATACACCCTTTCCATCGTGTCTGATCATTGAGGTCTTGCCGTGCATAAGCCTCCCTGCCCTGACTATCTTGCCTCCAAATGCAACACCTATAGACTGGTGGCCGAGGCACACACCCAGGATCGGTATCCTGCCGGCAAAGTAACGTATGGCATCAACAGATATACCTGCCTCCTTGGGTGTGCCAGGGCCGGGGGAGACAAGGAGGTAGTCCGGTGTCCAGGAGGCCATCTCTTCCACAGTGGCTTTATCATTTCTTACAACCTTAATATCCGCCCCCAGCATTCCCAGGGCCTGGACGAGGTTGTAAGTAAAGGAGTCGTAGTTGTCGATAACTATTAGCATTGTTAAGGTCCTTCAGTGCAAGGTGCTCATTATGATAGTTCCTCATGGGCGACGTGGATGGCCCGCATGAGAGCCTGCCCCTTGCTGATGGTCTCTTCCCACTCAAAGGTGGGATCTGAGTCAGCAACTATACCGGCCCCGGCCTGGAGGTAAAGCATATCCTTTTTCTGGCAGAGGGTGCGAATAGTGATGGCAAGATCCATGTTGCCTGAAAAACCGAAGTAGCCTACAGCACCGGCATAGGGTCCCCGCCGGGCATGTTCGAGCTCCTCTATTATCTCCATGGCCCTGATTTTGGGTGCGCCTGACACAGTACCTGCGGGAAAACAGGCCCGCAGTATATCAAACATGTCCTTTCCATCCATTAGTTCCCCTGTAACACTGGTGACAATATGCATGACATGGGAATAGCGTTCCACAACCATCATATCCTCAACCTTTACGCTCCCCATCTTGGCAACCCTGCCGGCATCATTTCTCCCAAGGTCAAGCAGCATCAGGTGTTCCGCCCTCTCCTTCGGGTCGGCGAGAAGTTCCTTTTCAAAGCGCATGTCCGCCTCTTGATCTTTACCCCTCGGTCTGGTGCCCGCAATAGGCCTCAATTCAATCTTATTGCCTGTAAGCCTGACCAAGATCTCAGGTGAAGAACCAATGAGCACTTCATCTTCCAGGTGCAGGTAATAAAGATAAGGAGATGGATTTATCCTTCTAAGGGCACGGTACAGGTCAAATGTGGGGATAAGGTTTTTGCCGGAGAAGCGTTGAGAAAGCACGACCTGGATTATGTCCCCGGCCCGGATGTATTCCTTTGCCCTGCGGACAATGTCCTCAAATCGCTTTTGGGGGACCTCCGGGTTGAGGCTGGTGGCAGGGACGGGATTTACAGGCGGGGCAAGGTAATCCAATCCGTGTCGAATACGACGGATCACGTCTTCTATAGCTTTTTTCCCTCTTATATATTCAGATTCCGCGTTGTTATCCTGTTCTACTCTGAGACAGGCAATGATCTTAAGCGTCTGCCTGATATTGTCATAAACAAGCAGGAGCTCGGGAAACATGAACACCGCATCATTGAACCCTGCGGTGTCTGAAAGATTCTCCGGCAGACGCTCCATGAAGCGAACCATATCATATCCCATATATCCGACAGCCCCTCCATAGAATCGAGGGAGGCCTGGGACCTCTGCCGGTGAAAATTGTGCCATTATTTCTCTGAGGGCAGCAAGCGGATCGGCGACGGTCATATTCTTGCGCTTGCCTTCAGTCTCCGTGAAGATATCATTCCCTTTACAACCGAAGATCAGAAAGGGCCTGAATCCTATAAAGCTGTATCTTCCCCACCTCTCTCCGCCTTCAAGGCTTTCCAGCAGGAATGAGTGACTATTCTCTCCAAGCTTTGCGAACAGAGATACAGGCGTATCAAAGTCGACTGCTATCTCTTTCCATACCGGTATGATATTCGCGCCTTTAGCCAGCGATTTGAACTGGGTCAGATCCGGAGTGATCATGATATCTTGTCCTTGTATATGTTCAAAGGTTCAGGGTTCACCCTGTTAAATAGGGTTCCCTTCGGGAAATTTAACAAGGTGAACCGTTTAGGGTTACCTATAATTCATTTTGATCCCAGGAGCCAAAATAAAAAGGCCGTGTACACCTTTGCGTGTCCACGGCCTTTTGCCCTTGCCTTTAAGGTATATCCTAAAAGGAGTAGACGCGCACTCTCCCTGTATGCCACTGCCACCACCATAGGACTAAATCAGCAACTTGTTTTCTGGCAAAAGGGTGATGCATGTCTCGTCTTTCCTTCAGGCAAATATGTTTAAAAAAGTTCGATCAAAGTTATGTAAACTAAAGATATCTATCTTTATGACCTGCTTGCCGGTGATTGTCAAGGGAGCATTCCCGGTTTTTCCCACATTGTAACTGTCCAGCAGGGTAGTTTTCTGACCATTCAATAAGGCTCCGCCCTTATTTTCCATGAATTTCTACCAGGGGGGGGGATTTCTACCCCCTCCGCATTCGCCTGCGCTGCGCTCCGGCGATGCGGTTTCCCCCAGGCTGAAATCCAGGAAAATTACAGGACTCTCGCCAAATCATGGTCAAATAACCACCCTGCTGAACCGTCTTCAATTCGTTGGGGACAAACAGGGAATGCTCCCATTGTCAAAATTCATTTTATCTGCCTATTGAGTTAGCTCCGCATAATTCGTGTAGGAGTATTTTTTCACCGCCCGCTTCGCTCAAGGCGCAAAGTTCGCAGAGGAAAAATATATTACGCAAAAACCATAGCATGGCCATTCAAAGCATATATACCGATGAATAGAATTGTATAGGCGGCGTATTTGTATGTAGTACGCCTGTCGCTGGAATCAGCAAGAATTTTGATGCTACATGGAAGAAAATTTCAGATAAGCGAGGCCTTCATTCTTTTATTGAAGAGGACATTGAACAGGTCTGTTCTCATAATGGTCTGACGTATAGCCGTTACGACACAAATGGGGGTGTACTTTATTTCCAAGCACAGAAAGCGAAATGACATAAAAATGGGGTCAACCAGACCGCAAACAGCGTGGCGGTTTTTCCAAGGCCCGGGATTGAGGGACTATATTGAATAAGTATGATAACGATGTGCGCAAATAGCTGACTGGCAGGAGGTGTCAGCATTATGCGAAGGCAGGCCAGGCTTGATTCGCCTGGGACCTTACATCATTGTTATTGTCAGAGGCATAGAAAAGCGCAGGATCGTTGATGACAAAGTAGATCGAGATAATTTTGTCTCAAGTATGGGACAGATTGCTCATGAGACCGAGACGGTTATATATGCCTGGGCATTAGATTTGTTAGGAGTATTTATACCAGATTATACCAAAACTAATCGAAGCCACAGAAAAGATTATGCTCATAGCCAGCCCAATATACCCACCCTTCTCCAAAAAAGAGCTTTTCGGTCGATTTGGGTTATAGAAAACTCTAACCTCATCTCCCCGTCCATATTTTTTAACAACATATTCAGCAGGGCTCAAACTTGGCGCCGAACTTGAAATGCCAAAATCCATACCTGAGCTTATCTTACTTCCACGAAAAAGCTTTCCCCTTACTTCATACTCGTATTCGATAACGGCTCTTTCTATACAACGTTCACCATGGTAAGAGGTCTCAATGTGTGAGGTCACAATTTTTCCTAGAGCATATGGCCAACCTTCTGAAATTTTTATTATAAATAGTCTGTAGACTGAATAGAGTATTCCACATACCCCAATTATTATGGGAATGCTAGAAGTAACAATTCGAAGTGGATAATTCACTCTTCATACTCCTATCAGAATCATCAGCGGCGGGACCGGTAATTTAGGGGACGTTCTTTACTAATTATACATATTCTGAAGTCGTATATGGATACAGATGCGAAAGGAGTGAGTCATGCCAAGACAAGCCAGACTGGATATACCAGGAACCCTACATCATTTCATTATCAGGGGCATTGAACAAAAAAAGATCATAACTGATGATAAAGCCAGGCAAGATTTTGTTTTCTGCAGTTGCCAAATCCCTTAGCGGCGTGATGGACAAAAGTCCACTTAATCCATGGCGTCGTCAAATACCCTTTGTGCTTGACAATCACTTCTTTATATATCATTATTATATATATTACAATATATAATATCTAAAGTTTGCGCAATGAAAAAACTCAAGAAAATACCCGTTCAGGTCTATTTGGATCCGGAACAGCAAAAAATTATTGGTCATTTGTCCAAGACCAGCGGTAAGTCCAAGGCTGCCATCATCCGCTTATGTATCTCTAATTTTATCGCCGGACTTCCGCTAGAAAAAGATCCGGCCCTCAACATCATAAATCTTGGAGCCTCGAGGAAAAAAGACATCGCTGAAAAGCATGATGACTATTTGGTTTCATTAGAAAAATAGAGTATTACATGGACCGGAATACATTATTTGTTGATACGGGCGCCTGGTATGCTCTGGCAGACAGTTCTGATCAATACCACGATGAGGCTGTTAAGATCTATCCCAAGCTGCTTGGTAACTACCATCCTCTAAAAACAACAAATCTTATTGTCGCTGAAATACACATCTTGATACGCCGCTGCATTGGATATCAGGCGGCTATTGCCTTCCTGGAGAACATCGCATCGAGTCCACGGATTGTCAAAATCTATTCTGACAGTATGCTTGAAGAAAGAGCGGAATCAATCTTACGGCAATATCAAGATCAAGATTTCAGTTATACAGATGCGGTGAGCTTTGTTGTAATGAAACAATATGGAATTACAGAGGCTTTCTCCTTTGACAAACATTTTGTGACAGCAGGCTTCACACTAATTCCGTAAATATTGAAATCCATAACCGTTCACGGTTGGCGTTTTTGCCGCAGGGGACTCCGAGAAGGAGAAATCTGCCGTCGCCGCATAGGAAAAGAGCCGATAATTCGAGTCCTGGGACACGATCCACTGGAAGTAGTGGACAAGGCCTTGAGATTGGCTGATTTTTTGTAGCTTTTATTTCTCCCACTCTGTGCGGATCCTCTGGATCACTTTTTGCACATATTGGAGCTTATCAGGAGGACAAATTCCCAAGAGAGGAGATCCCTGTTCCACCGCAGCCCCTGATTTGAAATAGACCTTGTAAAGTGCCCCTGGGACCCCTTTATAGCTGATTACCGTGTCTCTTTTCATAAGGGACATGATCAATACCTCATCCCCGGACTCTACGGACACACTTCCTTCAGGCCGCTTTTCCATCTTTATTGAAATCTCAGGTGCAAGGAAATATCTGGCTCGCTGGGGGGCGGGAAGGATGTAGAGAACCTGGGTCAGGATACGGTCAATAATTTCCTCTTTATCAAGCTGGTGCCGGATAAAGAGAAGCAGTTCACCTGCCTCCACAAACCGACCCTCGAGGTCAAGGCGAATTCCACTAACCTTTCCATTCCAGAGGGCAGTTACTCTCTTTGTGTTCCCTTCCCTCTCGATGATATAAAGCAGGGTTCCAGGCCGATGGAGCCACTCACCACCGGGCCCCTTGACTACCTGGCCTTCTTTCACCTTAAAGGATACCATCCCTGTATGGGGTGTCTCTATAGGATAATCCTTAAATGGATGAGAACGATAGCGCCTTAATAGATCGTTAAGATTGATATCCATGAGTTTTTCAAGAGGCTCATCTGTAATAGAGGTTTGGGCCACCCAACGTCATCAAAGCGTCGTGGAGGTTTTTTTTGAACTCGCGCCTGTCCCAAATTCCCTGAATGTGACCTCGCCTGAGGGCATTCTTGGCGCTGTGATAATCAGGAGGAACGTCCCGGCCAGTGGTTTCCCTTATGACCCTTGGGCCGGCAAAGCCGATTCTGGAAGAACGCATGCCGAACTGATAGAGTGAACACCCCAGGAAACTCGCTACAGGACCGGCATAAGAATTATTGTCATAGACCACTATATAGAGACCACCGTTGTCATTATATTCCCTCACTGCAAGGGTGCATTTTGGCATCTGAACTACACCAAGTGTCCCTTCATGAATACGTATACCGCCAGTGCTGTGTATGTAAGCCAAAAGAGGCCTTCGGGTAGTACCGGCCACATCGCATGCCCTTACGAACTTTTCTCCCTCAGCAACTCCAACTGTCCCGCCCCTGAAGTTGCTGAAGAGCATGGCCACTACCAGCCTTATCCCACACACCCTGGCATCAAAGGTTATCATGCTGGAGTTGCGATCGGTACGCTTTATGTCTTTCTTGAGACGGGCATTATAACCCTGAAAACAAAGTGGATTGCATGACGCTATATGATCGTTGAATTCATGGACCGAATTTTTATCAAAAAGATTCTCAAGATACCACTGATACTCAAGGGGAAAGTGATGGCCACAGTTGGGACACACTCCGCAGAATTCCCCATAGAGGTCAGGCACCCACAGGTCCAGACATCCATATTTTGAGGCATTGGGACAGGTAACAGTACAGTCTTCATTGGCAAGTGGGCTGACATAAGACTCCCACTCTTCTGCAAAAATCGATCTGCGCTCAGGTCCCTCGGAACGTACGACCTTACTCGGGCGCTCCGGCTGGGGAAAAACAAAGTCATAGGCGGCTCTTACCGGCTCAGTGACCTTTCGGAGAAATACTGAACCTTCACTTGAGACCTCTTCTATTACCTTCTGAACGTTTCGCCGATGCGGCCGTAAAAGGCCATATCTTAGATCATAGTATGTCTTGCTGGCGAAATTCTTTGTCTTTCTGATTCCTTTAGTTAAAAAAGTTCTATTTTCAAGAAAATACCCCTTGCCCAATTCCATATACTTCTTGAACCTAAACTCCAGGAGTCGCTCTATCTCAAGGTCTGTGAGATCCCAGCCAATGAGTAACTCAAAGTCCTCTGGGACTTCCTTTCCCTCCTCTATCCGCCTTTTCAAGGCATAGGCCCTGAAGGCTCGGAAGTTCTTAGTCTTTAGTACAATCTCATCGGTAGCACGAAGCATCTCATAGCGAAGTCTGCGAAAAAAGGCATAATCATCTCGCCTGGCTCCAAGCGGGGGCTCCTCTATGATGCGATCAACAGTGCCGAGTTTCAGGCTGTCTTCAGCAGTTATCTTCAACTGAGCGGCACAGTGTTCCACAAGCTCCCTGGGAACCCTTTCACCCTCTCTTATCTTTCCTTCTATTGCAGCAGCGCCCTCAGGAGAAATGACCGAGTAATAGGCCCTTGAACCCATGAGCCTGAGACCTGAAACCCCTATTGCCTCAGCGCCACCAGAGCCACCTTCGGAGATAAAAGATACCATAGGGACCCTCAGCTTTGCCATTACATATAAATTACGGGCTATCTGCTGTGCAGCTCCAGGGTAATCTTCAATAGGATAGGCTCCAGGAGTAAAAATATAGAAGTGTATAGGGATGCCTTCGGTTTCAGCTACCCTCATATACCTCAGGGCCTTATCATTTCCCCAGGGCCTAGCACACCCTCCATTTCTGTATTCCTCTCCTCGACCCTTTTCATGACCTATTACCATGACTTGATGGCTATAGAGCTTGTTTTTGACTCTTCTCGATATGGTAGCTCTGGCTACTACTATCGCAGGATCAATATTACAGTCTCCCTCCCCGCCCAGTTCAGTATAGGAATCGTACACATTCTCCAGTATATCCATAAGGGTAAAACGCTGGGGATTCCGGACGATGTTCACGATCTCTGCGGGACTGAGCTTCTCGGCAACCCTATCCTCCAGAAAGGAGACTCTATCCTCGATCCGGTCGATTTCCTCAAAGAGATCTGCCTCTTTTATCTCAAAGAGAGAGTGATGAAGCCCCTGGATCCGTCCAAGGAGACCACCAACATTTGCCCACTCACTGTTGCCCTTGATATCAATAAGATATGAGATCCGATCAGCGAGCTGATTCAGTAACTTGACGCTATCTGCCATATATACCTGATCTGTGCGCATTCATGTATTATCGGTAATCAAAATTGAAGCACGTCATCAATCCGATTATAGAGGTATTCCAGGTTTGTGATAATGCTTTCGTCATTTGCTCCCTTACCTTCTATAATAGTCCTATTCTGAAATTGTTTGGCCCTTTCCTTGGCCTGCTTTGTATCCTGGCCCCAGATAATGGCAAGAGCAAAGTTGGGATCATACTCTGTAGGAATTTTATAGGGCGTATCTCTGGGCACATGAGAATAAAGCCTTGCCCATGGCTCATCTGGATAATCAAAGCGTGTGATGGTGCCACACCAAGGTGCAAAACCTCTCTTGGTATCTTCAGCGACAATCCTGAGTTCTATGCTGGTCCCTTCAAAGGATATATTTTTTTGAGTAAAACCCAGTTTATCCCCAAAGGCCACTCTTATCTGGTCCCTGATCAAGCTTGGAGGCTCATTACTCCCATTCAGTCTTGAAATACACGCTGAAGTCTCGTTTTCAACCTGTATACGGGTATTGACCTCCATAAGATAAGGACTGCCATCTCTGGATACTATCCACTCCCATGTCCCTATGTTGTCATAGCCCACGTGTTTTGCCAGACGTACAGAATACTCCACGATCCGGTCCAGGACTGCCCTTGCATCAAAAGTATACTCACATACAGCAGGATCAAAGCCAGGAGCCACTTCTACCCTCTTCTGCCTGCCGGCACTCTGTATAGTGCAGTTTCTGGTCCCGAAGTGCACCACCTCCCCATGGGAACTGCATAAAAGCTGAACTTCAAGGTGCTGATAATCTCTGAGACATTGCTCAATCAGGACTCCCTCATCCCCGAACTGTCGCTTGGCATAGTTCTGTATCCGCCGGTAGATTCTCCTGAAGGCATCAAGGTGACTGACTTCTTCGATACCCATACCTCCGCCACCGGCAGAGGCCTTTACCAGAATAGATGGATGCTGAATGCCCTGTTCTTTCTGGAGAAAAAAAAGTTCCTCTGCCACCTCTTCAGCCTCCAGCTCATTATATATCGATTCATCAGACCCTGGAATCACCGGTACATTAAGGTTCTTCGCCAGACGCTTGGTGTTGATCTTACTGCCAAGATCCCTTATGACCTCCCATCTGGGGCCTATGAAGGTCAGAGGCCTGGTCCTCATGGCGGCCCTTCTGGCAAAACCGAAATTCTCAGAAAAAAATCCGTACCCAGGATGAATAGCTGTACATTCAGCCTCATCTGCCACTGAAAAAATCTCATTGGGGTCATTGTACCCGGCTATGCGATAAGCCCTCTTAAAACCGTTTTCTTCCTGCTGTGCAATTCGAACGTGCAATGAGAATTCGTCCTCCTTTGTATATAGGACCACGTAATCCAGACCAAGATCCTTGCAGGCCTGAATAATGCGGAGGGCGATCTCTCCGCGGTTGGCTATTAATACACGTTCCTTGCTCATAAATCCCCTTCCATTTCGCTGGCTTATACCGGATTGAACAGAACCAATCAATTTAGAGCCCCTTGCAAAACTCCGTCTTTGGTCCGATGGCTGCGCTGCTCGTCGTCAAAAATGCTCACGTACCCAAGTACGCTCCACGTTTTTTCCTTCTCGCGCCTTGCCCTCGAACAAAATCCATGAGTTTTGCAAGGGGCTCTGTAGTGATACATCTATAGAATACCCATTTTTTGATCGAGAGCAATAATATTAATCTCGATAATCAAGGGCGTTAATCTTTGATATTTCAAAGGCAATGACAAAAAAAGCCCCAGAATGACAGGCATTCCAGGGCACTGTATTAGAAGCTTGAGAATCCAAAGTTCTTTCGTCATGCCGGACTTAATCCGGCATCCAGATCGCGGAACGTTTTGAAAAGACACTGGATTCCGGCTTTCACCGGAATGACACGGTCAGTTTTTCATTTCTTATAATTTCAAACCTTTGAAGGAACTTTAGACTGTCCAGTTAGAAGGGGCCGCTTACGGAACTCAGAATTTGATCTGCCAAACAGCCTGTACCTTATGATCGTTTCCAAGCCGGTTGTCTGAAACCGGGGCCTTCCCTTTTTTGCCTGCATCGTCACCATAGTCAGTTGTTTCGTACGTCAGCAAGAGCATGTTCCCCTTATAAACATCCCAGGCCATACCGCCAATGTACATGTCGTAATCAGCATCATTTGCAATCTTGTTGTCATCGTCTTGATCAAAATGGTCGTATCGGGCAAACAGGGAAATCGTTCTGTCAAAAATAGGAAGCCTCAAATTCCCAAAGAAGGAATAACATTCAGTATCCAGTGCATCACCATCTGCATCTACCCAACTGCCTTTCGCATTGCCTTCGGTTTGAAAATACTGGGCAGTGAGGATCCCCCACGGGTGCTCATAGCTCAGCATGCCCAGGTTCACCTCATAGTCCGGGTAGTCCCCGTTTGAGGCCTTCTTATTGCCCTCTCCATAAATACCAAAATAGCTCAACTGGAGACCGGGTATGAGTTCAGGCACAGGGCGCAGTGTAAGCCGCCCCTCAACTACCTTATTGTTATTCTTTTCGCTTGCGTGATAACCTGATCCATTAAAGACCCCAAGGTGCCAGCTTCCGTAATGGCCATCATAGTGGTGACTACCTGTTTTCTCCTTTGCATCCTCCAACTTTCCGGCAAAATCACCACGAAGGCTGATGCCGGTATCAGCAGAGTTGAAGGTCCCCGCACGCTCTATGGCCATTGTACCCTGGCAGCGATACGGATTTACATGTTCTTCAAAGTCCAGCCAGGGGATATGTCCCAATCCGACCTCGGATTTCATGCCTGTGAAAGGCCCAAGGTCAGGCGGTCTCAGTTCAGCATATAGGTATTTGAGGCGTTCTTTATAATCTCCCTCATCATCCTGGTGTGTATCAATAGTGATTCGTGTCCGCATCCATGGAAAGATCTCTTTCTTCACCGTGAAGTAACCACGGGTGATTCTGAAATGGTTGAAGCTGGAATCTTTGTCACCAGATTCCGGCTTAATGCCGTTTGAATAGTCTATGTACGCCAGCATCCCAACTTTCAGTCCTTTTAAGACCTTAGGCACTGCCAGTTCCTTGTCTTTAATTTCCTTCACTACCTCCTGCTTACGTTGTTCTTCCAGTACAACCGCTTCTTTCTGCATTTCATTCAAGAGTTGTTGGGCTTCTGAATGAGAAAGGATCCCTTTTTCAACCAGCTTATTGACCAAAATGTCAACTTCACCAGCCCAAGACTGAGTAGTGCCAAATGTTATAAGCAAACTCGTTATGATAAATACGATGAGTGAAATTTTCTTCATGTTCTCTCACATACCTTTCCATTATCTATTAAATATTATGGGCCTCTCTCCGCTTTGCTTCTAAAATTACAAACTTCACCTCCTCTCGATAAAAATTCTAATCCTTTGATTTCGCTTATTATGATTCAGATTCGTTAAGACTGGATGACTATAAGGTTAGATTTTGGTTAGATTGATGGTAAGCGTTTACAGGGCACCGCATCTGCTTTGTTGTCGGGCACTTGAAGTACAGGGAGTATGTCTGCGTACCCGTACGCCTCGCATCTGCAGCACCCTGTAAACGCTTACAGTTCGGTGGGTTGCGGTAAAACGGGCGTTGTAATCCCGTGAATGGATACGATTGATGGGATGGGATAAATTATCACCAATTCATTCTTTGGCTTCAGGTTCGACATTTCCGTGCCGAATGATCTCCCCTTGAACCATGTAGACGACTTCTTCGGCAATGTTGGTGGCATGGTCTGCTATGCGCTCAAGGTGGCGGCACATCAAGAGCAGATTGATCAGATAACCCACGCGATTAGTGCGTTTGCCTATGGCCTGTTTTATCACGTCATAGGCCTGGTCTTTCATATCATCTATTTCATCATCTAATTTAAGGACATCCAACGCCAGGCAATCGTCCATGTTCACAAGGGCATCCAGACTCTTCTTGAGCATGGATGCCGTCTTCTCTGCCATCAAAGAATAATTAAAAGGGATATCGAGCCTTTCCCGTTTAGCAATGATCTGAATCCGTTCTGCGATGTTCACTGCCTCATCAGCGACCCTTTCCAGGTCGTTGTTGATCTTGATCACAGCTATAAGAAACCGCAGGTCCACGGCAACAGGCTGATGCAGTGCCAGAAGCTTCAGGCATTCCTCTTCCACCTCTATTTCAAACTCATCTATTTCATAGTCACTCCTGATGATCTTCTCTGCAAGATTCGCATCTCTTAACTCAAGAGCCTGGATAGCCATACGGACACGCTCCTCAACCATGGCTCCCAGAGAGAGGATCCTCTTTTTCAGTTTCTCTAACTCTTTCTGTAAACGTATGGTCATAACATTTCCCTCACTATCCGAAACGGCCTGTTATATAATCTTCTGTTTGTTGTAGTTTTGGTTTTGTAAAAAGGGTTTCAGTATCATCCACTTCAATTAGCTTTCCCAGATAAAAAAAGGCAGTGACATCGGATACCCGGGCTGCCTGCTGCATGTTGTGTGTAACAATTATGATTGTATATAATTTTTTCAATTGATGGATCAGTTCCTCGATCTTCTGGGTGGCGATTGGGTCCAGGGCAGATGCCGGTTCATCCATAAGGACCACTTCAGGCTCCATTGCCAGGGCCCTGGCAATACAGAGGCGTTGTTGCTGGCCGCCCGAAAGACCAAGGGCTGAATCATTAATTCTGTCTTTGACTTCATCCCAGATAGCGGCCTGAATGAGGCTCTTTTCAACCTGGTTTGCAATATAGGCCTTATCTTTTATGCCGTTCACTCTCAGGCCGTATGCCACATTTTCAAAAATGCTCTTTGGGAAAGGATTGGGTTTTTGAAATACCATGCCGACGTTGCGACGAAGGGTGACCACATCCACATTTGGATCGTTAATATTCTGATCATCCAGCAGGATCTGCCCTTCCACCCGGCTGATAGGAATCAGATCATTCATCCGATTCAGGCAACGCAATAGAGTGCTTTTGCCGCAGCCTGAGGGGCCAATGAAGGCGGTCACCTGGTTTGTAAAAAGGTCCAGGCAGATATCGTGAAGGGCCTTAAAGTCACCATAATAGAAATCCAGATTTATTATTTTAATTTTTAAAGAGTTATCCATTATGCATTACATCCGTCTCTGGAGGCGGGCACGGTAGATAATGGCAATAAGATTCAGGCCCAGCACCAGGACAATCAGCACAAGGGAAGTTCCATACTGGAGATGTCGCGTGGCCTCGATCTCTGTTCCGGCCGTGGCCAGAACATATATATGATAGGGCAGGGCCATGATTTCATCAAAAACAGAAGTCGGCAGAGAAGGTGTATAGAACACGGCTGCTGTAAACATGATGGGCGCAGTCTCCCCTGCGGCCCGGCTGATTCCCAGGATGGCCCCTGTGAGGATGCCGGGCAAAGCAGCCGGCAGGACCACCCGGTAGATGGTCTGCCACTTGGTGGCTCCAAGGCCCAGGGACGCCTCCCGATAGGTGTCCGGAACGGACCTCAGGGCCTCCTCGGAAGATCCGATAATTACGGGCAAGGTGAGTACTCCCAGCGTCAGGGAGCCGGCAAGGATGCTCACACCCATTTTTAACCATACTACAAAGAAGGCAAGACCAAAGAGGCCAAAGACCACTGAAGGCACACCGGCAAGGTTGTTGATCCCTATACGGATAGCGCGGAGCAGCCGGCCAGGTCTGGCATATTCATTAAGATAAATAGCAGAGGCAACTCCGATGGGAAGTGCCACCAGGATGGCACCCAGGCTCAGGCAGAGGGTGCCGACGATACAGGGCAGAATTCCGCCTTTAGTCATTGATTCAGTGGGCGGCTGCGTGAGAAATGTCCAGTTGATGGCCCGCCACCCTCTTGCCACAAGAAAATAGACGACAATAAGCAATGCGATTCCATTGATGGCAGAGGAGAGCCTGAAAAGCCCAAAAAATATGGCCTGGATCAGCTTGCGACGTCTCAGGGAACTGG
>JAJSZR010000025.1 GCA_030262715.1 Deltaproteobacteria bacterium
AACCTGAACGGCGATTACATTTCCGATGCCTGTGCGGCCCAGGTAGGAGGACTTGGCATGGCGCCCGGTGCGAATATAGGTGATGGCTACGCCCTTTTTGAGGCAACCCATGGCACGGCCCCTAAATATACCGGGCTCGACAAGGTCAACCCTGTCTCACTTATCCTCTCCGGTGCCATGATGCTCGAATACCTTGGCTGGAAAGACGCCACAGGGAAGATCCACAGTGCCCTTGAGGCAGCCATTGCCAGAAAGAGGGTAACTTATGACCTGGCAAGACAGATCGATGGTGCAACTGAAGTAAAGTGCTCGGAGTTTGCCTCATCTATTGTTGAGTCCATGTAAACTAAATTAAGCGATTAGCCTTCAGCGATTAGCTATTAGTTTAATGATTATCGGTCTGCCGCCCTGACAAGTAGGATGTTTTACTTCACCCATTGGGTATTATTTCTAATTGTAACTTCTCAATAAGTTGGGGTAGATTACATTTGCGACTATTCACTGGATTCCGGCTTTCGCCGGAATGACGTTTGGATGTAAATGCCCGTCATTCCTGCGAAAGCAGGAATCCAGACATCTTACCCTGAGTTATTGAGAAGTTACTTCTAATTAACATAATACCTTGATTTTTCAAGGCTAAACGCTAATGGCTAACAGCTAATCGCTCAACTTATGTGTAAATATGTCTTGTTAAATGCAATGGTCCCCTGCTAAGCTTTTCCTAATAATAAGGGATATCCTTTTTCCCCCGTGCTGTGCCGCCTGCCAGACCAGGCTTTTTGCTCCAGCAGGAGACCGTCTATGTCACGACTGCCTTGAGTCCATAAGGCTCATAGAACCTCCTGTCTGCACTGTCTGCGGCCGGCCGTTTCACAGCCCGCAGGGTACTGGCCACATATGTGGCCAGTGCATAAAGAATCCTCCATCCTTTGACACTGCCCGCTCAGTATTTCAGTACCAGGGGTCTGTTAGGACCCTTATTCACAGAATTAAATACAACGATGACGGACATGCTCTAAGGTCCCTTTCTTCCCTGTCTATGGAGTATATGTTACCGGATCACTTAAAGCCGGACATGGTAATTCCGGTGCCATTACACTCGAAACGTCTGAGAAAAAGGGGCTTCAACCAATCCCTCCGGCTTGCCAGGACGATCTTTCCTCATATTCCATTAGGAATGGATATTCTCACCAGGACATTGAATACTAAACCCCAGACAGAGCTTTCAATGAAGGAAAGGCTCAGAAATGTGAGAAATGCCTTTGAGGCCGCAAGTTGTCTGCCAGAAGGTGTGGAAACAATACTCCTCGTCGATGATGTCTATACCACAGGGGCTACTGTCAGGGCCTGTGCCAAGGCCCTAAAAAGGATAGGAGTAAAAGAGGTCCATGTGTTTACGGTTGCAAGGACCGTAATAGCCCACCCATAAGTGCTAAGTTATTTTTGCACCGGATGGAATAATGAACTACTAAAAGATGAACATCGAACATCGAACGTCCAACATCGAATGTTGAATGGGAAAAGATGAAGAAACATACTTATGACCGGGGGAAAAGGCTGCTCGAGTATACAGAAATAGCCGTTGAATGTTCGGTTATTCGATATTCATTTTTTTATTCGACGTTGGAAGTTCGATGTTCGATGTTCGACGTTCATCTTTCAAAACAATTGATAGCCCACCCAGAGTAGGTCTCTTTTGGTTTGTTGTAGCGAATCTTCAATATCGATCATTTTTTCTCTTATCCTGTTATTTCCGAAAGGGTTTTGTAGACAGAGTTAGCGCTGGGATGTCGCACGACCTTGAACTGCTTTCCAGTCTTCTTGCACGTAGCCTTTACTACTTTCAAGGCCCCATGGCTATTGATACTGGTGATAAACAAGATGATGTCAGCCTTGCAGACCACGTTTTTGAGAACATGCCGCCCATTGGAGCAGTCTCCATTATGGAAGATGAAATCCGCGCCCAAATCATGGATTGTTTTACGGTATTCGGGTTCCAAACGATCAAGGCCTCCTATCACAGCTACATGCATGCCTTCCAGAGGACAGGTGCATTTTTTCTGTTCTGTGCAGTGACTGCAGTCTCCCCGTGCATCCTCAGGGCGGAGTAAAGTAAACACGTTACCAGCCTGGGTATTCTCTTCTTTGTCCGGCCTTACGTTCTGCACTATGGATTTATTTTCATCCTTGACTTGCATATATAATTCAATCAGTTTCTCATGTTCAGAAATCTTTTTACTTGCCTTTTCAAGTTCGTAGGCAAGCTTTTTTGCTTTGCGTTTCAGGGTTGCTTCTCGAAATGGCCGTTGTCTCAACTCTGTCAACTCCTGGGAGTATTCAGCCAGCTTCTTCTTGAGTTTTAATATTTCTCCATCCTTTTCTTGTAGTTGTCTTTTAAATATAGATTTTACGGAAATCTCAGGTGTATTGACTTTAGAATGGAAGCGATGTCCTCCTGTAGTCTTTAGGCCTTGTTTTTTTTCTATGACATTGTGATTCAGGACAGAAAGGCCGAGTTTGAGCTGATTACAATTTTCCATGAGACGCCAGATAAGAGAATGTGCCAGAATTTGGGCCTGTTTGCGCATTTCCGATCTAGAGTCAGTGCTCGCTGCCCATAAAATTGGAGCAGGCCACTGCCTGTTTCCTATTGACTGTGCCAGGTCTTCAGGGGCCATGGAACGGACCCTCAATGGCGCAGTGGAAAACTGACGTTTGAAATAGCGCCGGAGGTCTTTTGCAACGGATTTCTCCGGATCGTGGCTGGCATGATGAAGGCCCCAGAGCTCGTAGCCCAAATGCAAATTATGCTTACCGGACTTGAGATAATGCTTCATACACATCTTACGCATATCTTTGGGATTCATGGTCATGGCCATGAGCAATGTCAGAGTTATGCAGTCTGGCAATGGAATTTTACCTTCTTTTGCTGTACTACATGAAGGAGTAGCGAGGATGTCTTTGGCTTTAACAGTGGGATCGGCATGTTTTTTAGGATCTGGTATAATATTTTTCATGGCTGCATTTTCCTAATAGGTATTATATTTTGAAATTCAATTGCAATTACTGGTTAGACTGATGTCTTGCCATGCAGATCTGCGCTGCTGTTATCTTTTACCTCATTTATTACCTGCAAGGGCAGAAAGACCTCAAAGGTGCTCCCTTCTCTAGGAATGCTCGTCACGTCAATCCATCCGCCCCGCCGGCGGATCAGGGCAAAGATAATAGCCAGGCCCCATCCTCGCTTCCGGCCTTTTCCACTCGCCTCTTTGGTGGAAAAGAGGGGGTCGAAAATCCGGTTAAGCATATCCTTAGGAATACCTGATCCGTGGTCGCATACAGAAAGGACTGCGAAGGTCCCTGGGTAGGCGTTCCCGTGCTGCCGGCAGTAATAATTATCAACAATACGTTTGAAAGTCCCAACAAGCAGATCTCCCCCTTCTGCCATTGCCTCCTGGGCATTGACTGCAAGATTGCTCAATATTCGCCATATGTCACCCTGGCTTAGCAGAACCGGAAGGGGGTGGCCGCAAGGAGTAAAATTCAGCTTGATATTCTTGTTGAAAGATGATCTCAGGGCATCAAGGACCAGTTTTGCTTCTACGGTTAAATCCCTGTGGATCAGCTCCACTGTGATCTCGTCAGGTCCTAGGGCCTGCAGATGATTCACCAAGCCTTCCATGTTGTCTACGACCTTGCGTACAGCTAATACTTTCTGTCGTATATCAGGTTGGGGAAATTCCTTTTCGAGTCGGTAAATTGTGGCCGCGATGGTTAGCAGACCGTTCTTGAGGTCGTGACACAGACCTCCGGCCAGGTGCTCCATAGATGCCATTTTCTGGATCTGGATAGACTCTGCCACTGCGTGATCTGTGGAATCCAAAAGGTCACGGATAGTGCTCAAAGAGTCACGGACGCCGGCAAGTACGGTGCCGTTGCCAATAGCTAATTGCGCTACATTTCCTATTGGTCGCCTTCGTGTAACTGGTCCGCGTATGGACGTTTGGCTTCCTACCATGATTTTATCTCCATTTATTGCTTAACCTTCATTCTCTGTAAGGAAGCGTCTTGTTACAACAGATCTGCACCGTCGACCCTGCCTTCCTGCCCGTGGGCACTTTCGCAGGCACATCTGGCACACAACAGGGTGAACTATAGGTCGTCCTGTCTTGATGCATGTGTTGGTGCTTTTGTTCATGGCAACGCTCCTCGGAAATTATTATTTTTTCAATTTTGTTCATCACTTTAATCATTCAGAACATTTCTTTGATTATTGATAAACTAAGTGCGTTACATTTGCAATAGGTAATCAAAAAAATATTTTGAAATATCGAACAAGGAACCGCAGAATGTCGAAGGAAAGTAAAAATTTCGACCTATGCAGTTAGATATTGGATTTATCGTTAGGGAAGCAAAAAAGAATTATCACGAAAGCACGAAAAATTGAAAACACGAAAGGGAAGTTTGTGGATGGACGAGCCAACTTGACTTTTTATTTTTTCGTTTCGTGTTTTCGTGATTGATTTTGAATAGTTTCTAAACTGCATAAAAAAATAAGGCGCTGGCCAAGATATGAACCAGCGCCTTATTTGCTGAATGAAATTATTTAGGAATAGATAAATCTTTAAAATTCGACGGCTATCTGACCGAAGACCAGATCCCGTGTGTTTCGTTCATCAATATCATTTGTATCATACTCATCATACATATAGCCAACGGACAGGATTGTGTTGTCAAAGATCTCCTGGTTAAAGTTGATCCCGTAACGATCTCTTGGGAGTCCGAGATAGTCACAGTCGTTGGAGCCGGCATATTTAAGGGCGATCTCGAGATTTCGCCACCAGTTGTAATTATATCCAATTTCAAAATTCCATACTTCTAGATTATCGATCTCTACCTCTGTCCCATCTTCGTAAAACTCAGCCGTATCAGTAAACGCCATGTATTCTGCATCAAGAAAGAAGCCCTGATAGCCAGCATGGAAATAGGCAGCAGCACCGCCCACGTAATCTTCAATATCAGAACCAATATCCTCTAGTGTATCCTCTATACCGTCAGCTTCAGCCATGTTAGATATATATGAACCCCCTACGAGCAAGTCTAAACCCTGGATTATAGGGTTATCCTCCTCAAGGGCATAGTTGGCATCGAAACCGTAACTTTCAACAACATTGTCACCGCCACCGGCTTCCTCTACGTCACCGTTGAAAACGTAAGCTGAAACAGTGAAACCTTCATATTCAGCTCCGATTAACACGGCCTTTTCGAGTGTCTCACCTACGCACAATGTAAGGGGCGCATCAATAAGGGGATCATCCGGAAAATGCTCAAGGAGTGCACCAAAAGGAACATACATTTTTCCAGCTTTTAGAAAAGGGGGTATTCTTTCCGTATTTCCAATGGTGATAAATGCCTCGTCAATGTCCACGTTTGTCTCGTCGTTGTCAAAGGTTGGATCCTCATAAAGCAGAACCATTTCCGCGCTGACCCAGTCATTGACCTCTGCTGCAATTGCGAGTTCAACAGTAGTCATGCAAAGATCACTGTCATGTTCATAGTCACCATGGTTCATGTCAGTGCTATGATATGCTGCTCCAAACTCAAGCAGGCCGCTGAATGTGATACGGTTTTCCAGGTCAGACAAAAAGCCGGTTCCCCAAGCAGGTTTTTCTTTCTCAAGCCGTTCTTCCAACTGGCTAACTCGCTGTTCTACTCCAGCAGGCGCAGTTTTTGCCTTCATTTCACTGAGCTGCTGCTCCACTTGCATAAGTCGATCAGTGAGTGCTTTGTTTTGCTGGATCAGCTCATGCACCTGTTGCTCCAAGCTCTCCTCTGCTGCCAGAGAACTCGATGCCCAGGAAATCGTTGCCATGGCCCCAATGCACAAACCTAACAACAGAGCCTTCAAGGTTTTTAAATACATAATCATCCTCTCCCTTCTAAGTTGTTGTGAGATTAAAAAAATGTTTTTATAGCTGTTTACTTATCAACAGAAAATGACCCCCAATACATTATTGCGATTACATAACAACAAAAGAATACTCTGTCAAGACGGAATTTGAAAAAAAGTGGTTAATGCCAGTAAAAATGCATCACGGTAATTATAAGTTGGAGCAATAAGCTTTGGAGGTACTATTAGCGGTATAAATTTACTGAATTCGCCATTTCCCTGTTTCACGCCTGATCTCTTCCATCTTTTGCAGCTCGAAGCGGAGGCGACTAAGTTCCTTTTCCAGATTTTGTGTCTCTTTCCGCAGGTCACTTACTCTTGATTGCTGCTCGTTGTACTCTGATTTCAATTGAAGGTGTTTTTCCAGTAACTTTGCCTCTCCAGGCGTTTTATGCTTACAGGTTTCAGAGCGTATGATCCTGATGTATTCATCCTTGGCCCCATCAAAGGCAAACAGATAAAATGCCGCCCTGCATGAATAATCAGGATCAACGAGCAATGACTTCAGGTTGGGAATTGCCTCATCAATCCGGCCATCTCTCAAGAGTAGAATGGCCTTTTCCCATGGATCAAATATATGGAACCTTTGTTGGAATCCAGTTGTACACCCAACGAGCAATGTCAGGAAGAATATGGCAAAACAGACCAGAAGGCAGCCCCTTTTTCTGGCGAAACTGCGATATTTTCCGGTGGTGGACTTTCTACCCAAATTTTACCTCCATGGGCCAGGATAATCTCTCTGGCAATTGCCAGACCGAGTCCAGATCCGTCTTTTTTCCGTATTGTCTGAATCTGGTAAAATTTATCGAATATCTTTTCCGTTTCGAGTTTGTTTACTCCGGGTCCGGCGTCAATAATACCAATTTTTAACCACTCATTACCATTTTTATCAATGTGATCCAAGACGATCTTTATTTTTCCGTTCTCGGGACTGAATTTTATGGCATTGTGCAGGATATTCATAAATGCGCGAAATAGTCGTTCTTCATCAACCGGAATATTCTTTTTCAGATCTGATACAGGTACAAACTCTACGTCAAGATCTTTCTCCAGGGCCATGGGCTTCAAGATCTGTATGATCTTCGAAAAGACCCTTGTAATGTCCAAAGGGCGCTTTTTAATAGCTTCAATTCTTGCCTTCAGTCTGGAAAGACGCAGAAGTTTGTCTATCAGGCCTTGAAATCTCTTCATGCTATCGTTCAATATATTTACTAATCTCCGCTGATCTTCGTTTAGCTCACCTACCCGGGGCTCAGAAAGGAGTTTGGCAGCTTCCATCATGGCAGTCAGGGGAGTCTTTAGTTCGTGGCTCGCCATTCCAATAAAATCAGACTTTAGTTTATCCAGTTCTTTGAGCCTTACCGCCATATTATTAAATGCCTTGGCAAGCTTTCCAAGTTCGTCCCGGGACTCTATAGTAATAGGTTGATCGAAATGCCCCTGACCAACGATTTCAGTGCCGTGACGAAGGTGATCAATAGGCCTTTTTATAAATTTGTATAGGAACAAGGGGGTAAAAAGGACGAAGAAAATAAAGGCCCCCGCCAATACAAATATAGTCATTTCCCTTGCCTGTGAGCTACGGGACGAGATTGTGGAAGATCTGAGACTGGTCGTTTGCTGTACGCCTTTTTCCAAGTCATGAAGCTCTGTCATTATGCTGGAGATCAGGGCCTTGACTTCCTCTTCTCGCTTGGCTTCAATAGGGGTAATCTCAGACGGTCTACTTTTAGGTGAACTTGCTTTGGCATTCCCGGCCAGCTTTTCGAGTTTATCCAGGTTAAGCTCGATGTCATGGACAATGGGGATAATTTCTTTGGGACCGTCTCTCTGTACACTGATCAGATTGTCTTTAAACTCCTGGATCAGGGACATGAGAGAGTGATAGGCATTCTCTTTGTATAGAGTCACGAGACGGCGGCCCTCACCTTCCATTGAAGGTGGTATTGCTTTAAGATGTTCTATAGTCTTTGATAGTTCCAAGTCGTGCTTGGATATGCTAGTCGCAAAACGTTCCAACTCTGATAGGTAGTAGATTGACACCACGCAAGGCAGTATCATAATGGCCGAAAGTATCAGGTAGCCAAAAAAAAGCTTGTTAGAGAGGCTAAGGCCATTTTTCAATAAATTCATTATTGAGCTATCTTAGCATGGATCAAATATCTCTCTCAACAAAAAATGATAATAGTGAAGAAAGTGGACAACAAATCTAAAATTAGACTAGAAGATAAAAATATGGCCTCAAGGCCGCGGATCCTTCTCGTAGATGACGAGGAGGACATACTCGTAACGACAAAAATGCGCCTTAAGCTCTTTGGTTATGAAGATGTGATCACAGCCTCAGATCCCATAGATGCCCTCAAGATATTCAGGGATCAGGTGGGAAAGATTGATGTACTCTTGTCTGACCAAAGGATGAGCGATATGAGCGGAAAAGAACTCATGGAAGAGTGTTTAAAAATTGATCCTGATCTTCAGACTATTATTTTCACAGCATATGGCACTATAGAAAAGGCAGTTGAAGCAGTGAAGGCCGGTGCCTTTTCCTATGTCGAAAAGCCAATACAACATGAGGATCTGGCCTTGAAAATAGAAAAGGCCATTGAGAAGAGAAAACTATTGAAAAAGGTGGCTGACCTTGAACGTATAGTGGAGGATCAGTTCCGGTTTGCGGACATGATTGGCAACAGTCCAGGGATAAAGGCCATATTCAGGCAGATAGTCCAGGTTGCCCCTATTAACAGTACCATAACTATTTACGGTGAATCGGGAACTGGAAAGGAACTGGTGGCTAATGCCATACACTTCCACAGCCCAAGAAGCAAAGGACCTTTTGTGCCTGTTAATTGTGCAGCCATCCCGGAGACATTGCTGGAAGACGAGTTTTTTGGCCATGTAAGGGGAGCCTATACAGGTGCTGTAACCAACAAAGCGGGGCTTTTCAGACAGGCCCATCAGGGTACACTGTTTCTGGATGAGATTGGAGAGATGAGCGAGGCCATGCAGGCCAAGCTACTGAGGGTTATAGAGACCGGAGAAATAAAATCCCTGGGGAACGACCATATGCACAAGGTGGATGTGAGACTGATAGTGGCAACCCAGAGAGACCTCAGTAAACTGGTTGAAGAAGGTCGTTTCAGAGAGGACCTGTATTACAGAATTCATGTGGTTCCAATAAATATTCCTCCTTTGAGGCAGAGGCCGGAAGACATTCTTCTGCTAATGCAACATTTTTTTAAGAAATACGAAACCAAAATGGGTAAAGATATCAAGAGAATTGAGGAGGATGTCATTGATGGTTTTCGAACATATTGCTGGCCCGGAAATGTCCGTGAGTTGAAAAACGTAGTTGAATATCTTGTTGCCGTTTCTACCGGAAATACCATAACCAGTGCCATGCTTGCAAATACTGCCTTGGCCAATTACTGTCTGCCCCAAAAAAAGGTTCCGCTAAGAGAGGCCAAGGATCAGTTCATCAAGAAATATCTGGAAGACCTTTTCAGGATTACAAAAGGGAATGTTAGCAAAGCTGCTAAGTCTGCGGGTTACTACAGGGCAGATTTTTACAAACTCTTTCAGAAATATGATCTGGACCCTAAGAATTATCGCGGTGCCAAAAAGGTTATAAAGACTAAGGACATATCTGCTGAAGATTGATATCTTGAGAGTAACAAAGGAATTAAGTGTACGTTGACATATTGTATTGAAAGAAGATATAGTAATTTAGTTAATCCAAAACAGGAAGGGGGGATACCCTTGGCGATTGTGGTAGAAGTCCAGGAAAGCCTGGAAAAGGCCCTCAAGGTGCTTAAGAAAAAAATGCAGCTTGACGGGCTTCAACGAGAACTGAAAAACCGTCGCTTTTACGAAAAACCGAGTGTAAAAAAACGACGCAAGATGCAGGAGGCTGAACGCAGGCGTCGTAAGGCCCGACGCAGGCGTCGCTGATGATCTGATTTAATTGTGTTAAAGAGCCAGACTAAGTCTGGCTTTTTAACTTCAGTATCTGAAAAACTATATTTCTTCCATTATGGGTTCGTGTTGGCTTAAAATGTAGAGGCCATGTACAGGAAAGGGGAGTGTATAGTTGGGGATCTCTTCAAAGCGGATGCAGCCAACATCATCATCTTCTGGAATTTCAGACAGAGGAATGAGCCCCAGAGGAATGGGGAAGTCCAGTGGACGTGAATTGATTGCGGACAGTCTGGAGACATACCGTTTCTTCATATAGTCCATTATCATATCTCTTTCCTCAATGGTAAACGATTCCAAAAGGACCTTGCGACTGCTTACGGGATCAATAGGTGCATCCCTGTCTATCGGGTCACCCAAAAGCTTTAACCAGTCATAGTGTTGGGCTTCCTTCTCATCCCAATCCGGCCGGAAAAGATGTATTTCTACATCTTTATGTCCCTTGAATTTCTTTATGATTAAGGAGATTGTATATCCTTTTTTTACCGGCATTTCATTCTGGGAATTGATGATATTGAGTTCCATTTTTTCTCCCGTAATCTCTAATGCTTTTTTTCCTTTTCCTCTTCTTTTTGCATGAAGAGTTTGGCTTCTTCAGCAAGTTTCCTCAACCTGTCACTTACTTTTGCAAATACTGAATCCTCCGGATAGCGTCCGTCAGGTCCAGGGGCTCCGGCAGGCTGGCCTGTAAGTATTTCCAAGCCTTCTTCCACCTTGGATATGGCCCAGATCTGGAACTTACCCTGCTTTACGGCATCAATCACTTTTGGTTTGAGCATCAGGTCTTTGACGTTGGCCTCCGGGATTATTACTCCCTGCCCTCCGGTGAAATTCCTTGTCTCACAAAGGTCGAAGAAGCCCTCGATTTTTCTGGTGACACCCCCTACCGGCAGAATTTCTCCTTTCTGGCTAACAGCCCCGGTTACAGCAATTCCCTGGTCAATCGGCACATCGGAGAGCGCTGATAATAGGGCGAACAGCTCTGCACCAGAGGCGGAATCTCCCTCGACCATGCCGTAGCTCTGCTCAAAGCATATAGAGGCACTGAGGCTCAAGGGGCAGTCTGCCGCAAAGCTGGCCTTCAGATACCCGGCCAGTATCATCACGCCTTTGGTGTGAATGCTGCCGCTGAGATCAGCCTCCCTTTCCAGGTTTACAACCCCTTCCTTGCCGAGAGCTATATTCACCGTGATTCTGGAGGGCCTGCCGAACATATAGTCACCAAGGTCATAGATGGAAAGCCCATTTACCTGGCCCAAGGCCTTACCGGTTGTTGATACCTTAAGGATATCTTTTTTGAGCATTTCATGCAGATGGTCCTCATAGAGACTACATCTATATACCTTTTCATCCATTGCCTTCTGGATATGCTTAGCCTCGATAAGTTCGCTATTTTCGGACCCTGCCCAGAAATCCGCTTCTCGCAATAAGTCCGCGAGATCCGATATCTTTAGACTGAGCTTTTCCTGGGACCCTGCCAGCTCAGAGCTAAACTCTATGAGACTTGCAACTCCGCTCATGTGCATGTCCCTGAGATTTTCCCGCTCTACAAGGGCCTTGGTTGAGCGCATAAATTGCTCCAGCCTCTCTTCGTTCCTGTCAACATGGATGTCAAGGTGTGCCTTGACTTTGAAAAGTTCTCTAAAGTCTTCGTCATAGTTATAAAGGAGTTGATAGATGAACGGATTCCCCATAAGTACTATCTTTATACGCAAAGGGATTGGTTTGGGTTTTAGGGCCTTGGTTGTGAATAATCCGAATTGTTCTGCAGGGTCTTCTATATCAATTTTTCTATTCCTTAAAGCCCTTTTTAGAGCTTCATAAGAAAAGGGCCATTTTAAGAGATCAAGGGCCTTTATGAGCAGATAACCGCCGTTTGCACGGTGAATTGCACCTGACTTGATCATGGTAAAATCTGTAAAGAGGGCACCAAACTGGGCCTTTCGCTCAACGACACCAAACAGGTTTGGATAGCTCGGATTGCTTTCTATAATGACAGGGGCCCCTTTGGTCTCTGAATTGTCAACCAGTACATTTACTTCATACCGGGTAAAGGACGGACCAGTTCCTGGAAATGGAAAGGGCAAGGCTGTAGTAGACTCGCTTTTAGGGCGGAAGTCATCCATATGCTGGACCACGTCTTCTCTTATATCAGCGAAGTAGTCCTGGAGTACTTTGTAAGATTTATATTTTTTTTTCAGGGGTTCCAGTAAGGTGTCAACTGTCTGGCCTACAACCTCCTGATCAAGCTCTTTCAGCCTCTGGCGCACTGACCGTTCCAACTGGTAAATGCGCCTCATGGCATCTGCCATATCCTTTTGGAATTTTTCGCTCTTGGCCTTGAGTTCTTTCCGCTCTTCTTGAGACATCTTTGACAGATCCTCAGGGGTGAGAGCGGTACCGTCTTTCTTTGCCGGGACTATCATCATGGTTGACTGATCTGACTGTAGCAGAAAGCCATTTTCACGTACCTTGTTATCCAACTCCTGAAATACCTTTTTCCGGTCTTCATTGAATACCTTTATCACCTCTTCCTTTCGGGAAACATAAGTCTCGGATTCAAAGACTTTAGGTATATGGAGCCTCAGTTCATCCAACAAGTCTGCCATATCCTTCTTGAATTCCCGGCCCTTGCCCTCCCGAAGCTCTATAGCAGTAGGTGTATCCGGATTCCGGAAGTTGTGGACATAGCACCAGTCAGAAGGCAGAGGATGTGTGTCTTTGGCTACTTCCTCTACATATGACCTGGCCAGTTCGGAAAGCCCTGTTTCCTTGATCCCTGCAACATATATATTGAAATCAGGATGTTCCATCCTCAGGCCAAAAGTAAGGGCCTGGATGGCTCTCTCCTGGGCTACTAAAGGCCTTTCCTCAGTTTCAAGTTGGCTTAGTTGTTGAAAACCCAGGCTTTGAGGATCTATTTTCAGACGAAGTTTTTCCGGATCTAGTGGTACGATAGTAGTCATTTTCACCTTCTCTTGCGACCTAAGTGCTCATAGGCAAGATCTGTTGCAATCCTGCCTCTGGAAGTCCTGTGCATGTAACCTCTCTGTATTAAAAAGGGCTCATAGACATCTTCCAGTGTACCTTTTTCTTCTCCTACGGATGTGGCAAGGGTATCAAGCCCTACCGGCCCTCCATTGAACTTGTCTATTATGGCAGCTAAAATTTCACGGTCCATGCGGTCAAGACCCTGACGGTCAACTTCCAGCAAGCGCAGGGCCTCGTCTGCTATCTGACGGGATATGCCTCCGCCGGCCCTGACTTCTGCATAGTCCCGGACCCTCCTTAAGAGCCTGTTTGCTATTCTGGGAGTGCCTCTCGACCTCCTTGCGATTTCAAGGGCACCCTTTTGGTCGACTTCAATGACCATGAGCCTGGCAGACCGGTTAACAATTGTGCACAGCTCATCATCCTGGTAAAAGTTCACCCTAAGTACTACTCCGAAGCGATCCCTGAGGGGCGGTGAGAGCAGCCCGGCCCTTGTAGTTGCTCCAACCAGAGTAAAATGCGGAATTTCGATCTTGATGGTCCTTGCACTGGGGCCCTGTCCGATAATCAGGTCCAACTGAAAATCCTCCATTGCAGGGTAGAGTATTTCCTCTACCACAGGACTCAGCCGATGAATTTCATCAATGAACAGGACGTCTCCCTGCTGTAAATTGGTCAGTATGGCGGCCAGATCTCCCGGCCTTTCTATCACAGGACCAGAGGTGGATCTGAAGTTCACCCCAAGCTCTACTGCAATTATGTGGGCAAGGGTGGTCTTGCCCAGGCCGGGCTGCCCGTGGATCAATACATGGTCAAGGGCCTCGCCTCTTCTTCTTGCTGCGGTGATAAAGACCTCGAGGCTCGCCTTGACCTCCTGTTGGCCTATGTATTCAGAAAGGGTCTTCGGCCTTATTCCAGGCTCGAAAGATCTGTCTTCCCGCAAGGGTTCCGGGCTCAGATTCGTGTCACCTGTTCTGTTTGTGATGTTTTCTGCTGTCATGCCCGTTTTGTACGACTTTTTGCCAGACCCTGCAGGGCCTTTTTCACCAGATCTTCAAGGTTTGCATTTTCACCTGCAGAGGCAAAAGTCTTGGCAAGGGCGGCCTTGGTCTCAGATGGACTATAACCCAGATGAGCGAGTGCTGAGAGTGCATCATCCCACAGGTCTCCCATGGCCACTTGCTCAATATGCGGGGCTGACTCTACATCCCACTTTCTTTTTGTAAGTATGGCCTTGGCCTTTTCCTTCAGGTCAATACACAGTCTTGCCGCGGTCTTTTCCCCTACGCCGTGGATGGCCTGAAGTCTCTTATTCTCTTCTCTGGCCAGTATCTGTAAGAGTTCTTCAGCAGAGAGCATTGACAGGATGTTCAGTGCCAATCTGGTGCCTACTCCTGAGACCTCCAGCAACAGCCTGAACATATCCCTGGCTTCAATTGTTTCAAATCCATAGAGTGAGATCGTATCGTCCTTCCAGGCAAGGTGAGTAAATATTGTCACTTCATTATCGGATGAAGACAGGTTGGTCAAGGATGAAGGGGGCATCTGAATTTCATAACCGATACCATTCACATCAACTATAATACCCCGGTCCCATCGACCCAGTATCTTGCCACTGATATAGCCGATCATCAGCCCGTCCTTTTTCCGGAATTGGATATTAGATGGCTGCCTGAAGAGTGTGCATGGCATATTGCCACAGCCAGGGCATCGGCAGCATCTTGGGCGGGTTTTTTGGACAGGTTGAGAAGTATCCGGACCATGTGTTGTACCTGGGTCTTTTCTGCCCTGCCGTAACCAACCACTGCCTGTTTAACTGTCATGGGCGAATACTCGAATACAGGGAGACGTCCATGGACTGCCGCCAGAATTACTGCCCCCCTGGCATGACCAAGTAGCAGGGCAGCCCTGGCGTTAACTGATTGAAAGACCCCTTCTACTGCTGAGACTGTGGGATTGTGACGGTCTATTACTTCCTTTAGACCTGAGTAGAGTCTTTCGAGCCGCTCTGCAAAGGTGAGATCCGTGTGCGGACGGATGATACCTGCATTGACGAAATGGAGCCTGTTATCCTCCCATGACACAATTCCATAACCAGTAGCCCGCGATCCAGGGTCGATACCCAGGATGATCTCTCTTGACATACCTAGCCGACCTTTTCAAGGATTTCATCAGGTATATCAAAGTTTGCGTAAACGTTCTGCACGTCGCTGTTTTCTTCCAGGGCCTCCATAAGAGTCAGGAGTTGGCTTGCCTGCTTTTCGTCCTCGATACTGACCGTGTTGCCGGGTAACATAGTGACTTCGCCGGACAGTATAGGGATGCCATTGGATTCCAGGGCGGATTTTACGTCTTCAAGGGCTTCAGGGGCAGTATATATCTCCCATTCGGATTCCTGTTCTTGTATATCTTCGGCATTTGCTTCAAGGGCTATAGTCATAAGGGTTTCTTCACCGGCCTTATCCTTCTCAACCAATAACAATCCTTTTTTCTTGAATATCCAGGCCACGCTTCCGGGCTCTCCAAGGCTGCCGCCTCTCTTAGAAAAGAGATGCCGTACATCCGCTACAGTGCGCTGGCGGTTGTCTGAAATCGTTTCAACCAGTACCGCCACTCCTCCTGGACCGTAACCTTCATATGCGACTTCCTCGTAATTTACACCCTCAAGTTCGCCGGCACCCTTTTTAATTGCCCGCTCTATATTGTCCTTAGGCATATTTTCGGCCTTTGCAGCCGCTATTGCAGTCCTCAGTCTCGGGTTGGCTGCAAGGTCTCCACCACCTATACGGGCGGCTACCATGATTTCTTTTATGATCTTGGAGAAAGCTTTACCGCGCTTGGCGTCCTGTGCCGCCTTTTTGTGTTTTATTGTGCTCCACTTTGAATGACCGGACATGAGGCCTCCATTTATCAGATTTTTTCAAGATACTATAAGCCCAAGATTTTGTTAAAGGCCAAGGCACTAAATACGTTCGAAAAAGCGACCGAGGTCTTTATCGAGAAATCGCTCTATCTTTCCAAGATATCGGCTATGTGTAATCAATATCTGCCTTCCGGCTTGATCCTCAATGAGTTTTTGTATCCGGTGCTTCACCCTGTTCCAGAGGTCCCTTTTATAGGCGGTCTCAAGGGGGATCAAGTTATCCAGGTCCTTTAGAGTACTTTTTGTGAATTTAGGAAAAATTATCCGTTGAACATACAGAGAAGCTAAGGCCACGACAAGCATGGCCCACACAATCGGCCAGAGGAGATGTTCAAAGCTCATATTTCCGGCCAGCAGGGCCCCTGCAAGCGGGGTGTCCGGATGGCCGGTTAAGAGCTTCATAACCAGGTCTCCAAAGAAGAAGGCCAGTAAGGCGGCCATACCCCATGTTCGGAGAACTCCTTTGAATTTATGGATAAATCGTTTCTGGAAGGCGGCCATGGCCTCTATTTCCAGGCCAAGTTCTCTTACGACTCGATCCACTTCCTGGAGTATGTGGTTTAGCCTCATCTTTGGTGCTGAGTTCATGGCCTGTTTGAGCTCTTCCCGTTCGTTCATCGATATTTCAAAGCCAGGTGGAGGCACTTGGCCCTCCTGGGGCGCAAAGGTGAGATATATCCTTGGTATATCCTTTCTGCCTGTCATCTGTGAAAGGTTCCAGCACAGGGTCCCATAAGACCTCAAAAGGTCGGACACGCTTTTGCATTCGTCAATTCGATTCAGTACATAAATGACCCTGTCTTCTCCAGTGGAGCCGGGGAGTGTACTCCGGATGGCTTGATAAGTTTCTTTTATTGTTCCTGCCTTATGGGGATCGAACATCAGGATGATGAGGTCTGCCAGTTTTGCCAGTTCTCCCACCACACCAAGGTAGTCATAGCCCCTATCCTTTTCTGTGACCGAATCCACCATTCCCGGGGTATCTATGATGGCAAGATCTTGGAGTATGGGGGTATTTTTCACCTTTTTTAAACGCATATGGGATAGAAGGCTTTCACCAAAGCGCCTCAGAGGAGCAAAAGGGAGACGTTCATCATTTACTGCTGTGCTTCCAGGTATCTCTCCCTCTGGTTCGTTAGGTTCTGGTGCGGCCAGGATGGTAAAGCTGTCATCAGTGGGTGCCTGACCGGTGCGTTGGATCTGACTTTCCAGGATTTCGTTGATAAAGGTCGATTTTCCAGATGAGTAGTTGCCAATTATAAGGACCACGGGCTTCCATTTAAGGGGAATAAGCAGGTCCTTGATGTCCAGCATGTAACGCTCAAAAAGTGGGCCCATCTTGTCCCGCAGTACTTTTTCAAGCTCTTTTGTCAGGGTCTCAGCGGCCTTTCCCGTTTCCATACAGAACTCCTCACAGGCACTTGCATTCCTGATACAAGGGCAATTCTACAGTCAAGTTGGTTGTACTATAGGACCTTATCGCATCGATTAAAAGCATACTCACTAATATTATCGTTGAAAAGTCTTCAGGCCTGTCCAAAATGTAGGCCATTAACTGGCCTGAGGCCAAATATTTTCAGGTAATATAAGGTTCATCCGGTTAATGAGTAGCTTTGAGTATGGAGATGATATAGCCGGAGTTTAAAATACTCCATATCCCTGAAGCCATAAGCCTGCTTTTTGAGGGTCTTGATTTTGTTCACGAGGCCTTCAACGGAACCGCTCGTAATACGATGTTTGAAATAGGTAAGCATGCCTGATCTATAAAGATCCAGTGTTTTGGCTACGTCGACCAATTGCTGTATGCCTGATTCCCAGGCATCCCGGCTTCGGTCAGCGTCCCTGAGGAAATTGAATAATCAGCTTTAAACCTTGATAAACTATGTTGAATTTATGGCTGAATAGTAAGGGGCAGGAGGCTATATGCGGTGTTAGCCAGTGACTGAGTGATGCCACCGGCTAACGGTTAGAGAGAATAAAAAATATAATTGGGTCTATAATTCTTTTATCGACTCATTATTCGGAAAACTTGAAGGGCTTTCCAGGTCCCATAAAGCAATATCAAGGATTATGGTATAATAAGATCAGCTTTTCCATTTTGGCAGGCAGAAACAGCCACCAGGGGAGCCTTGAATACACTTACTGCCTTTCTTTAACCTTTGCTCTTTATACAGTCCACAGCCTACTCTTCTATGGCCCTATTTAGTGCGCTCATTGAGAAAACCTGAAGGTCTGGCCAGGGTTTTTTTAAGACAGTCGTAAAACCTTGCCGATGAGTCAATCAGTTTCATGGATGGACAACGCTCCTTTCCGCGTTTTTAGTTAACAGTATTTTACCAGGAAAGGAGTCTTTTGCATCTAAAAACAGTAAGTTGCGCCTAAAAAAGTGGGGCCGTGCGACGCCTGGCCTTTAATGAGATGCATAATTTGGGATAATCCTTTGCGATCTTTACTCGAACTCCTCCGACTCTTCTGTCGGATAGAATAGATACAATCTGTCTTCTCTTGTTTTTTCCGGGTTTTCGCCCAGAAGTCGCTCCTCCGCCTCTTGTCGGAAAACCCGGGCCTGTTTTTCCAGATGACCCAGTTTCTCTGTGACACCATATTCACTAAGCATATTCTTGACAGTAAAAAAAATATCTTTGCTTCCGTAAAGAAGCTTTCCTTCCTTAAGAATCTTACAGGCCACCATGTGCCTGAAGGTATCGAAGTGAAGCTGATTCCGTACTCGCGCCATTTTTTTTACGATATAATCGATTTCCTCATTCACGTGAGGAGTAACAAGAGCCCGGTATTTTTTCTGGTATATGCAATCGTCCAATTTTTTCATCCAGGCATCAGGAACATCATCACGCACAATCACGACAAGATCAAGATCGGAGCCTTTGACAAGCCTTCCGGTACTCCTCTCTGGCCGAAGGACATTATGCGCCATATTGTACACAATATCTCCGGCAAGGATAAAACACACCTTTTCATGCAAAAGCCGTTCGTTTTCCATCTGGTTTTCAAGACCTGCCACGACATCATACGCCATCTCAAATTTGGATCTGCTCACCCCCTCAACATGCGTCCTGACCATCTGCACCTTTCGCTTCACTGAATTTTCATCTCCCACAAGCCCGACCACAGAGTAAGTCAAAAACTCCCGCAGGACAGATGGAGAAAGGCGGGCAAACCCATCCACCCTTCGATCAAGCCTGAGATACCTGATACCGGCAGTATGGGTCTGCAGACTTTTAGAAAGTCGACAGGTTCGCCATAAGGTTAAATCGTCTCCACCGGATAGTGCCCTGATCTCGGATCCTGTCAGCGGTCCGCTCTTTTTGAGGAGGCTGATAATTTCTTTTTCTAGAGGCGAATTTGTCATGGAAAGGATTATTTTTTATTAGAATGTCCCGTTTTTTTGTCAATGTGAACAATATTCCGGCTTCAGTCAAAAAATAATTTTCTACTGGTGAGCGCCGATATGAAAAAAACCGTGCCTTCTTCAAAATTAGGAGAAAAGACACGGCTTTTGGTTCGCTTTCAGATATTATATCAGGAGAGGTTTTCGATACTAAAGCCCTTTTGCTGGAGTATCTTATCGTTAGCGAGCAGTTCCCGTCCTGCAATGCTATCCAGCACGTAAATCAAATTTCCTCCGTTTCCTGCGTATTTCTGACCATAGGAAATGGGAACTTCAGGGGTTGGTTCAGCCAGTAACGATTCGGCTACGGGTCTGCTTTTACGTTCGCCGTTAGCCAGCAGCACCACAGTTTTCGCCTGGTAGACCAATTCAGCGCCCATGCTGACTGCATAATGCGGACATTTTTCTTCAGAAGTAAAATGTCCATCCATCAAGGCGTTAGCAACGGTGTTGTCATCCAGTTTCACTAACAGGACCTTGCTATCCCCAAAGGGAATTCCCGACTCGTGAAAAGCCACGTGGCCGCGTCCGCCGACTCCGATGACTTGCAAGTCCACACCACCGGCATTCTCGATTTTTCGGGCATAGCCCACGAGTATATCCTCGCGAATCCAGTTTAGATACTCGGAAGCCGGGTTAACTTTGATGATAATCGATTTGCCAGCATCGGTGCCCACCTCGTCCCAATCATCCGGGTTCGAGTGAAGTTCGTCGATAAGTTTCTTTTGGTCGATCAGGCAACCATAGGGGACACTACTTTCGCACAACTTGCTGTTCAGAAGACCAAAAAATTCCTGGATCATAAAATAGCAATAGCTTTCCGGGTGAATCACGCGTTGCTGGGCATTTTCGCCGGGAAGCCCGACGTATTCATCCAAGTTAAAACTCCGAATCCGACTGGGGTCGAATTCACCAGCATTGGCCGCCCTGGCCAAATGTTTGTAAAGTCCGGTGGGTGAGTTTCCTGTCGCCAGTCCAAATATGAATTCCTTTTTATTATCAAGCGATTCGGCAATAATCTTCTTGACAATTTCCGCCGCTTTTTCGCTCATGTGGTCAAAATGACGCGTTACTATCACTTTGATAGGCATCCGTTGCCTCCTTATGAAATTAAGAATTCAGCATTTATTGAATACCGCGTTCTATTGGCCAAGGTTGGTCTTTACCGCTTCGGCAACCTGGGTGCAATATTTTTCAGTCAGGTCATCGCTGGGCCCCTCCACCATAACACGACAAACGTTTTGCGTACCGGAGTAGCGCACCAGGACCCGGCCCTGATCCCCGAGTTCCGTTTCAACTTGTCTGATCGCCTCCATTACCTGAGGCACGATAGATATTTCCGGTTTCCTATTGACCTTTACATTGATCAATTTTTGCGGATAGACATCCATCAAGGTCGCCAGTTCGGAAAGCGGTTTCCCTTCCCTGACCATCGCTGCAATCAGTTGCATGGCTGTAAGAATACCGTCACCGGTCGTATGATGGTCTAAAAATATCATGTGACCCGAGTCTTCACCGCCGATTACCGAGCCCAGTCGCTGCATGTCCTCCAATACATACCGGTCCCCCACCTTGGAGGCATGGTGTTTAAACCCGTATTTTTTGCAGGCGACAGACAGGCCAAGGTTGCTCATTATCGTGCTCACCAGAAGGTCATTTTTCAATTTTCCCTGTTCCTTCAGCATCTTGGAGCAAATGATCAGAATTTGGTCTCCGGTGATGGCGTTCCCTCTTTCATCCACAGCGATCAACCGGTCACCATCGCCGTCAAAAGCCAGCCCGATGGCGGCGCCGCTTTCCACCACCCGTTTTTCAAGATCCTCTGTATATTGGGAACCACAATTGTCATTGATATTCAGGCCGTTGGGTTGATTATGGATAACATCAACATCAGCGCCCAACTCAAAAAAGGCATTGGGAGCCACTTTATAAGTCGCACCATTGGCCGTATCAAGAACAATCTTCATTCCTTCCATGAACAATTCCCGGGGAAAGGAATGTTTTAAAAAGACAGTATAACGCCCGGGAGCATCCTCCATGCGGTAAGCACGGCCCATTTCCTTCGCAGGAGGAACCATTTTGGGAAGTTTACCGTTCAGAATGAGCTCTTCAATCGTTTCTTCCTGTTCATCGGAAAGTTTGAAACCCTTGCCGGAAAAGATCTTGATGCCGTTGTCCTGATAAGGATTGTGGGAGGCAGAAATTACAATACCGGCATCAGCGCGCATACTTTCCGTGATGAAAGCGATCCCAGGCGTGGGCAACACGCGGACTAAATACGAAATACCACCCATTGAACTGATGCCTGCTTCAAGTGAGCTTTCCAGCATATAACCGGAAATACGGGTGTCCTTACCGATGACCACACTGGTTCGGTGATCCCGACTTTTAAATATATGAGTCACTGCCTGGCCGACAGAAAAAGCCATATTGGCGTCCATTGGGTAGCGGTTGGCTTCCCCTCTGATTCCGTCGGTACCGAATAGCTTACCCATAGCTTGACCTCCTTACTGAAAAAATAATCGATTATTGCTCAAGCAAGTTCAAAAATGGCAGGATTACCGTCGCCCGCTGCCAGATACCATCAACGATTTGCTTAAGCCACTTCACACCTTCTTGCGAAACTCCGATTGGCAAACTTTGCACGACATCTACGTAGCTGCTGCTGGTTTCCTTCTTGTGATTGTAAAACCCGGTAAGGAAGCGGTCGCGCTCTCCAGGTTCTTTTATAATCGGATCCTTTTCGGTGAACAGTTCACAAACTTCTTTTCTTTTCTCGTAAAAATCTCCTTTGGCCACTGCAATTTCACCCTTATGGCCATTTAATTCAAGGGAATCCGGCATTTTCTCGGCCATCGCCCTGAGGCGCTTGATGCGTTCTGCTTTTGCCAACAATAGTTTGTCAATGAGACCATCGTAAAGAAGGTCGCCGAATTCCTGGTTGTTAAAAAAAGGTTGGCGGACGTGAACGTACCATTGCTCCAGCGCCATCAGATTCGCCAGATAAAGGATGTTATTTCTCACGATATGGGTAAGCTTGTTGTAAGTTTTGGGGGTGGTATCAATAATTTTACCAGGGTGTTTTTTGGAAATGATGAATTGATTTTCCTGGTGTACGTCCTCACGCAAAACAGATCCTGCAGCGACAACGTTGCCGTATCCCATTCGCAATGGTCCCACAATACCACCCTGTCCGCCCAGGAAAATAAGCGGTTGATCGAGCATAACCCCCCGCGGGACGTCCCCAATAAGCGAGGCGGTTGTTTTGTCACCGTCAGGGGTAAAATTAAAATGAATATATGAACTGCCGACTTCACTGTGGCATTTACGGCTGGTTCCCCCGGCCATTAGACAGTCACAAAAATTAATCAAACTGCCAAGTGTAACAAAAGGAAAAAGAATCGTCTGTTTCAGACCGACACAGTGCGCGCCGTTGGCCTCTTCTTCCAGGATGCAGCCTTCACGAACGTGTGCCCCCAGGCCCATGTTCGCTTTTTCAAGAAAAATCGACTTCTTGAAAAATCCACCTTTGAGTTCGACTTCGGGGCCAAGCTGACAATTTTCAATTGTCACCGGACCTTCACAACCAATCTGAGCCCCTGCCGCAATAACTATTTTTTCGCCATAAATACGACAGCCTGGGTAAATCCTGACCCTGTCCCCTGAAATCTGGTTGACGTTGACTTCCTCACCAATATCCAGGGTCAGGGGATTAGGAATGTCCACACCTTTGTCAATCAGTTGGACAATTTTATCGTGGCATCTAACTTTGAATTCCACGGTTTCCTCCTAATAGAAACACACCATCTTCAGAGACGCCTTTCAAATAGTAAAAAAACAGCAGTTTTATACAATAGTCAACTTTTTACAAGCTCGACAGTTCCAGGCATAATAGGTTTGATATGCATTGGAATCGAAACAAGCTTTTGGGTTGGCTTTTTTTGTTTTTATTGCTTTCTGGATGCTTTCAGGTATCTGGATACCAATAATTTCAGGGTAGCCAGGATTTTTTTAAAAACTCTCCAGGGTAAATAGTTTATTCGCCCTTTTGTGCCTTCATACGTATCCTCACATGTTTTTGATTCGGCACTCTCACTACCAACTATAAGCACCTCATCCACGGCACACGGAAGGGACAGGCTTACTTTTCTGGATCAGACCTGTATGAGGGCAGGTCTGGCCTCTGGTTGCTGGAAAGATCCAAAAATACAGGTCAACATCTTCAGTGCTGAGATCTTCAGTGAGAAGTATGAAGATCTGCCGTCTTAAATGCCCGCCTTAAACGATTTTCCATTAACGGCGGGACAAGCCCTGCTCCGCCGAAACGTGTAAGATTCTTGCCCATGAACTCCTCCTTTGGCTTACAACCCTGGTCATTTTGTGCTACACTTACACTATCTTTCACCTTTTTGGTGCCTCCTTTCCGCGTTTTCAGTTAACAGTATTTTACCAGGAAAGGAGCCTTTTGCATCTAAAAACAGTAAGTTGTGCCTAAAAAAGTGGGGCCGTGCGACGTCCGGCCCTTTAAGTTGGGGTGCGCAGAACGGGGTAGAGTACGTGCTGAAAATTATCGACGGGTGCGCAGGTACAGTCGATGCTATGCCTATTGCTTGGGTGTGAGGGAAGAGGGTAGTTCTATAAAACAAGGTAAGGAGGAGGTACACAATGGACCAACCAATTCGAATCATGCCTTGCCTAGACATGCAGAATGGACGTGTCGTCAAAGGTGTTCATTTCGTGGACATTCGAGACGCTGGTGATCCTGTCGAATGCGCACGAGCGTATTGTGAAGCTGGCGCAAACGAACTGGCGCTTCTGGATATCACAGCCACGGTGGAAGGTAGAGCCACCATGCTCGAGGTAGTCAAGCGCGTTGCCGAGGTCACGACGGTGCCATTTACCGTTGGCGGCGGGATTTCTGATGTGAAATCGGCCGAGTTGGTGCTAAGCGCTGGTGCAAACAAGGTATCGACCAGCAGCGCTGCCTTTAGGAAGCCTGAACTGGTCGCAGAAATGGTCAAAGCACTCGGCGCCGAGAAGGTGACGGTTGCCATCGATGTGGATCAGAACGAGGCCATGCCCTCAGGCTATGAAGTCTATATCGATGGGGGACGAACAGCCACTGGTGCGGACGCGGTCGAATGGGCAAAGCGTGTTGACGGCTATGGCGTTCCGGTTATTCTGCCTACCAGCAAAGCAGGCGACGGCGCGCAGACCGGTTATGATCTGCCAGTGATCAGGGCCATTAAGGAAGCGGTCTCAGCCGACGTGGTGGCCTCCGGTGGCGCGGGGAAATTGGAGCATTTCTATGAGGCCGTCCAAGCGGGCGCTACAGTCTTGCTTGCTGCTTCAGTGTTCCATTTCGGGTTCATTGTGATTAGCGAGCTGAAGGACTACCTCCGGGGCCGAGGCGTTACTATCCGCTGAATCTTTCTGGGCAACGGGGTGAGATTCCCCAATAATAGGCTTAAGCGGACGGCTAAAGTCGCTGCTTAGCCTTGTCGGTTTGCCTTAAAACATGAAATGATGTCTTGACATCATTTCAAAAGATGCTATGATGGTAATATGAGAACGACACTATCAATAGATGATGATGTGATGGAACGGGCACGGGCCGTTGCGGCCAAATTGAGCACACCATTTAAGACGATTGTCAACGAAGCTCTTCGTGCTGGCCTGGACCAGGTGGAACAACCA